>JABXHQ010000009.1 GCA_013373545.1 Gammaproteobacteria bacterium
AATACCCCGCTTGCTTATGCGGTCATTAATAATAACCTCGAAGCGGCAACTTGGTTATTAGATAAGGGAGCTAATGCAAATGCATTGGTATGCCTGCCCGAAAAGAAGGAAGACGAGGAAGACGAAGACACTGAAAAGCTTATGTCTATGATGGGGCTTGACGGGCTTAATGAATTAGCTGAGCTTGAAGAACAAATAACCGAACCATTAGAAATTACTGAAGATGATTCAAGCTGTTTAATGTTTGCCAGTGGCAAGGGTAATTTTGAACTGGTTAAATTGTTAGTTGCAGCGGGCGCGGATATCCAGTTTAAAGACGATGATGATGCCACTGCACTTTTCATGGCGGTAGCCAATGGGCATCGTGATATCGTAGAGTTTTTAGTAGAAAAAGGCGCAGACATTAATTGCTACGCCGGTGAGACCTTGCTCCATCAAGCGTGTTTGCGGGCGAATATCGATATGGCGGAGTATTTACTTGGTCATGGTCTTAACATAAATGCTAAAGATGATGATAAAAGTACACCTTTACACAGTGCAATTACTTCATCATTGTTTAATGGTATCGAGATTGTCGAGTGGGTAATTAACGCTAAAGCCGATGTCAATGCGCTTGCATCGGGTAAGATTAGTCCGCTTATTTTGGCTTGCCAGTTAACTAATGATGAAGCCATAAATCTGTTGTTAAATTACAATGTCGATATCAATGTTGTCGATCGTGATGGAAAAACCGCTTTTGATTACTGTGTTGAGAGTCAACAAGAAAATATTGATCTGGCAAAGCTTAAGCCGACCGCGTCGAATGTTGCCGTTAAAAAGAAAATTGCTTTAATTCGAAAGTTTATTCTTTGGCGAGTGATCCCGCTGGCCATTTTATATTTGGTTATTTACATCTTTAGCACTAATGTAGCCAATGTGATTGTTGGTGCTATTGTGCTATGGATGCTGTATCGATTTATTAAAAAGAAATTTACACCAGAAAAGCCGAATAAGATGGGCAAGATGTTCGAAGGTTTTGCCAGCGCAATGGCAAAAGCTGGGGAAGCCGTTGAGCAACAAGAAAAAGCGAAGCGGGAGACAAGAGCCAAGTGGGAGCAGTCATCTGAACAGCCAAATATTGATTGGGTAGAATATCTAGTAAAGCAAGATATTATAACCAATAAAGCACAAGCGTATCAGCGTCTAAACAGTGTACCTAGCTTGAATCAAGCAAGCATCGAAGAAAAAGTTGCAGCAATTGTTCCTAAATCTAAGGTGGCTTTTTCGCGTGGTCAGTTTGCCACTGCTGATAACTTTAATGACTTTTTTTCCGAGTTGAGTTTAGTAATTGCTTCATATGCTGACTGTACATTCAGTAATATAGAATTATCGAGTGCCGCAGTTTCGGTCGAACTAAATCTTAGTGGTTCGCAGCATAGGATAAATGCGAAACGACTAAGCAGCGATTTGCCTCCGGCGATTATTGGCGAACTAAGAAAGCTATTAAAGCAGCAATTACAATTAGATATTCTTGCGACGGACCCTATGCAAGCATCGATTGAGCTCGTTATTTTGCCTTTAAAGGTTATCGATAGGCTTAGAGCGTTTGCTTGAGTTATCGCTACTTTGGCCAAGTAATTTGAGGCTGTTTGCCAATAGCCTATGGTTTGAAATTATGTTTCTATATTGATTGATTTTGGACTAGACTGTCGTTTAGTCCAATGTCTCTGTTTCTGTCGTCGTAAAATAATGAGCTCGCAGTATTCATTAGTCCGTTGAACTGAGAATATTTCTTCAATCTTTATTGATGCGAGTATGCTTATGAAACGTTATTTTTTGCTACTTTTTCTAATCCTTATTCATATTGATTTGCTAGCAACCAATTATCCTATCAAAACAATTGAGCAGCTAGACTATAACCGCGAGGCCCAGACGTTAAATCGTAGGCAATTGAATGATTTTCCAGATGCGCATACGGGCTTTATGTTTAATAATGGCGATAATGCAACTCTAAAATGGCGTCCGCAGGGTATTGCTGGATTTGTCCGACCAAACGGACAACGCTATATAGCTGTTTCATGGTATGGTTTGGAAGCAGCAAACTATCAGGACCGAGGTACGCGAATATCAATTGCTAATGTTAGTCAAATGAGTAGAGTGCGTTACCGTCACATATTGCTGGTTGATGAAAATGGCAATCCTTTCACCAATATGCATGCGGGTGGCTTGGTTTATCGGCAAGGAAAATTTCATGTTCCAGACTCGCGCTGCATTTCAAACACCTCTATATGTTTGGCGAAGAAAAGTAATCGAGCTGACGCTAGCGATCTTAATCATTATCAGATCCATACTTTTTCGATTGATGCTATAGAAGAAGTGCCCAGTGCGGATCGCGATTCGTTTCACAACTATCGCTATATTATTCGACGCGAGTCGAGTTATACGGTGGATATAAAACCTTCATTTCTATCTTACAATTGGGATAACAACGAGTTTGTTGTTGGTGCATATAACAATTGTAGGAATGATGGTGGTAATGAAGACGGGCCGCATGATAATGCACCTGAATGTTTTAAGGAAAAAAATAAAATCGGTTGGTATTCTTCAATAGTGAATAATGAAATCTCCGATTTTCGTAGTTGTGGGTATTTCTATAGCGAGATGCAAGGTGCTGCGCTGGCCAGTAGCCGTGCAGCAGGTTACGACCGTAACTTCTGGATTTCTGCCAGTTGGGGTAGAGGCCATGACTCAACTCTTTATTATGGTCAGCTAAATACTAATACTTGTGAGTTCACTAAAATCGCTAGCCAGAAGAAAACTTATCCAGCTGGATTAGAAGATATTCATTATGCGCTAACGTCGGATAATATTTGGATGCTAACTGAGTTTGGAAGTAATGAGCGTGCCAGTGGCCACAATAATAACCGAGTAGTATTTGCGGTCAAAAAGCATTTAATCACGCCCTAGCGATAAAAAGAAAAAAATAGGGTCAGAGTCAATTTAGTCGCATTAGCGGACATGCAAGGCACTGTCGCAGAGCGTCGCACATTCGATGCATTTGGGAAGCCAAGAACGAGTGAAGCAGTTAATGATAATTGACTTTGACTCTAATTATCTTGCGTCCTCGGTGAAATTTTCTTCTCAACAGCAAGGTAGCTTTAAAAGTCGGTTTTTCGTATATATAT
>JABXHQ010000130.1 GCA_013373545.1 Gammaproteobacteria bacterium
CGCTCACTTTAAACTTGTACAGCGACTGAGTCGAACCCTATTATCTAAATAACTGAACAGTTAACTTGCGACAATTTGGCGCGAATAGCGGCCAAATAATTTCTGACCGATAAAGCCAATTAAGCAGCACATCGAAAGTGCTATCAAAGCACGTAGCAGCCAAAGTAACACATTACCTTCAACCTGCTGATGACCAACAATTATCTCAATCAGTACAAAAATATAAATATGACAAAAGAAAATCGTAAAGCTGTAACGAGCCAAGATATCGAATACGCGTAAATTAAGCGACTCATAGCGACGGAGTAAGCCGATAAATAATCCGCAAAAAAGCAGTTTTTGGATCAACTCAAAATCGAATAGCCAACGCTTATTGTCGAACGCATGCTCGGTTAACAGGGAACCATGATAGTCAGCAAAGTTAAATTGATAGGCAATTAATGCCAGCACAACCAATAATAAACCAAAGCAATTTCGCTCGAGCCAACCCTCAACCTGATCGCGGCAATCATTAACCCACATACCAATAATAAAAACCGGGATAAAATAAATAACATGACGCGGCACATCAACTATCGGTACGGGCGAGCGATGAATTAACAGTGATAGCACCAATAGCGGAAGCACCAGCCAATAGCGTTGCGGTGAACTGAATATAGTGGCAAGTAATGGAGCCAATAAGATCACGACAATAATCATCGGCATAAACCATAATGCATAGTTAACATGTGCGCCGCCAACAAGATAGTGGGAAAGCACCTGCAAAGTGATGGACTCAGAGTGAAATACCGCAAGTTGACTAAAGCTCGGTGCTACCAATACCGTAAATGCGATCGCTGGAACGGATAAAATTAAATAGGGTAGCACTAAGTTTTTAAATTTGTTTTTATAGTAGCTTGATAAGGTATAGCGGCCATGTAAGTGTTTGAACAAGTAACCGGAAATAAACACAAATAAGACAGTGCCGTTACTAAGAACATCTTTTAAAAGATTAAAGGCAAATGTGTGCTCAGACCAATCGAATTGGAAATACAGAGCATGGCCTAACACAATAAAAATAATCGCGATACCGCGAAAGGTATGGATATAAGGTAGAGTCACGGGCAGTCCTTTTTGTGGAAAATGGCTCTTCATGAGCACTCAGGGCCCGAATTATAACGGAAAAATAGGAAGATTGTAAGTTGAGATAGCGCTACTAAATACGCTATCTCAACCGTGTTACCTAGCGTGTGGTCGAAATATTATCAATGTACAGCGGCGCACTTACAACGTACTGTACCGGGCTAAAAGCACTGGCTTGCGGGTGATTACTACCGGTGATCATCACTCGAATCACATAGCTGCCAACATCCAGCGTATTACCAGCAAAATCTACTAAGTCGATTTCACCACCAAAGCGGTGCGTTGCGCCCGGTTGTAGTTCAATGGTTTGCAATGCCATTGTAAAACGCTTATTCGCCGACCATAGATTCACCCGATTACCATTAACATCGAGAATTTCTATATCGAAGGTTTGGCCAGAATTAAACTGAAAAGTTTCGACACTGTTTGAATGGTTTTCCAAGGTCAAATAGGCCGCTACCGAATCTTGCTGATTCGTCAGGATCCGCCCGCTGGGCATTTCACTCGTAACGCTGATGCCATGAAACATAGGAAAAGTTACTCCAGCCACTTTTGCTTGGGTTAGCTCAACCATAACAGGTCCTGCTATACTTTGATAGGCATAAGCAACCAGACCCACGCCTGGTGCAAAGACAGCTTCAGCCAACCCTGCATCGGGACATTGGCCATTAAAAGTTAATTGCACTGCGCCATTGAATTGCCCTGCAGTAGTGGACACTGAATAGTCTTTATCGGCAATCGTAGCAGCCGTTGTGCAATCATCAATCGCTACATTATATTGCGTACCCACAGGTGCATTAAAATCAACTAATAGCTCGGTTTCGCCATTGTCATTAAACCAAAAAACTTGGCTGCTTGAGTCAGAACTCCAAACCCACTGGTTACTGCGCCCCATATAGGTCGTATACTTTTTCCAGCCACGTCCATAGGTTTCGACAACCTCAGTGTTGAGGTTATTTGAAAAAGACTTACTGTCTTCAGCAGTCATTGGCAGATAGTCATTGGCAAAAACTAAAGTACTCGCGACGGACAAGCTTCCTAACAAAAACACTTTACTTAAAGTATTCATTTTTATCTCCATTAAATAGTTGAGGTCTAACCGATGTTTTCCGCCGCTATTATCTAGAGAATATTTAAAACAACAATTTAGTTTTTCTATCTTTATTAATTAATAAAAGTAATCAGTTACCCATAAAACCTTGCTATAAAAGCGATCGAATTTATTCGCTTAGTTAAGTCTCTAAAATTTGAATTTTTTATGACCAAAAATATTCTTAACCTTCACAAAAAATAATTTTTTAGTAGTGAATTATTGTCATTAAAATTGAATAATATTTTGCTTTGAGTTTTGTTAAATCGACGAATCATTCACTGACAAATTTCGAATCCTTGAAAGTAGTCAGATTTTTGTGGAGCTTTATAATCACCTAAACCAAATTCGGCACGACGTTTATTTAGATCCTCAATAAACTCTTTGGTTTTTAACTTAGCCTTGATTAAACTTTCTTCATCAAGCTTAGGACCTTGAAAGAAGAAACTATCGATTTCAGGAATGATCTGCTGGGGAATAGTGCCATATGCATAGTTTAAAACATCTAGTTCTTCCACGGTACTTTCTCGTCCAGCTAAAGTCTCAGCATCTTTCTGATACTGATAAGAAAAAGCGATATCGGTATAGGCATAAATATAGCCTTGTGCAGCCGCTATAAGAAGCCACTGCCGTCCTTGCTCTAATAATTCATAATCGTAATTCGACTCGATCGTTGGCGAACTCATTAGATCATCCCCCCAATTTAATTGTGGGGATAAGGTTTCTCCCGTAAAAGACTGCCAGATCAAATTCATGCCCAATGCATATTGGGCTAAGCGGTCACCATTTTCAGCTAACTCACGCAGTACATCATTTTGATAGCCGGCATACTCATGAGCAATTTGCTGATCACCCTGTTCTGACATATCAAATCGCGGAGCGCCCCAACTCGAATACCATTTTTGAACTTGCTCGGCTAAGCCGGAAGATAAAAATTCATCAACGGTTATACACTCAACGGTTAACTCTTCATCTGCCATTAATTTTGTCTCTTCCGCCTCTTGTTTTATTTCAGCACTATTTGCACTTTTAGCGGATCTTTCGGTTTTAGGAAGCGCTAGCTGATCGACTTTTGTTAGCTCAGAGTTACTGCTGACTTCACGCGCGCTTTGTCCCTCTTGACTATTAATAACAACAACGCTCGTAATTACTAAAAGTAAAACCCCGAGAATTAAAAATCGTTTCATAACTGCACCATGCCCTATTATAAACTGATTTAACTACTATAATTATGCGCTTAATTTGCTAAGGCTTTTATTAGATAGAGCTAGCTAGGCTAGCTCTACAAAGGCTTAGAATTGGTGATATTCAACGCCTTCACACTTATACAAATAACTACCATTAACACATGTAGAGTTACTTGATCCTTCGCAAGAACGAGTATTGCGACAAGCTGAGTTACTAGTGTTATCACAACGCTGGTTAGTACCTGCGCCAGTAATTGACCCAGCACCCATCGCTGCCATTGCTTCTAACTCAGCACCGTCCAATTCAACAGCACCGCTTTTGCTAATGCTTATTTTATCAATATCGATAATTTTCATTTTGTTTCCTCGAATGATATTAATGATGCCTCTAAGACTCTTCCCTAATAAACCTCGCTTGAATTGCTAAGCTCCTTTTCGACATGAGGCGCTATGTCAAATTCCTTTTTATATCGACTGAGCGATATCGATGCGCTCTAGTTGCTCAAACTTCTCATCCAAATAAGGCGCTGGGCAAGCAAGGGCTTTGTTAGATAGATTACTAAAACCTTTTAACCAAGGTTTAAGTTTTTCATTGTTAATATCTAAACTTCCGTCTTTGGCAATCTTACCTAAAGTATTTCGCGTATCGCCTAATAAGACTGTACACTTTCCAATAGAGCCATCAGAACGAATTAAAATTGAGTTAGGCCGTGCGGCGTAGCAGATGTATTTAATAGTTGAACCTTCGCCAGCTGTTTCCGATAGCGGACTAAGGCTTTCTGAGCGTACTTCATTACTCGCCATGTTTGGAGCTACATCACTCAACTCTTCACCGTAATAAATAGCGCTAAGTAACGCTTCTGTGACTAGATATTCTTCTTGGCTAATACGCTTTATATCCTTACCACCATCACCACCGAGATCACGGATATCTTGAACATTTAATGTAAATCGCGGATCATCATTAAAGCGCTTACCTAACTCTAGGCACAATTTCTTTAACGACTCCTTGTTGTCGTCAGTTATATGAATACGAAAAACCACCTGAAAATCGCCAGCGACGGCTTTGTAAGTATTAATATTCTTCCAAATCACATCAAACGTGCCCTTACCATCGGCACGCTTACGAGTTGTATCATGTACGTCTTCCCATCCATCTAAGGATATTTGATAGTGATTTTGCTTCAAAGCAACAAACCGCTGGAATAATGCTTGATCAAGAAGATAAGCATTAGTGGTAAACCCACCACTCAACTCAACATTATTCTTCTGCGCTTCAATAAAAGCATGTTCAGCTATTTCTAGAACTATTTCCTTTGCCAATAAGGGTTCGCCGCCAAACCAACTTAAGTGCAGTTTATCGATTGCAGCTACCCGCTGAGAAATGAAATTTTTAATTCCGTCTATGGTATCTCGGCTCATCTTGCCCAGTTCGAAATCTTCATAGCAATAGGTACATCGAAAATTGCATTTTTCCGTCGGTAACAATATCAACTCTTGATATCGAGTACTGATACATTGCCCGATATATTCTTTCGTAGCTTGGTTTAATTCAGCAGTCATAATTATCCCTCAGTCAAGTTAAATCCAATGTGCGGTCGCATAGGTCAATCGTTTCCTGACGATGTGCAACAATAATTCTTATGATGTTGAGATTACTTAGATTCTGGTTAATAACTTTCTCGGTCATCTTATCCAAATGCGCTGTAGCCTCATCCATAATCAATATTTTTGGTTCTTTATAGAGCGCTCGTGCGATAAGCACACGTTGCTTTTGGCCTCCAGACAAGGAACTACCCATGTCGCCAATGAGTGTTTGATAAGCCATAGGCATTTCCATTATCTGATCATGAATAGCGGCATGCTTAGCGCACCGGATCGCGCGCTCAATATCCGGATGACTATCAAAAAAGCAAATATTTTCCAGGATGCTACCGCTGAGTAATTGGTCATCTTGCATAACCGTTGCAATTAACTTGCGAAAATTAATTAGGCCGAATTCTGAGATAGATTGGTCATTGATATAAATCGCACCTTTATTTGGCTTGACCAGACCAAGAATTAATTTGAGCAAAGTTGTTTTACCAGTTCCGGAAGCCCCGGTTATCCCAAAGCATTCCTTACTGGAGATTTTGAAGGATAATTGATCAATTACCGGTGCTGAATTCTTAACATAACGAAAGCTTAAGTTTTCCGCACGCAAAGTTACATCATCTATTTCACGTTCACACTCGATACCTACATCTTCCTTTTCTGTTTGAGTGATATCGGATATACGATCGAGATGAAGATTTAACAATTTGAAATTAATAAAAGTAGATATTAGATTATTAATTGATTCACTAAAATGTAGCCGATAAGCAACAAATGCCAGCATCATCCCCAAAGTCAATTTATTATCGAGCACTAAAACAGCTGCAAAAAATATAATAACAATATGTTCAAAACCACGAACAAATTTCTGAAATGTTTCAAATTTTATGTCGGCCTTGCCGACATCCGTTGCTGAATTAAGAGAGTTAACCAATGTATTTTGCCAAGTCTCGATTCGCTTATTTTCAGCACCAAATAACTTTACACTCTGCGCGCCACGAATACTCTCGATTAAAATTGACTGCTCTTTTGCTTCAGCATTGATATTGCGCTCGGTCAATCTGCGTAGGTAGTTTAAGAATCCCGCTCTAATTGTAATATGTAAGATTACAAACCCTATCACAATGAATGCGAGCTTACTGCTGTAAGCAAACATTAACGCTAGGGTAAGAAGACTTAACAATCCATCAAGAGCAAATGAAACTACTCCGGTAGTAATAAACTCTCTAACTTCAGTAAGTGAGTTAAATCGAGACAAAATATCACCGACTTTACGACGCTCAAAATACTCGCTCGGCAAATGAATCAAATGACGGAAAAGGTTGGATATCATCTGTAAGTTTAGCTGCGCGGATAAGTATAGAATCAATTCTCGGCGGACATATCCGACAAATAAAGTACATAGCAGGACTAGAGTAAAACTAAGTCCCAGTACGTTTAATGAGTAAAGATCATTGACTGCAATTACGTCATCAATCACAAACTGAATAAACAAAGGGCTAACCAGAGTTAAAATTTGTAAAGCAACAGTGAGCAAAGCTACTTTTGATAAAATTTTACCCAGACCACTTAATCCACTAAAGAAATCACCAAGTCTCGTGCGCTTACGGTCACTATTAGTCAGATTAACGCGCTGTGAAAGCTCTAGAGCAATACCTGTAAAATGTTTAGAAACTTCTTCTAATGTAAGTTTCTTGCGACCCTCCGCAGGATCGTGGATAGTTACGCTATCGCCCTTGACTTTTTTAAGTACCACATAGTGATTAAAATCCCAATGAAGTACGCAAGGAAGTACCAACTGATTAAGCTCATCCATTTCTAGACTAATCGCGCGACTATCAAATCCAATACGATTGGCAGCTTGAGATAAGTCTTTTAACGATAATCCATTACCATAACCGCCGATTAAGTCGACCACATCTTTAACATTTAAATTAGAGCCATGATAAGCAGCTACCATTGCAAGGCAAGCAGCGCCACAATCTGCCAATTCAGACTGGTAATAAATCGGTAGTGAACCATTTTCAGCAAGAAAATTCAGCTTATTAAAGGCATTCATACTAATTCATAACTCTCTCGAACAGGGTCTTCTCAGAGCGAATAATTTCAGCGGAAAATGTCATACCTTTCTTAAACTCTAGTGCTTGCTTAGTTTCGGAAAGTTGATTTAAAAGAGCTTTTACTAAGTAAACTGGCTCAGAAATTTTCTTGCCGTGCAGATACTCAGAATGTTTTACTGCTGACTTTGGCACTGAGACAATTTCAGCAGTAAAAATGCCGTGCTCTTGATAAGGAAAAGCATCAAGTTTTATATTAATAACTTTGCCAACTTTGAATGCAGCTATACTACTTGCAGGTACCGTTAACAGTAATTCAAAATCTCGCTTTTCCGGTAGTATTTCAGCCAACAGCTCACCTTCAGCTACATATTGACCCGGTTTAACTTTTAAATTCGAAATTTTCCCTTCACTTGGCGTAATGATGGCGTGCTTGCGTTCGAATCTAAGCTTTTCGCGATCATTAACTAGATTAAGTTTCTCTTCATCAAGCGCTAACAATTCTGCATTGTGTGCAGATTGTTTTTCAGCCAGCTCATTTTTTAGTTTTTGCACCTGTCCATTAAGCTGCACACGTTGGCGAGCAACTTGCAGTCGCTGCTCTTGATTATTAAGGAGCTCGTCTTCAATTAGCAGAAGCTTTTCTTTGGCAATCAGCCCTCTGCTTGCTAACGCTTGATTGCTTTCTAACTTTTTAGTTAGCGTCGCTAGTTTCTTTTGATTAATATTTAATTGGGTGTTCAATAAATCTAATTGGGTTTTATTGAGTTCAATTTCATCTTGTATTCTTTTTAGACTTCGCTGATATAAGGCAACAGCGTTCGCTCTCTTTTTCTCATTCGATTCCAGAAGCTTAGTTAGAGTGTTGATTGATGACAGCACTGCATCGCCTTGCTCAGCGTAGAGTGCGCGAGTATTAAGAGTGGCTATAGTCGCATTTGCAGTTACCAATTGATCTTCTGTAATAAGTACATCTTCAATAACGCCGGATGTTAAAGCTTTAACGGCTAAACTCGCATCAACCGTTTCAACATATCCAAAAACGATCGCACGATTATTAAACTTTCCGAAAAAGAATAGCAGCAAGAAACATGCAAATAGCGCTGTTGCAATATAATATCGCCAGCGAAAACTTTGCGGTTCGCGCAGCAATACACCACTACGGCTAGATTTTTTTTTGTTATCTAAGGCTTGTTGTCTAAACACGCGGCTAGCTGCCCAACGTTGCAACGTCCAATGTTACTTAAGAAAGTTTGAGAGTCCGTTTCTCAAACTAGGTTCGCGGTAAAATATAAAGAGACAGTCGTATTTTGCATATGTAAATAATGCACAAATAAATTAGAACCATAAAAAAACCCGCCAAAGCGGGTTTTTTTATTCTCTGTTTGAGATTAGTAACGATAATGATCTGGCTTGTAAGGACCTGCAACCGGTACCCCAATATAGTCAGCCTGTTGTTGTGACAACTCAGTTAAGTTAGCACCGATTTTTTGCAAATGTAAACGGGCAACTTTTTCATCCAAATGCTTAGGCAATACATAAACTTGCTTGTCATAGTTAGCGCCATTTTTCCATAATTCAATTTGAGCAATAACTTGATTGGTAAATGATGCTGACATTACAAATGATGGATGACCGGTGGCACAGCCTAGGTTGACCAGTCGACCTTCAGCTAACAAAATGATGCGTTTGCCATCAGGGAAAATAACATGATCAACTTGTGGTTTAATGTTTTCCCACTCATATTTTTTCAACGCGGCGACATCAATTTCATTGTCAAAGTGACCAATGTTACAAACAATCGCTTGATCTTTCATAGCAGCGACATGTTCTTCACGAATAACATTGAAGTTTCCGGTAGTTGTGACAAAAATATCAGCGAGCGAAACCACTTCTTCCATCGTAACAACGCGATAGCCTTCCATGGTTGCTTGTAAAGCACAAATCGGATCGATCTCAGTAACGAAAACAGTAGCACCCTGTGCCGATAATGATTGAGCACAACCCTTACCCACATCGCCGTAACCAGCGACAACCGCAATTTTACCTGCGATCATTACATCAGTAGCGCGCTTGATGCCATCAAGCAAGCTTTCGCGACAACCGTATAAGTTATCAAACTTAGATTTGGTAACCGAATCGTTAACATTAATGGCCGCAAATGGTAATCCACCATTCTTTTGCATTTGATACAAACGATTAACACCCGTCGTTGTTTCTTCGGTTACGCCTTGGATGTTAGTTGCACAGCGATCATAAAACTCTGGGTCTTCTTGCAATTTCTGCTTGATAGCAGCAAACAAGTAAGTTTCTTCTTCCGAGCCAGGATTATCTAAAACCGATAGGTCTTTTGCGGCACGTTGGCCCAACACTACAGCTAAAGTTGCGTCACCACCATCATCTAAAATCATGTTAGCCGTTTCGCCATTCCCGAAATCTAGAATACGATGGGTATAATCCCAATACTCTTCTAAGGTTTCACCTTTGTAGGCAAAAACCGGAATTTTTGACGCCGCAATCGCCGCGGCTGCATGGTCTTGAGTTGAGTAAATATTACAGCTCGCCCAACGTACCTCTGCACCCAACTCAACGAGCGTTTCGATTAATACCGCTGTTTGAATCGTCATATGCAATGAGCCTGCAATTCGAGCGCCTTGCAACGGCTTTTCAGTACCGTACTCTTCACGCATGGCCATTAAGCCCGGCATTTCAGTTTCGGCAATTCGAATTTCCTTGCGGCCATAGTCAGCCTCAGAAATATCTTTTACGATGTAATCATTAAATTCAGCATTAGACATAACGTCTCTCCATTCATATTGAATGGGCGCCCTTGCATTAAACATTGATACCCAGCTGAGCGTGACAGAAAAGTTCCGCTGCAGCGCCCCTCAGCTGGGTTTAAAGAAAGGTATTATAACGTAAATTACAAGCCTGCTGCGCTCTTCAATGCGGCGGCTTTATCGGTCTTCTCCCAAGTAAAGTCAGCATCTTCACGACCAAAATGACCATATGCTGCTGTTTTACGATAGATTGGACGGCGTAGATCCAACATATCGATGATTCCTTGTGGTCGCAGATCAAAGTGCTCTGTTACCAATTCGGCAATTTTAGCTTCGTCGATCTTGTGGGTTCCGAAAGTATTGATCGAAATTGAAGTCGGCTGAGCAACACCAATGGCATAGGAAACTTGAATTTCACAGCGATCGGCCAATCCCGCAGCAACGATATTTTTCGCTACATAGCGACCCGCATAAGCCGCAGAACGGTCGACCTTTGATGGATCTTTTCCTGAGAATGCACCACCACCATGGCGCGCCATACCACCATAGGTATCAACAATAATTTTACGCCCGGTTAAGCCGCAATCACCCACCGGTCCACCAATAATAAACTGGCCAGTCGGGTTAATATGGTATTGAGTGTCTGCGTGCAGCCATTGCGCTGGGATCACTGGCTTAATAATGTGCTCCATAACAGCGGCAACGATTTCCTCTTGAGTGACATCAGGATCGTGTTGGGTCGATAAAACTATCGCCTCAACCGATACTGGTTTGCCATCTTCATAGCGCATCGTAACTTGTGACTTTGCGTCCGGACGCAACCAAGGTAAGGTTCCGTCTTTACGCAATTGTGCCTGACGCTCAACCAAGCGATGAGAGTAGTGAATCGGAGCTGGCATCAACACATCGGTTTCATTAGTCGCATAACCAAACATTAACCCTTGGTCGCCAGCGCCTAAGTCTTTGTTGGCCGCCTCATCAACACCCATGGCAATGTCCGCTGACTGCTTACCAATTGCATTGAGAACCGCACAACTCGCACCATCAAAACCGACATCGGAACTGGTATAGCCGATATCACCAATTACACCGCGCACTACGTCTTCTAGATCAACATAAGTTGACGTACGCACTTCACCTGCAACCACTGCCATGCCAGTCTTCACCATTGTTTCGACCGCAACACGTGCGTGCGGATCATCAGCAATGATGGCATCAAGAATCGCATCAGAAATTTGATCCGCCATTTTATCTGGGTGACCTTCCGAAACGGATTCTGATGTAAAAATAGTATATTCAGCCATTGGGCGTTAAACCTCTTAATCAATCACTTGGTCCAGCTCTGATGCTGAACGCTTTAAGTTAAGTCATTCAGTACGATCATCAGACTGCTAGACTGCCAAATGCGCGCAATTTTACTTTGATCTGGCGAGATTTTCATCTTTTTTTGGCCGGATCGTCAAAATACTAGCCTACCAGTTAGACAGGTTTTGACAAGCAACATTAAGTTTTTTTCCAACCACTACTCAACCTATTCATTTAATTATAATTTTTACTTTGATCGTGATTAAATATCGTTACAATAATCACCACTGTTGATGGCCACTAGGCAAAGGATTTTTGTGACGGATATTGAAACCACCAATCAGCAAAGCCATGCGCGAATTGGCTGGACTGCACCAGACTTTAGTTTGCCTGGCGTTGATAGCCAACAGTGGAATTTGGGCCGCAGCCGTGGCGCTATGGGTTTGGTCGTAGTCTTTATCGCCAATGATTGCCCCTATGTAGCTCCTATCTTGGATAAATTACCCACGCTCAATAAGCTGTTACTGAACATGGGCGTTGGCATGGTCGCGGTTAATCCTAGCAATCCAAGTATTCAACCTGAGAATGCGCTCCCCTACATGCGCTCGGTTGCACGGCAGTCGCGCTTCGACTTTCCCTACTTAGTTGACGATAAGCAAATTCTTGCGCGCGCATTCGGAGCCCAAATCACACCCGAGTTTTTTGGCTTCAATGCGCTGATGGAGTTGCAATATCATGGACGCTTGGGTTTAACTGATGAGGATGAAGTGGGGCATTGTGAATTGATCATAGCAATGCGCCAGATCGCATTAACGGGACAGGGTCCACAGCAACAATTCGCGGCGAGCGGCTGTCGCATTAAATATGAACAAGCGGACGCCGCTGAATTATTGCACGAGCCGTTTTAAGCGGCTAACTCTTCTTTAATTAAGGCTTCAAGTTTATCAAGGTCGGGGATGGTGGCTGCAATTGTGCCAATTTGCACACGTGCTTTATCGGCTACGCCCAACTCGGCGACTTCCACCATTGAAATTGAAGGCTCGGTAACATGGGTCAAACGAGGGATCCCTTGCACAATAATCGCGATATAGGGCATATCTTCGTCACCATTAATCGTGTGAACTACCGCTACCCGCGAGCGTTTATTCGCTTGGGGATCTTCGCCGCCATTTAAAATATCCAGAGATACCATTGGAATTTTCATGCCGCGCCAATTTAACGAACCAATCATCCAGTCGGCACCACCTTCTTGATAGGCCACATCACCAAAAGGAACAATCTCGGCAACCGTAACGTTCGGCAACAAGATACTTTGGTCAATAATTGGGATCATCAAGCTGTAAACTTCCGCTACTTTATTTTCCATGATTATCTCCCATGGTTGTATCGTTCAGGGACTTAAGCGCGCATTGCATCGCGTTGGTCCAAATATTCAGATAAATTTTCAGCCAGCTGTTCAGGACTACCGGAAAACTGAGATAGTCCGGCAGCTGTTACTGAGTCAGGCATACTCGAATTCGCGCATGTATCGCTTGATTGAGTCCACACGGTGAGCTTTTCCGACTGCATTTTTTGCACTCCGCGAGTACCGTCGTCGCCCATTCCGCTAAAGATAATCACGCCACATTTATCTCGGTACACTTTTGCCGTTTGCTCGATCACATCATCAATACAAGGGGCGTAAGGGGGCGTCCAAGTCTGTTCGATCACTTCTACGCAACCTTCGTCATCAAAGCGTATTTGCGAACCGATTGGAGCAATGTAAATGCGTCCTGACTGTACCTTTAATTTACCGTCGACAATTACCGAGCGAAATGCCGTTTGAGTGTCCAGGATATTGCACAACACCGGTAGAAAATTTTCATCGATATGCTGCGCCAACACAAACGCTGTATTCACAGTACCGGGCACCGCTTGTAAAAAACGCTTAACCGCAGCAGGGCCACCTAAAGAAGCACCTAAGACCCATATATGCTGATCCGGTCCGCGCTCAGGTTGCGGCTCTTGCAACGCTTCAAACTCCAAGTCAACCGCAGTATCATCCAACAAGGGGACATCATCAAATGCCATCGCTGATTCTGCCGACTCAGTAGCCTCAGCTTCGAGAGTAAAAGACTGCTCACTAAAATCGAGCGTGTCGTCAGCTTCAGGTAATTGCGCGGGGTAGGCATGCGAATTCGCGTCGTCGTTACTATTTGGGTCTGTTAGCGCATCATCTACCACTGAGTCGTCGGCAATCGTATCACTAGCATCGCTCGAGTCATCACTTAAATCCAGATCATCAATGCTCCAATCAAGACTATCTTCGTCGACTTCGCTTGATGTTTTCGTTGCGGCTTCGAAACTTTCCTCAACGATGTTGTCGTCTTCAATGCTCTCTAAGCTAAAAGTATCACTTTGATTGTCGTTGCTGAAATCATCGTTTTGGTAATCATCGTTACTGTCATCAACCAGTTGCCAATCATTCGATGGCGCCGCGGTGAGTTCCGCGCCTGCGGGCTCAGCTTCATCGTGCAAGTCGATACTGAACTCATCACTGTCAGCTGACGGCTCCTGTTCACCCGCTGACGGCTCCTGTTCAAACGCTGACGGCTCCTGTTCA
>JABXHQ010000153.1 GCA_013373545.1 Gammaproteobacteria bacterium
AAAGCCGACAGTTAAGCTCCAATAAACCAATCAAAGCAGAAGAAAAGACTGCCGAAACGCTAACCACGCATATTCAAATCAACGAATTACAAAAGGAGCTGATTAAGCTTGGCTACTTAATTCCGCCAGACTATATTGCCGCTTATGCCAGCTACTCGGAAGACACACTACTGCATATGGCCGACTATGGTGATATGGTCGCGATTCATACACTGAAACAACGCTATCTTGCAGCCGAGCAATTGGACGCTTATCGAAGTATGCAAGAAGAAGCCGTTCTGCAAGGCTCGATTGCCGATATTTCAGAATTACACGATGTCGAGTTTGCCAAATACGCCAGTGATGACTCGCGTGAAGGTTTACTTAAGTCTGCGGCCTATGCAGAGCTTGCCGGACTACGCGGTTCAAGTGTAACGGTCAATTACGCCATTTCAAACTTCAATGAAAACGGCGTTGAATTTTCAAGTTCCGAGCTAAAGCAAATCAATCTAATGGCCCAAGAAATGCTTGAGCAAATTAATTTAAAGCGCCGCGATAAAGGAAAAGCGGCGTTAGAAAAAATTGATGACTCACAACTAATAAGCTTTGCGCCAAACCAATCACATAGTGGCTGGGGAGTTGAATATGTCAGCGCCCAGCTCGACTAAATCGCCACTGACAACCGCAGATAAAAAGGTTGATTAATGAGCAGAGGGTTGATTAATGAGTAAGATTAGTTAGTTGAATTTACGCTGCATGGCTTGCGTTAAGCTTGTAATAAACAATTTTGGCTTATCCAATCCTAAATAAATATGCTGGCCATTGGTTAATGTCAGATGAATATTCGGGTTACCTGAAAGGTTAAATCGCTTTATATTAGCGCCGCGTTTTACATATTCACTGTGACTTGCAACACTCGCAATGCAGCTCAACTCAATTTCCATTGGTTGCCAAACGCCATAACGAATAATCAAACGACTCTCAGTAATCGACGTTGGACGTATTGCCAATGCTCGATACTCAGCTATAAAGTAAATCAGTCCGAATAAGGTTAGGCCACTGACAATATTGGCCGCCACCGGCGAAGCGATAAAATGCAGCAACAGATGAACAATAGGCAATTCAATTAGCAACAGCAAAATAAATGCGAAGGCATTACTTTGCGCACCATCCTTTTGATAACCTAAAAAATGATGCTCTCCGATAAACTGCGACTTTGCGCAGCGATGCGCAAACAAACAAAAGGTCCAAACGCGTGCTTCAAAACTTAAAACTGTTGCAATCCAGCTTTGACCAAAGCGCGACTGAACAGCGCTTGCAATCGTCTGATCGGGATCACGCCTTAAATTTAGCGCGACTTTTATGGCAAAAAATACCGTGTATAAGGTGAGCAGTTCAAACGCAACCAAGCCGAGCAACAATAAATAGCGCAAAGACTCTACCCATTGCCAAATGGATTTATTCGCTTCGGGTATTACCCAACTGCCAACCAATATCAAGATACTGGCGTAGACAACGCTTTTCAACAGCGCTTGTTGTTTATCCTTAATACAATAAAAGCAAACAGTAGGAATAATTAAAGCGATATCGAGCAATAGCAGCCAATCGTATCGACTCGCACCATAATCGTTAATCCATAAGTCAAACCAATAAAAGCATGACCAGGCTATGGCTAAAACGATTAGCGTTAATAAGGGAACTTGCTCTTTAGCAACCCTAAAATTCATCAGGATAAACCTTATGGTTGTTGCAACAACGTATTAAAAAACGTGGATCTCCAAGCTGATGTTCTCTTGTCCGGTTGCCGATAACTGCAACTTAGCAGGTACAAATGAATCACCTTGGTAAATTGGTTGAGCAGTATAATTGTTGATGAGCCCTTGTTGTGCATACTGCAGCACCTTTTGCTCAAACTGATACTTCTCAATAAATGCCGACTTTGGTAGATAGATGGTATTCGCTTCTACATCTTCACCACCAAAATCCGTTGGAAATAAATGCGCTTTTCTTAGCAGGCCTTGTTCATACAAGTCTACCGCGGCTTCACGCGAGTTAACATTCGCAAGATCAACACCCTTTGGGTGAAAAATCGAAGGTCGTTGAATGTCACTCACTTGCCCATCTTGGTTTTGCATTAAACGCGCAAACAACTTATCGCGGCCGTTCGACTGCGACCAACGCATTTCATCATCGGTAATAACGGTTGCCACAATAATCGGTGACTTGCCAGCAGGCAAATCAATTGCACTTGGCAACGGCGCTTGCGCTGTTTGAAACAACACATTTACAAAGCCAGATGGACCCACTTTGATATCTTCTACCGTCAGTCCTTGATATTGTTCAACGCGACCAAGAAAATCCACATCACCAATCAACTCAGCCTCAACCGCCCACTGCAATAACCAAAGCGGCCACTCTTGCTCACCTTTAGTGATTATCATCAGTTCATAGCCATAGCCAATTCGTTCAGGATAACTGGGCACTTGTTCTTTCTTAACCAGCCGCAATGAAGTGCTTTCAGCGCCTGGCTCGGGATCTATTTCTACATCGGTAGGAGTTACGGTGGTTGGCATATCCGGATTGGTTAAACCAAACGTCATATACACCCAATAGTCACCTTCTAGCTGAGTGGCTTTAAATTTAAATAAACCACCACCCGGCCAAGTGCCACCCAGGTGAACAATTTTTAAAATATCATCGGGTAAGGCACCAATATGGCGCTCGACAAATGCTTGCCGTGCATCGTAAACCTGATTCCACAGTTGTTCCTTTGCAGACTGTTCCTTTCCAGATTGCTCATTCCCTGATGAATCAATATCCTTTGCCATTAATAATCCCCAATTTAACAATAGTCCGAATACAATAATTGACTTCATCTTTCGTCTCTGTTTTTCGATACACTAATATTGATTTACCATTATCACTCGTAATGCTTGCACTAACATCCGATTACCCAAAAGTTCCCTTTTTAGTAATTACACTTGTTAGCCACTGAGCTTAAACCTATGAAGGCAAATCAAGTTTCTCGCGTAACTTTAAATACTCCGAGAATTCAACATAACTAGCATCTGAGTTATTCCAGGTTTGCATGATCTCTTTATCGAGTGCGCGCGCCTCTTCTATACGGTCGGTTAAAATATACAGCGCTACCAGTTCTTTCTTGGCCAATACCGAAGCCGGAAATTCCTTCAATACATCCATTAGAATCATTTCGCTTTCATGGTGTTGTTCGGTTAAACGATACAAACGAGCTAATTCCACTTTCCAATTTAAATAGGAGAATCGCTCCAGCAGTCCGTTTGCAGTTTTTTTGGCTCGTTCAGTAATCAGATAAGCGCGTTCCTTTGCATTGGCGTAGTCACCATTGGCTTCATATAAAGTTAAATAGGCGTAATCAAGAATAGGACTAATACTTTGCTTGTTGCCTCCTTCATTGAGCGATTCCAATTCATCGATATAACGCTGCATAGCGGCTTGATCATTGCGCGCCTTATAAACACCCAACATTAAGTATTCAACTGTATAAGTATAAGGAGGCTCCAGCCCTTGCAAAGCTTGTTTGATCTTTAACTCTTGCTCTGTGGCATCACCGAGTTTAGCCAACAGTTGAATTTCAGGTTTATCAATAATCTGTATTTGGCTGGGTCTTGGTAAATTTTCAACATCACCGCGTAAACTCTGCACTAACCCTAACGCGGTTTTTATTTCACCAAGCGTCACATGAATTTGATTGACCAGGGTGATCCAAGACGCTTTACGATTGAGTGCAATATCGGCTTTATCCAGCTCACTCGCAACAATTGACTTCGCCTGCGCAAAGTCACCGGTTTTATAATAGTTTAACGCTAAAAAATATTTAACCGAATCATTCGAAGGATCAATAATGGCAACCTTCTGGTAAACATCTTTAGCTTTATCAAATAAACCTTTTTGCTCATACAGCATCGCCAAATAGAGATTGACCGAAATATCATCTGTTACCAAGTCTATCGCTTGTTGCATACTAGCAATGGCTTTATCCAGCTCACCCATACTTTCATATAAACGTGCCAATCGATAATAAGCCCCCATATCATTAGGCAGTAACTCAATGACTTTCAATAAACTTTTTTCAGCTACTTCTAAGTTGCCTGCATAAGCTTGCTCAAATTGCGCCAGATAACTGTGAGCATCAGCCGAGTTGGGATACAGCTCAACCCAAAGAGCTAACACTTTCAAGTGCGCGGCATAATCGCCTTTTAAGCGATATAGATAACCTTGATATTGAAATTTCTCGGCGCGGGTTAATTTAAATGACTGGTTTAATATTTTTTCGCCAAAGGATTCCGCTAGAGTCATTTTACCCACCGATTGATAAGCCAGAAATAGCAATTTCTGTAATTCAATCGAGGTGGGATCAAGCTCATAAGCCTGCTCTAAGCGTTCAACTAAATTTTTATCATAGGGATTTTTAAGCTTATATACCAAACTTTTGGTCGTGGCCTCTAACGCGGCCATATTCGCCACGACATGTTCTGTTACCGGCAAGTCGTCACTTAACTTTTCACGCGTGGCAAAGCCAATAAGTTCGGAACTGATCGCTTCTGACATTTCATCCACGGCGGCAAAAAGATTGGAATTCTTTACGGAGAACTTAGCCGTCACTTTGCCATTAACGGCTCGGTGCAATGAAGCGCTCAAAAAATAATTATCGCCAAGTTTATCAATACTTCCGGTTAGGAAATATTCGCGTGAATGATTGCGAGTAGTTTTTATTTGCAGCGATAACGGCTCTCCGAGCCCAGACTCATAGCCGGCCTCATTGAGTAAATTATAAATATGTGAGTGCTCAAACGCCGATAGGCTAGCAATAAACTCATTACGTTCAAGATCTTTAGACAGCAACCATGGCGCCGCGTACTGCAACCACTGTTCATCTTCAGCTAAATTATCAGTTTGCCAAAAATAACTCACAATTCGTTTTTGATATTGCTGCTTAGGCACTACATACTCTTGAGTTTGCCCGGTTTCATCGACCGCGGTTTTAACCTCAGAAGCTTTCACTGGCTGCACTAAAAAAATCGGCAATGCGCCGGCAATAATTAAATTCAGCGGGACAAAGATAAAGGTTGATTTATGCCAAGGATCACGACCTTTCTTACCGTATTGATACGCCATTAGTATCACTGCGGGAAGGAATGCCAGCATCGCGATAAAGATATAGGAAGTGATCTCTGGCGCTAATAAAAACCGCTCAATAACCCAATCACCAATTTCGATGGCCATCCAAGTGGCAGCAATATAAACACCGATAGCATGCGGTACGCGACGTTCCCAAAGACCTGTAAAGAGAGATGTTTTTTCCATAAATTCAATATTTTACGATAAATCCACTTAATCTTGTGGAATACCTTACCATAACTCGATATTGCTCATCGATATTTTTAGGTCGCAACTTTTCAACAAAGTCTTGTTTGATTTAAATTTGCACTTGTATAGCCAATCAAATCTTCAGTGGTCGTGCGCCCCCATCTACAGCAGCCGCGACCAAATGGGACGCGTGCCCCACAATATCCAAAACATAAGTGATAACGCGCGCTTCTTTTTACGCGCAAAAAACCGCGCTTGCTCCTTTAAAAAGGCAGCACCTAACAATGCATTCGCCACCGCAATCGACTCGCGCTGATTAATCGCGAGCAACTCATCCACCGCAAAGTCAACCAGTGGTAGACGCTGTTTACCTTGCTCGACCCATACCGTCGCAATAGCGGTAGCTTCTGCCATTAACGCTTCATCCGCGACTTGATATTGAATTAAACCAATGGCTTTAGCTTCACTGGCGCTTGGCTGCCAACCTTCTGCGCCGAGCATACGCGCAGCATTATCCGCGCCTAGTAGTTTTGCGAAGGTCACACTGGAACACCCCTCCGCCGGAACGCCTAAGCGGGCAAAGGGAGTTAAAAAAGTGGCCGAATCGGCGGCAATAATCGCATCAGCAAGCGTTGCCGAGGTTACACTGGCTCCAATAGCGTGACCATTCACCGCAATTAGCAGCGGTTTTGGAAAACGAATAAAGGTTTCAAATAGTTGTTGGTTAAGCTCAACAATCCCATGATGCAATTGCTTTGGATGCATTAGCTTGAGCGATCCACCCAAATCGACGCCCGCACAGTAATAGTGGCCACTGCCGGTTAAAATGACGGCTTGCACGTTTTCGGCCGACGCTGCCGCCTGAAAGGCATTGCGAATGGCGGTTATCATCGGTAGCGTCCAACCATTTAACTTTTCTGGTCGGTTCATGGTAAGTATTAAAACGCCCGTAGAAAGTTGGCTGGTCAGAAAGCGCGCATCATTAGGAGCTAAATTCAAGTCGTTCGTGGACATGGTTATTATTTAAGAAGAAAAAATACATGGCGACACCATACAATGCTGAAACCTGCAATACAACGCAAGATGATGACTTAATTAAGTAGTTAACGATAAGGCAAGAGAGGATTTTTCATCATAGCTTTGAATGTGAACGGCAAACGATTAAAGCACGCGAACTTTGTAGCAGTTTTTACCATTCGCTTTGGCTTCGTACAAGGCTTTATCGGCAGCACGGTAGAAAGTAATGGCTTGGCTGCTCGCGGTGACTTTGCTGTAAGTAACGCCGATGCTTGCGGTCACCGATAGTGGTTGCGCCAGTTCATCACTTTGATAAGTTTGGCTGGAAACTTCTTCAAGCAAACGCGAACATAAAGCATCAACATCTTCTTCGCTGCTAAACTCGAGAGCAAAAGCAAATTCTTCACCGCCTAGCCGCGCATAGGCGTCTTGACGACGAAATATGTTAAAAAATGCACTCGCGATCATTTTTAAAACTTGATCGCCAACGTCATGCCCATAACTATCATTAATCGACTTAAAGTCGTCAATATCGACTAAGCCATACATAATCATTATTTCGTTTCGGGACGCATGCGATAAGATTTTATCTAATTGCTCTTGAAAGTAACGACGATTCGGTAACTGAGTTAAGGTATCGTAATAAGCCATTTGCTCAAGTTTAATATTAGCTTCTTTTAACTCAGCGGTTTGCTGACTGACAATGGCTTGCAAATTTTTCTTCAACAAAGCAAGCTCTTCATTGCGCTTGGCTAACTGCTCCGCCCGATAGGTAATTTCCGTCACATCGCGCTCGATTGCAGCGAAATGAGTAACTTCACCTAAAGAGTTTTTTAACGGAATAATGTTTAAGTCTAACCAGTAGGGTCGCCCCGACTTAGAATAGTTTAAAATTGTTTCACGCACCGGTAACTGTTGCTCAAGTGCTCTGTGGATCCGATCAGTGGTTTCCTTTTCGGTAAATTTTCCTTGTAAAATACGCGGCGTTTCACCTAAGACTTCGTCTTCACGATACTCAGTTAAAATTTCGAAGGCTTTGTTTACGTAAACAATCTTAGGACCTAAAGGCGAGTCGATGGGAGACGCCTCCGTCACCACAATCGCGTCTTGTGCATTCTCCACCACGTCACGAAATGAAAATGAATTACGTTCCTCGGTGATATCGGTAAAAGAGACCACCACAAATCCCTTATCGGGCTGGTCTCCCATTTCAATGTAAGCATCAACCCGAAACCAAGAGGTTTGTTCAAAGCTATCCACAACACCCACGACTTCTTGCTCCAGTGGTGTTTTCCAAGTGAGCACTTTATTGACCGGAAATTCACTAGCGGGCAATGGACGACCGCGCTCGTCGACAAAATGCCATTGTGGGTCGAGGGCATCTTTGCCAATCATTTGCTCAAAGGTTAAGCGCAGAAAGCGCAGTGCGGTGGGGTTAGCATAAACAATAGACGAGTCTAGGTTGTGGATCACCACACCCATGGTTGCATTATCAACGAGGCTTTTAACGTTGATCTGATCGAGGTTTCCAACTTTACTCATACCCGCGAATGCCAATCTCCTTTCACCAGAGTATAGAAGCTGACTCGCGATTATTCTCGTTTAATGCGTAATTTTGTTTGATCCAGGACAACAGAAAGCGTTGCGACTGGGTTAACTCATCATCTCAATTACCGATTAAACCTGTTAATGCATATTAGAGTCCACTTAGCTTTATGGCTGCCGGAACAATCTGCGGCCCATAATTCGCCAAAACTGTTGTTCAAAACGCAGCCGCAACTGCGTTTTGGAACATTGCTAATAATTAAAATATCGGTGGTGGTGGATTACTGCCACAATTCACACTCGGCAAGGTAACCGTTGTGCGAGGACTGTTGCCACCGGCGTTATAGCTGACCACACGAATTTTGGTCGTAGTATTATTCAGACCGTAATACATCGCGCCGCCATTGGTGCCTTTGTAATAGAGACGCCATGCTTGACTGCCGCGTTTTTCATGCACTTTGTAGCCATCAATCGCTTCTGCGGTACTCCAAGATAAAACAAAGCGTGGTGTGGTGCCTTGGCAACCCGAAAACTCAGTGTGTACCAAGGGTGGGTATTGCGGTGCTTCGACGGTTGGCGGCGGCGGTGGTGGCTCATCCGCGCCACAGCCATTTTGAGCTAAATCATCATAGGTCGCTTTGGTATCGATAATGCCAGCGCCGAGTTGCTTATCCCAGCCACCGCCGTTGGCATCATTGGCGTTACGGATCAAAGCATTACGAATTTGATAGGCATTACAGTTTGGAAACAACGACCAAATGCGAGCGGCAATTCCACTGACATAAGGCGCGGCAAAGGACGTTCCACTGGCATAACCATAATCGGAGCCGGTTGCGGTATTCACCGTTGCTGACTGCCCGGCTTTGCCGGCTAAATAGAGTCCTAATTCGCGGCTTACCGACACCACCGGAAAGTTGTATTGCGCAATGTAAAAGTTGTCGGAAACATTTTCCATTTCATCGACTAAAAACGGAGCTTGCAATCCTGCTCGTGCCGCATTGGAGTAAATGATCACAGCCGCGGCTCCGTCACACTTATCAACCGATTTATACTCGGTGATCAGATTTCGATAATTGTAGGTTGTGCCCACTGGCGAAATCGAGGTGGCGGTATCGTTACCTACTCGTTCGACTAAACAAATATTATTAGTAACACTCGCCGGACAAATACTGCCACTGCAATGCACCAGCTGGGCATTGACCGAGCCATTAAAATGCGCTTTTGTTAATGCACCAGTGCCGGGATGCCATGTGTAGCGATTCGCGGGAACAATTTCTCGATTACCTACCGGCAACAAGGTACCGTTAATTCGGATGCTTGCAGTGAAACCACGACCGCGCGGTGCTGGTGTATAAATAGCGGTGCCGGGTGCAGCAATATCAACTTGATTATTGGCAATTGAATAATGCGCATGGCGAGCATCACTATCGGTAGCTGCAACGCTGAGCGCTTTGTCAAACGATGCCGGATAAAACGGTTGATCATTGGCCGCATTCGGCGCCCAAAGATTTCCAGCAGAGGCAACGAGCAAGGTTTGCGTTTCATCCAATAAGTCGATAGCACTTTGGAAACTGCTCGCACTGTTATTGCCCGCGCTGACATTAATAATATCCGCGCCGCGATTAATACAATCAATAATGCCTTGATTAATTTCGCCAGCATACTGAGCTTTTATCATATGTAGATTGATATTCGCCGCACCATTGTTCACGCCACGAGAACCTTGCGTGTTATGTAGCGCAGCCATAACGCCTGCGACGGCTGTGCCATGGTAACCATTGCTGGCGCTTAGATCGTTGGTCCAGCCGCCACTACCTTGCGAGCGATCACTGCCGGTTGCAATGGGTAGATCAGGGTGTCCCAAGTCATAACCAGAATCGACAATACAAATATCGATGCTTGAACTTGAGTTTGCGTTTGGAATACTTGGATCATCGGCGCGGGTTTGTTCTAAAGCGTATGGTGCTAATTCGCTGGCTAACAAAGAACAAGGTAAAGCCGCCAATAACAAAGTCGATAGTGCTTTGTTCATAAAGCCTCCTAGCTAAAATAGATTGTGTTTTTATCGTGTTTTTATTGACCAGAGACTAATCGTCCGCTGAAAAAAATAGTTCAGCTTTTTGGTCAGTTTGGGTAGGACAGTTTCTTTAAGAATAGCAACTCAAAACAGCAAGAATATCCTGACTATCACGCGCAACCATTACGACGAACCCGTAATGAAAAATAACTTTTCATTGAGCATAAAATAGTTGAGCGTGTATAGCTTAGGTTCATTCCTTTGAACAAATAATGCGGGCTCGTTCCATCGACAAATTGATTTCCGCGGACTTCAGTATACTCAAAAGAAGGCTCGGCACAAGTGCTATTTTTTCATGTTGTGAATTAGCGCTGCTGACAATCAATACTGGGTAACGAATCGCTCGGTAAGCTGGAAGCACACTCCCAGCGCACATAACTTTGCTGGATCACAGGTGTTAACTGAATATAATGACCGCGCGCAAAACTTAACTCTGCACGCAATGAACCATCGGCTAATAAGCGCAATTGCTCAATGCCATTGGCGCGATAAATATTTTCGCCAAACCAATGTTTCGCGGCGTCATTATCTGGCCAGTCACCTTGCATCATATAATATTCAACCAAGCGTGCTTTGTGTTGTGCTAAATAAGCTAATACTTGTGCAGTTTTCGCTTTGGTCATCATCCCCGCTACCCGGCTACTCGCCGCCGGACGAGGCTCAGGCGCTGAACTAAAATTAAACCAACCACCACTGTTTGCAGCGGAGTCTTGTTGACTTAACCAAGTCATTAATTTTGCATCGCCAAGTAAATTTAATGTGGCTTGCTCGACCAATTTCAGAATTAGACGATTCATTTGAATTTTCGTTTGCCATGTAGGTGTAGCACTTTGTGTTTGTCCTTGATAGAGAACGTCGCCATTGCTGTCGCGCACCCACCAATTTATTTTTAGATAAGCTTGGAGCTTATTAAACCGATTCCATTGATAATGATTCGGGTCCACGTTGACGGCAAGGCCGCGACTGCGGTCTCGTTTTAAATCGGTTTTACACGCTACTAATTTAAGTTCAGCCACTTCCATCATTAAAGTGTGCTCTGGCTTAGCAATTGGGTTTTGCCGAAAGTGGCTAAAGGTTTGACTATTCGCCAGTCCACCCCGCTGCGCGATCGTGGCCGCTGCCACAGCAGAAAAACGCTCAATATTGGGTAACAGTCGTTGGTGCTTGGCGCCTTGAGTAACCTGACTGACATTCATTGCGGTTGGCGACACACAATCGGCACCAAAACGATACTCGCCAAGCGTGCCGCTCTCAATTAACGACTGGGATAATAGTGGCGCAGTACTGACCACTGTAATAACCACGTTAAGATCGGTCGGTAAAGGTAATGGATCAGAATTGGTAACCTGCGGAATGATTGTAACCTTTGAGGTCGTGGACTCAATGGCGGTTTGCTGTGCGTTTCCCTGCGGACTATCGGAATAATGCACACGGCCCTGTTCGTCAACCCATTTGTATAATTTGGTTGCTGCGCTAACAGTAAGACTTATGCTGCCGAACATCAGCATAACTAAAATTAACAGCAAGCGTTTGGAATTCATCATGACTTAATCGCTATTGAATAATTTATTTGCTTAAATCTGGTCCTGTTGCTTAATGCCTGGCTCGCTTGTGATGATCATTTGTAGTGATCGCTTTCACCGTACTACCTAGTGGTAATTAAGCTAACGCCGCACTACCGGACCGGAGGCCGCTCTCGCGCCACGCCGTAATTGCACAGGAGGTACCTGGCGCTGCTGTTTATCGCTGTGCACCAAAGATTCATTAACCGCATCCAGCAACGGAATATCCGCCGTATGTTCGCGAATAAAATTGAGCAATCGGGCATCCTCTAAATGTTCTACTTGATCGTGTACCACTATGCTTTGAATACTGCCATCTTGATACTCGACATCAAGTTGGCGCGCCTCGCGATCACAATCGCGCCAAGTAAAGCGCACAACTTTAGCTAATGGAATACGCTGAGCGGTACTCCAATTATTGCGAATGATCAGATGATTTTGAGCAATCTCGGCCACCGGCTGGCGCCTACGAATACCGTGCGCAATAAACCCAATAATGCCCAATACCCAAAAGCTCAAAGGTACCGAAAAGATGTCCTGCTGGGTTAGCCAATAGATAACCATTAATGCCCCCCAGCCGCCGAACATTTGCCAATAATTGTGACTGCGGGTTAATCGCGGTAAAATCAGATTATTCAATGCCCATGACCTTGCAAAATTCAACGGCTGCCCAAGATTAACAAATTCGCCTGAATTAGCACAGTCATTTGCACCAACTCCCGTAAATTTACGTACCACACCACGGGTGCAGTATTTGCCAAAAGCTTTGCCGTTATACTTGGTTGCAATTGTGTGGCTAACAAAATGGCTCACTTCGCGTTATGATGCAACCCCATGTGATAGAGCCTTTGGCTCTCACACAAACTCTGTAAACTCAATCAATAACTAGTAATAGGAATCACACAATGACCAACAAAGTGCGTATTCTATGGGGAATAATTGGACTTTTTGCGGCTACTTTAATTAGCGCAAAAGCCAGTGTTAACACCCCCACTCAAGTACTCTTCACTGAGCAAGCGGCCAGCGCCGATTATCTGTTGCTCGGGGTTTCAGCCAACGGTGAAACCGGTGCGGTTGGTTTGGCAATTAACCAAAACAGCGCACAAGGCTTAAGCTACCTAATCGAAGCCAGCGGCTTTACCGGAAAAGCCATGAGCACAAAACTGATCCCGGCGCCGCAAAACAGTGGCTTCAAACAGATCTTACTGGTCGGCCTTGGCGAACCCTCGCAGAACAGCGAGGTTGAGTGGCAAGAGATTGGCGGAAACGCGATTCAAAAAGCAATCAGCGAATTTAAAACGGTACCCACTTTTGCCGCGGAATTATCGCCCGATCACGCGGCGCAATTAGCATTTGGTGCAAAACTTGGCAGTTACTATTTTGATAAATACAAAACCGACAGCGAACAACAAAAATCGGTTACCAGTATAACTTTTGCAGTGCCAAGCCCGGCAGCGACCAAAGCCTTGTTTAATAAAGATTGGAACTCCGTTGCTAATGCTATTTGGCACACTCGCAATATTTCTAATGAGCCGGCGAATGTTATTTACCCCGAAAGTTTTGTCACTTATTGGAAGCAGCAATTAAAAGGTCTGAAAAACGTTTCTATTCGAGTGTTCGATGAAGATGACATGTTAGACAAAAACATGGGCGCTATCTATGGCGTCGGCCGAGGCAGCGCGCGACCACCGAGAATGATGATTGTGGAATATATGGGTGCCAATAAAAAGCAGGCGCCGGTCGTTCTTGTGGGTAAAGGTATCACTTTTGATACGGGTGGCATTTCGCTTAAAAATCCACCTAATATGTGGAATATGAAATTTGATATGTCAGGTGCTGCAAGCGTCGTTGGCACCTTATATGCGTTGGCTGATCGCAAAGCAAAGGTGAATGTTGTGGCCATTGCTGCGCTCGCTGAAAATATGCCCGGCGCCAATGCTCAGCGCCCAGGTGATGTCGTGACGTCGATGTCGGGTAAAACCATTCAGATCCGTTCAACCGATGCTGAAGGTCGTTTAGTGTTGGCCGATGGGATCTACTATGGTGATATCACCTATAACCCATCTTTACTGGTCGATGTTGCTACTCTAACCGGCTCGGCTTCACGTGCGCTAGGAAAAGACTACGCGGCTTTGTTTACGCGGCATAATGAATTGGCACAAAAATTTATTGAAGTGGGCATTAAAACCGGCGATCAGGTATGGCAGTTGCCACTAAATGACAATCACTTCAAAGCCATTAAAAATGACGTTGCAGACATTATGAATTCCGGCCCGACTGCGCCAGGCGCAAGTGCAGGTGCTGCATTTGTTGGCAGCTTTGTGCGCGAGCAAACCCCATGGGTGCACCTAGACATTGCCGGTGTTGCTTGGAACGATAAAGCCACCCCGATCAAAGCCTCACCCGGCTCAACTTCGTTTGGGATCCGCTTATTAAATGGCTATATTAAGCGCTACTTCGAGCAGTAGTATTGCGCTTATTGTATTCGTTCTAAAAAATTGTGCCTCGTTGGTCTTCGGGGCACAAACAAACAATCCAAAGACCGTCCGCCTGTGCTCACTGGGCGTTGACTAATCCATCATATTTAAGACACCCGTTAAGGTGAACATCACAATAGTCGCCGGCAATACCACCGCCGCGTCATACACAATAGCGCCCGGCGTTGCGACGATTTTATTGGCAATCTCATCGAACGAATGCGGTTTAATTACGGTAACGAAATAGGGTCGAGTTAACGGTTGCCATGGCAGTTCACCTTCTACTGTGTAGCGCTTTCCCGATAGTTTTAGATCACGCTGCCAAGTTGCCGCTTCATCTTGCATAAAACCATTTTGTTGCAAGCGTTGTTGCATGTCTGAGTCAACCTTCGTAGAAGAGACTGCAAAACTAACCTGCCCCACAATACCTTGGCGTGTGGTTAGATTGAAGTCGGAAAACGATACTTCCGACTCCAATTCACGAACTAATAATAATGCCGCCATTTCTTGATTGCTTAATTTAAACACATACGCAGCATTATCTTCCACAGCAATGATCATATCGCCGCGACTGGGGTTCAAATAAATACCGGTTAACTCAACTAAGTTGTGATCTTTGCGCCATAAAGCAGCCGTACAACTACTGAGCAAAAGCGTGCTCAGTATTAGCAAAAGCAAGGTTAGATGTCTCGTCATGGATGTTCCTTTTCACTCAAATTACAGTGGAAGTCTGCTGCGCTTGCTGTCGGTTACTATTCTCCCTGAGGAGCAACTTTCTTACGCGCGTTTCGTTCCGGTGCATCTTCAAAGGGTATGTTGCGAAATAACTTGCGGATAAAAAAGTTAACCATCGATAAGCGGTGACGTGCCCAAACAAAAGTTTCGACTGGCAATGCCCCCAAATTAGCTTTAGGCTCCAGTGCCGTACGGCCAAAAGAGACCGACGTTAACTGCCAATCAATCGCCTGTTCAATCACCAGTTGCAGTAATCGGAAGTACAATGGAAATGTCTTATTCACTTCG
>JABXHQ010000115.1 GCA_013373545.1 Gammaproteobacteria bacterium
AAAGCAGCAGCTACTCGAGCAATGTGAGCGGCGCAGCTCAATCACGTCGGTTAACCTTGCCAGCGCGGTCTCTCATATCTTGGCTGAGTCGATTAGCGCTCCGATTGATGTGCCTGGTTTTGCCAATTCGGCAATGGATGGTTATGCCTTGCGACTCGCTGATCTAGTCGAAAATAATCAATTAAAGCTTATCGGCTATGCATTTGCCGGACGTCCCTTTAACGGTCAAGTCGAAACGGGCGAATGCATTCGGATCATGACGGGTGCCGCACTACCTAAGGGCTGTGACTGCGTTATTGCCCAGGAGTCGACGCGCGCGGGTGGAGCCACACAACTACACGAAATGGTTGAATTTTTAACCATTCCTGAGCGCTCACAAAATATACGACCGGCTGGCCATGACATTCGAAAAGATCAGCCATTATTTCAAGCGGGTCGACGCCTTGGTGCCGCTGATATTGGATTATTAAGCTCGTTAGGGATCCAACAGGTCGCCACTTACAAACCGATCAATATTGCCGTCTTTTCAACTGGCGATGAATTACAACAACCAGGCGCGACGCTCAATCATGGACAAATTTATGATAGTAATCGCAGTGCTACCATAGCGTTACTCAGTGACTGCGGGTTTATAGTTCGTGATTTGGGTAACTTACCTGATGATCGCACCGAAATTCGCAAAACCCTGCTCGACGTTAGCCAAGAAGTTGATGCCATAATTACTTCTGGTGGAGTATCCGTAGGTGACGCCGATTACTTGCCCGAATTATTACAATCAATTGGCGCTCTTAAACTGTATAAAGTGGCCATGCGTCCGGGAAAGCCCTTTGCTTTTGGAACCATTAATCAATGTTACTTTTTTGGTTTACCCGGCAACCCGGTTTCAAGTTTAGCGACTTTATTATTATTAGCCTTACCCGCTTTAAGAAAGATCCAAGGACAATCCATTTCTGAGCCAAACTATTTTTTAGCCACTTTGCAAACGCAGCTGCAAAGTCGCACCAAACGCCTCGACTTCCAACGGGCAACGCTATCAACCGACAAAGCTAATCACTGGCAGGCATTACCTTTTGCCAATCAATTATCAGGCGCGCTATCATCAATGAGCCTATGCAATGGTTTTATCGTTATCGATCCCGATGTCAATGAACTTGCCCCCGGGGCAACCGTAAAAGCGGTGTTATTCGACGAATTAATTAGAGGATAAGGATGAGTTCGCTCAGTGATCAAGAGTTGCTGCACTTTGCTCGCCAAGTAATACTTCCAGAAATAGATGAAGTCGGACAAGCGAAACTAAAGCAGGCCCAGGTTACCATTTTCGGTGTTGGCGGCTTAGGAAGCGCAGCCGCGCTTTATCTTGCTGCAGCCGGTGTTGGCCAATTAACTTTAATCGATCATGATCGAGTTGAAACATCTAACCTGCAGCGTCAGATCGCCCATTCACTCGAAAGTATTGGTCAATCGAAAGTATTATCAGCCGCCAAACGCTGCCAACAACTTAACCCTTTTGTTAACATAACCACCATTAACGAACCGGTCGATGTAAACTTCAATTTTAATTCAATCAATTCCAGCGATTTATTACTCGACTGCTTAGATAACACGGCTACGCGCCGTTTAGTTAATCGCTTCAGTGTAACGCAACAAATACCACTACTGAGTGCTTCCGCAGTGCGTTTTGAAGGACAAATAAGTCTGTACAATAATGATCCCTTTGCGCCTTGTTATGATTGCGTTTATCAACCGCTCAATTCAGCGCGAAACACGCTAGAAAACAAAGCCACCGCTAATGACGACGACGCGAGTAGCTGCTTTGAAAGAGGCGTTGTAGGTCCTGTAGTTGGCGTATTAGGCAGTATGCAAGCTCTCGAAACCATCAAAGTGCTCACCGGCTGCGGAACATCAATCAGCGGTAAACTGCTTGTGTTCGATGGCTTGCACGCAACTTGGCAAACCATAAATGTCAGTAAAAAATCTGATTGCCCTGTGTGTAACCAAGAATCGAATATAAGCTGAAGCGTAAATAGGTGTTAACGACGACGCGAGTAGCGCGCGGCGCCCTAAAAAAATTCAAAGTTTTAGACTTCGCTGCCCAGCGCATAATACGCTGGGCAACTTAAGGTTGATTCTTTGGCAATCCGATTACTTAGGCTTGTTAGTCGCCTAATTAATCTTATAGCGTTTGCAAAAATGCCACTAAGTCGGCTAATTCGGATGCTGACAACTCCAACGGTTTTATATCGGTATCTTTCGCTAACTGCGCCAAGCCGCCTTCATTGTATGCCGCTACCACTTCATCGAGCGTAGCAAAACTTCCGTTATGCATATAAGGCGCTGTTAATCCAAGACCGCGCAGCGATGGCACTTTAAATGCCAGCCTGTCACGCTCGCGTCCGGTGCTATCCATACGGCCAATATCATCAGTTAGCACGATTGCGGTATTGCGAAAACTTTCATCAGTAAAGTTAACACCGCTATGACAACCGCTACAGCGAGCTTTACCATTAAACAAACGCATTCCGCGTTGTTCAGCTGCGGACAATGCACTCGCGTCGCCAGCGCGGAATTGGTCATAACGCGTTAACGGAGAAAATTGTAACGCTTGAAAACTGGCCAGTGCGGTACTCAAATTCTGTGCATTTGGATCCGCGCCAAACAGCTGATTAAATTGCGCGCGATAGGCTGCATTTTCGGTTAGTCTTGCCGTCGCCTGTGCGATGGGTAAATTCATTTCATGTTCCGCTGCGATCGGTTGTAATGCTTGTTCTGCCAACGAGCCAGCACTTCCACTCCAACCCTGGGCGCTGGAAAACATTCGATTGAGTAACATCGGAGCGTTCCGTTCACCTTGATCGGTTGGCTCCAAACCGACGGCAATCGCCACATTATCGGTGAAGTTGAGTTCTGCTTTGTGACAAGTGGCGCAAGAAGTTGTGTTGTTCAACGACAACAGCGGATCGAAAAACAGCTGTTCGCCGAGCTCTGCCGCCGCAACACTAAAGTTCTCGATTGGCCGTGGGTATAACCCTTGAGTGCTTAGGTGTTGTGGAATAACCGCTAATTGCTGCGCCGAAGGATTTGCGCTGGATTTTTGATTGGCAAAAAAAGCCACCTCGGCAGCACTGCGAGCCACTTTAGAAACTTTAAATTCATCCACCAATACGCGCCCGCTAGAATTCACTAGACCAAATCGAAATTGCCCTGAAGTGTTTAAGCTTACTTGGGCTGGCATTACAGCTTCAGCAACTAATACCCCTTGTTGATAAAGTGCAAAACGCTGCTTGTTGATATCAATGGTGAGCGCTATATGTTGCCAAGTATTGGTTGCAAGTGCTGGTCCGGTAAGCGACCATTGTTGATTATTTTGACCCGTCAGTGTGGCTTGTAAGGTACCATCACTGGTGATCGCTAAATTAAGTAAATTTTCAAACGCTAACAAGGTTTGCGAATTCGCCGTTTGCTCAACCTTCACCCAAAAATCAACACTCAACTGAGTCTCAATTTGCTCCCAGCCCGCATTTTTCTCAATCTCAACATAACTCGACGCCGGGAAATAAATAGCTTGTCCATAACGGCCAACGAGTTCATCGCGTCCGTTAAATTCAAGCGGAAATTGTGCGCCTTGTAATCGTCCGTTGTTAAAGTAACCGGAGGTATCATTAGTACGGGTAACTTGAAATGCGCCATCACGCGCCAATTGCTCATTCATTCCATAGTAAACAATAAAATCACCATCGAGATAATCGTTAAAACTGACTTCACTGTAGTCGCGAGAATTAGAACCAAAAATGGGATAGACCGGTCCTGCCGAACTATAGGGTATCGCCAATTCGCTTTGCTCTTTAAACGGTGACCACATAGTGGTAAACGCTCCGGGAGAGGATAAAAACAAACGGCTTTTCCCACGTTGCGGATTTATCGGTCCGTCAATGTGACGCACAGTCCAGCCGGTCCAACGGCCAACTACAGAAGTGCCAGTACGCCGTGCTGATACGCCTTCGCGTGACGCTTGATAAAAAAGCTCTGATCCATCGCGCGAAACCCAAGGATAAGCACCTTTAATTAAAGCTCCGGCAACATAGGGAACACCAGTAGCGTCAAGTAACGGGTTTTCCGCTAACGGGTAACGCACAAACATGGGTAAGCCATCAACTAAGGTTTCTTTATCGTCCCAGTACAAATTCGCTAAAGATTTTGGTCGACTCCAATTTGTCAACCCGCCAGGCTCAGCATTCCAACTGTACACCAAGTTATCGATACGACCATTGTTATCCGGATGGCCTTGGCAAATCACTAAGCGACCATCGATGGTTGCCGAAGGCTCAATGCAGCGAACGTCGCTACCGGTATTGGTTTGAAAGCGTTGGAATGGACTGTCAAATTGGGCACTGGCAATCGACGCATTTGCGCTCTTTGCGTTGGCAATAATAAGTGTTGCACGGCGTACGCCTAACTGATCATTGTCACCATTAAGTTTCGACGTAACATAAACCAGTGCCTTATAAGTGGCAAAGGTGCCCTCTTGTTGGTAGTCACCGTTGCGATTGGATGGATAAGGGTTTTGCTCGCCAACACTGGGATCAATTACAATGGCTAACCAATTCACTTGTAATTCAGGCGCATCTTCATTCGCCATCATTAAATAACGCTCGCTGAAAGCACCTTGATTAAAATCAACCAAGCCCGAGCTGGTCTTTACGATATTTTCTGGTCGTAGCACTTGGGCGTACCAACCCTGAGTACGTTTAACAATATAGACGCGTCCGTCCCAAGATACCGAATGACCATTGCCACCGAACGGCGTCGCGATTTCCTGAGGAAACGCAACTTCACTTACGCGATTATGAAACAACTCGGATGCACTTGGAGTAGTAAAGCTGCGCACGAGTGGTTCAATCTCAGAGCTTTCGCAAAGCGTCCCATCACTGGTTTGCGTTTGCCAAACTGCTACGCCATTGACGCCATAAATCGCTAGGTTGCCATCGTTGTGTAAAATTAAATACGCAGGTCCAGTGCCAGCGGTTCCTGAAGACCAAACCGCGCTACCAGAAGCATCTCGCAGCACCCAGTTACCATCGCCTTGCATCCGTGCTCGAGTCGCACCGGAGCCATTGGTTCCCGATGCCCAAAGAACACTATTATCGGCTTCGCGCAACAGAACTAAATTGCCATCACTCTGCAACTGTAGACGATAAGCAAGGTTAGTGGACTGAATAAATTCCGCTTGGTTAATTTGCTGTTCAGCCTGCAAGCTATTCTGTTCGGTCGTCGCTTCGGTTGCATCACAAGGGCCGCCATCACCGCCGCCGTCTCCGCCGCCATCACGGCAACTGTTGCTGGCCCATACGGCCAAACCATCGGCGCGGTACAGCACTAAGTTGCCATTATCATGCTGCATTAAAAAACTTGCCGAAGTTTGCCCAGTACCTGACGACCAAAGCGACTCACCGGAAGCATCACGCAAAACCAAGTTGCCATCATTTTGCAATCGTAAACGCTGCGCTCCGAGGTTTTGCGTTCCAGCGGACCATAGTGCGCGGTTATCAAGCCTGTCACGGACAACCAAATTACCGTCGGCTTGTAGGTAAAAACGTGCACGATCATGGCGCGAGAGAATCGAATCATTTAGGTTTAATTGTTCGCCAAGTAATAATTGGTTTTGTTGGTTGGGAAGATCATAATCTTCACATCCCGCGCCATCGCCGCAGGTTTCCGTCTGCCAAATGCGCTCGCCCCACTGGCTGTACAAGGACAAGTTACCATTATTGTGCAGTAACAAATAAGCGGCCTCTGATGTCGCTGTAGCGCTCGACCATAAAGCTTCTCCGTTACTATCACGCAGCACCAAATTACCATCGCTCTGTAAGCTAACACGATTGGCGCCTAAGTTTGCGGTACCACTGGCCCAAATGGCTTGACGATCACTCATCCGTCGCAGCACCAAATTGCCATCACCTTGCAGATAAAACCGAAACGCACCATTGCGGGATTGTAAATAATTATTGGTTGTTAATCGCTCACCACGGCGCAACGAGTTGTCGAGGTTAGCAACATCAGTTTCACCACAAAAATCGATTTCAACATTCGTCTCATCGTCGGCAAGTGTTTCGATGGGCGTTTCATCACTCAACCTTAATGGGAGATGATATGTCGATTTGACGAAGTGATCGGCCTGATAAAAATGATCCAGTTTGCCAAGCTCGCTCACTTTGCCTAAAGCGTCTTTAAAGGTTAAGTTAAATGATCCAACTGATTGGTTTCCCACTACTTCTAACCGCAACTGGTTATCTTGTTGCAACAGTTCGACAAGCGGCAATGTCAATGAAAGTTGTGATTTTCGCTCGCTCACTTGCGCAACCACTTTACCGTTAATAATCAATCTAAAAGCCAAGTTCGTTGCGATCGATGGCTCATAGCTCCCGGCCATCGCAAGATTAAAATTCGACAGTAATACTAGATTGTCTTGGGAGTTATTGATCAGAGCTACCGAGGGAGCGGCCAGCACTTCCTGTTGACTAACCGTTTGTTCACTTAAGTCCACTAAAGTCGCTGAATTGCCTTGATAGCGGTGCGCTAAGAGGCCTTTAGTTTGTTCTTGATTAGGCGTATTGACATCATCTTGTTCCGGAGCTTCACTCGAGCAGCCCGCGAAAAAACATAAGAGTAGCGTGAAGAAGCCGCAACTGCGCAGAAACGCTGAACGTTTACGAAAAGTCGTTAGGTACATGGGAACCCCACAAATGTAGCTTTGTGTTTATTATGCGTATTGGTCAGTGATAATACGCATGCCTTGCTCCCCACCAAGTAATTATTACCAAAGAAACATTGCAGAGTTGGCAATTTGGTGAATTTTTTTCCTAACTGTTAACTATCGCACATTCCAGGGTGAGCCATCGCGCTAAATATTACTTAGAACACTTAGCACGAGCTGTTTTAGATCGTTCTTACTGAATTCCAAGAGCGGCAGTCTTAGAACTGCGACCACCAGTGCCGAAGTTCGTTTTTAAGCGATCTTAAAGCGCGGCTGGGTTAAGCCTTCGTTCGACACGGTTAAGGGTTTTGCAATACCCCGATTTAACACATCACGTGAGCAGCCAGAGTTTAATTGTATGGCTTTTTGCACGACGCCACTGGCGTCAAATGTGATTAGCCAATCACGGGTTAATGGTTTCTACAGAGCTATGCTTATGTCGATTCCCCATAAAAACATAGTGCAAAATTATTACATAAACGGAAAAAATTAAAGCCAATATGGATAACATAAAAATTAAGTGTGTAAGTTGTTCAGCATCAGAAATTTCGAGTTCCTAGAATATAATCGAGGCGCTCAACTTCTATTGCGAACTAATTGCCAACAAACAGTGAAACGTACTTTTTTAAAAGAATTAAGTTCTATTTCTTCCACATCGATTTTAATGCAGTGCCAATCATTAGAAAGCGGCAAAGTAAACTATCGACCAAGTACTTTCCCAGCTTGAAATTTTTCTCGAACTCGCTCCCTTTGACTGGAGCCTAGTCGATTCTCGACCCGCGACAGCCCTTAAACGCTATGGTGAGTTTGGGTTGCTAAATGGTAATCGAGTGAAAGAACCGGCCGACTTCAAGCGTAAAATTAAAGCGCGTCTAAAGTGGCATCAAATGAAGCTAATACAATTGTTGGCTTTGCAGCCC
>JABXHQ010000160.1 GCA_013373545.1 Gammaproteobacteria bacterium
CCCCTAGGGGACGCCACCAAAGCAGACCACACATAAGATCGCACCGCGATTTGCGTCCCCTTCGTCTAGAGGCCTAGGACACTGCCCTTTCACGGCGGCAACAGGGGTTCGAATCCCCTAGGGGACGCCATTATAAAAAAGCCTGATTTATATCAGGCTTTTTTTATGTCCGGCGAAAAATGATTTGATGGTAGCGCCAATACAGTAATAAGGCGGCAGTGGTGAGTCCGGCGACAATTCCCATCCAGTAACCTCGTGCTGACCATCCCATTATTTCTGCAAATACAAAGCCGACGGGAAAACCGATTAACCAATAGCTAATCGCTGAAATAAGCATCGGTATACGAGTGTCTTTGACGCCACGTAAAGCACCACTTAAGGCAACTTGAATTGCATCTGACAGCTGGAATATTGCGGCTAGAAGTAATAATCCGGCAGCAAGCTCTGCTACTTGCCGGTCGTCGGAATACAGGCTAATGAGAAAGTCGGCGAACCAATACATGCCTATGGCTGACACTATCGCAATCGATAGGGCAATCAGTACTCCAGTTTTTGCAGCAAGCTTAAGTCCTGGAATATTTTCACGACCGCTAAAGAATCCGACTCGAGCAGATATGGCGATCGAGAGACCTAATGGAATCATATAAGCCATTGAAGCAATATTGATTGCAATTTGATGAGCAGCCACTACCTCTATGGCGAACCGGCCAATAAGGAGTCCGACAATGGCAAACATCGCAATCTCCATACCTACAGCAATTCCCATTGGCAAACCAATTTTAAACAGCTCTTTCATCTGTACCCAGTCAAAGCGGTGCCAAGTGCCTTTTATGGCTAAGTGGCGATAACGCGGTGAAAATAATGAGTAGATCAGCATGCTGATAAACATAATGGTCCAAACAAGCGCTGTTGCATAACCTATACCAACCGCGCCTAAAGCAGGTATACCGAAACCGCCCCAAATAAACCAGTAATTAAATACCAGGTTAAACGGTATCGCGATTAAAGAAACAATCATAATGGCGCGATTTGAAAACAAGCCTTCATTGCAAAAGCGCAGGGCTAAAAATCCGAATAGTGGGATCACGCCATAGCTGCAAGCAGCTAAATAATCCGCCACGATGCCATGCAACTCTTCTTGAATACCAATAACTTCCATGATGGGTTTGGACTGAGTAAGAAATAATATAGCCGGCGCCGCTAGCACGAAAGCGGCAAGGGTGGATTGCTGAAAGACAACGCCAATTTGTTGGAAGTTTCCACGGCCATTTAGGTGTGCGACGATGGGGTTTAATGCCAGAAAAACCCCTAAAATAAACACCATCACGGGATTAATAATGTTGGTACCCACAGCAATGGCAGCTAATGCCTCGGGATTAATGCTACCAGCCATCATGGTATCGATAACGCCCAGTGACATTTGCGACAACTGCGCCAAAATGGCAGGGATACCGAGCTTAAATAATTCGCGTACTTCGCTTTGCTTAGCAGACATAGTGCAACCTAACTGTGTGGAGGTACGTTATACACTATTGCGACTGTTGATGTGGAAAAAATTTAGTCGTTTAACTTAAATTCCTAAGACACGAAACTCACTGGCAACGCGGCCTTGTTCCCAATATTCTTCAAACTGTTTTCGATAATCTTTGGTTTTTAGTTTGTCATTAAAATAGATTTGGCTTTCAAATTCGTGATGATTGGGACGATAGATCAAGCCACAGTCGTCAACGGTATAAAAACTATAAGGAATTTGTTGATGCTCTTTGGCAACCACCTTAATCGCAACGTAACTTGAGAGCGCTTGGTAAAGACCAATTAGACGATGATTATTACTTTGTAGGCTTGTTGTGTCATAAACCATCATGCGGATCTGGGTGTGGCGGCTACGACGGGCTAACTTGGCTAGAACAGACTCGATTTCGCGGTCGGATAAAACCCTTGGATCTAACTCGTAAGTAAAGAGGTTGACGCTTTGTTGCGCTTGCGCAAACATTCGATAACTGGCGAGTTTTAAATCGGCGGCGCGGTCGACACGAAACGGGTCATCGGTGGTGCCTAATTCCGCATTAATCAGTGCATCATTCATGGTGGATTATAAGAATCGTTTCATCGATTGGTGCGGTATCCCGGCTTCCATGAAGACTGGACCATTTGGTGTAAATTGGTGACGTTCGTAAAAGGAAACGGCTTGAATTTGCGCGTGCAACTTAACCGGGCTTAGGCGCTCACGGTCGGCTATTTCAATGAGCTTCTGTAATATCTGTGAGCCGAGACCCAGTCCGCGATAAGGCAGGAGCACTGAAACACGTCCAATTTTACCTTCGGGCGTTAAGCGGCCCGCGCCAATGGCTTCATTATTGTCATTTAGCACCAACACATGAAAGCAATCAGGATCGCGCCCATCAACTTCAATTTCTGGGGCAACTCGCTGCTCGTAGACAAATACCTTTTCGCGAACTTCAGCTAATTTTTCTTGGTAGTCAAACCAGGATACTTCCTGAATGACAATTTCACTTTGCATAGATAACCTATAACCTACATGTTAGTGTTTAAAAAACACCCAGCCGTCTTTGATAAGATTAGCAATTCTATTAACAAATTCAATATCTTGTAGAGAAATATTCACGTTTTCTATGCAGTAGTTCCGGTTTTCTAATAACTTTTTTATCGGTTCAGCATAAGTTATTGAAAACTCGTAAACTTTTCCGTTGATAAACACCAGCAATTGCGCTTCGTGTTGAAAGTAGGTAAAGCGGCAGTTGGCAGCGAGATGGAAAGATAAGGGGGCTTCTAATTTTCCCTGTTCCAGTTTAGCCAGCAAAGCGGTTATGCTCTCAGCAGATTGTATTGGCTCGGGCTCAAACTCCATTTTAGGTTCGGTTACAATTTCGCCGAAAGCGCTAATCAGTTGGCGATCGGTTATTCCCGCTAAGGCATTTTTTGCCCAAGAAAGCGCGCTAGGTGGTAACGCTTGTGTGCTTGCACCACTTAAGGACTGATCTTGATACAGGTTGCTCTGATGATCAGCTTGCGCGGCTAAATTGCTTAGCAACTGCTGCACAAGTAGCGCCTCGGAAGGTGCTCGAAAGCCAACGCTGTATGTCATGCAAGGCGTTACTGCAACACCATCATGCGGTGTATTGGGCGGCACATATAACACGTCACCAGGCTGTAGGACCTCATCGATTAGCGCCTGAAATGGAGCAATTTGTTTAATTTCTGGATGCGGATAGCGAAACTCATAGTCGTGTTGGGGAGTTCCAACCTGCCAGCGCCGTTGACCGCTACCTTGCACTAAAAAAACGTCGTATTGATCAATATGGGGGCCAACACCGCCACCGGGGGTAGCATAGCTCACCATAATATCGTCCAATCGCCAGCCAGGAATAAAGGAAAAGTGTTGCAATAACTGGGCGGTATCGGGAAGCAAGCTATCCACTGACTGGACCAGTAAGGTCCAATCGGATTCGCTTAATTGGCTAAATATTGACGGTTCAAGGGGGCCGTGTTGTAGCGACCATGCGCCGTTAGATTCGCGCGTGATTAACCGCGAGTCGACTTCTTCTTCCAGTGCTAAACCTGCTAATTCTTCTGGTGTTAGGTAATCGCTAAAGTCGGGTAACGCTTGGCGGAAGAGGTAGGGACGACGCTGCCAATATTGCTCAAAGAAGGTTTCCTGGGAGAGAGTTTTAAACAACTGATTCATTGGCGACCTAAAGCAAATGGGTCACCTAAGTGACCCATAGTAAATAAATGTTAAAGTTTAAAAGCCTTAGCTTGGTCAATCGCATTGCCGATGTAATTTGCGGGTGTTAATTGTTTTAACTCAGCTTTTACTGCGTCGGGCAATTCAAGACTATCGATAAAAGTCGCCATGCCCGCTTGATCAACTTTCTTACCTCGGGTTAGCTCTTTTAGTTTTTCGTAGGGCTTCTCAATACCATAACGGCGCATTACCGTTTGGATGGGTTCTGCTAATAACTCCCAGTTATTGTTCAACTCAGCCAGCAACGATGCTTCGTTTACCTCTAATTTACTAACGCCTTTCAAAGTTGCTTTGTATGCAATTAAAGAGTGCGCGACGCCCATTCCAAGTGCTCGCAAAGCCGTTGAATCGGACAAGTCACGCTGCCAACGCGAGACGGGAAGCTTTTGTCCCAGGTGGCTAAACAGTGCATTGGCGATACCTAGGTTTCCTTCACTGTTTTCAAAGTCGATTGGGTTAACCTTGTGCGGCATTGTCGATGAACCGATTTCACCCGCCACAGTTTTTTGTTTGAAGTGACCTAGCGCAATATACCCCCATACATCACGGTCAAAATCGAGCAAGATGATGTTAAAGCGAGTAATAGCGTCAAAATATTCGGCAATATAGTCGTGCGGCTCAATTTGCGTAGTGTAAGGATTAAATGTTAAGCCAAGGCTGGTCACAAACTCGTTTGCAAACGTTGCCCAATCAAGGTTTGGATAGGCACTCAAATGGGCGTTGTAATTTCCTACGGCACCATTGATTTTGCCGAGCAGTTCAACTTGCTCAAATTGTTTTAACTGACGCTTTAGTCGCGCAGCGACATTCGCCATTTCTTTACCCATAGTGGTAGGAGAGGCTGGCTGTCCATGAGTACGAGCCATCATTGGGATCGTTGCGTACTCAGCCGCAAGCGCTGTAATGGCCGCGATAATCTGTTGTTGATTTTCGGCAATGACGGCATGAGCATCTTTAAGCATTAAGCCGTAAGATAAGTTATTAATATCTTCTGAGGTGCAGGCAAAGTGAATGAACTCAGATACGGCCTCTAACTCGCTATTACCGGCAATTTTTTCTTTAAGAAAATATTCTACAGCTTTGACATCATGGTTAGTCGTTGCCTCAATGGTCTTTACTCGCTCAGCATCGGCCAGCGAAAAGTCATTGACGATCGCATCAAGTTGTTGGTGGGTGGCTGCTGAAAACTCAGGTACTTCTGCAATGCCAGAGGTTTGCGAGAGCTTCTGTAACCAACGTACTTCAACTGTAGTCCGGTATTTAATTAAACCGAATTCACTGAAAATTGCGCGTAGTTCTTGTGCTTTCGGGCCATATCGACCATCGACTGGAGAAATAGCGGTTAACGCGTTTAATTCCATTCCTGTTCCTTACCACTTTAGCTTAAATATAAGCGCGCGATTTTACCATAAAGCAGCGTTATTGTGAGCCAAAAAACTTTAAGAAGTGCTCGATTTCTTGCTCGGTCAGCGAAATTGAGCGATCACAGTGAGCGTCGGTTTTTGCCGCTAATGGAAAAAGGGCTGTTGGCCACTCAAATTGTTGTAGTTGTTGGTATTCACGAAAACGCTTGGCAATGAAAGGGTGCTTAATTAATTGATCAAGCGCGAAGGTCAGCTGTTCACCGCGCCAAACTGCACGGTGATTTCGACAGCATTGATTAAATTGCTGAATTAACTGGGGTAATCCGGTTTCCTGTTGGCGCAGCTCCAAGTCGACCATTAACCAAAATGCCGCACCACTCCAATATACTCGCTTGTAATGACGATTTTGACGCAGATCTTTCGATAGATCCGCTAAGGTGTTGCGCTCACTCGGTTGGTCTTTGTACCCGCGAAGGAAGCCATTACACAAATTCTCAATCGTTTCATAGGCAGTGCTCTGCGCATTCAAGTACATTGCTGGATATTGCAGGTAGCTGGCAAAACCTTCCGATAGCCAAGCATCTTGGCGCTCAATGAAGGGTAATAAGAGATGGCTGAACTCATGATACAAGGTCCAGTCTTGAAGTATATCCTCGGCCGCTGCGTCGCGGCTTAATTGCATGCTGATTGAAGTTCCTTCGCCGCGATAAACCATGGCTTGCGGGAGTGCGGAATCATGACGCTGTAAGCTGCGGGTAATAATCAATCGAGCGCTTTGCGGCTGGCCATAAAGCGGATCCAGAGTTGCTGCGATCGAGCGAATCGCCGCGCTTATTTGATTTCGCTGAGTTTGCTCTGATGAGAATGCAAAGACCAGTTGTAAGTCGACTTTAGCGGTTTTAGCCACGGTTGTGTCAAACTGGCCGAATAAAATCGGTAGTGACATAAAAGATCGATAAGGCGGCCATTGGTAGTGAATGTCATCCAACTGTTTAAGCGGCAACGAGACTTTAGAATTAGCCGCCTTTGATTGCGGTTGAATCGTAAAGGAGAGAGGGGGTTGGTCGCTATGCTCACTGCGCCAAAGCAAATAGCCACTTAAAACGCTAGCGATCGGCGGCTGCGATGGGCTTAGCTTATAATTAGTTATCGGTGGGGCGGTGACTAGCCAGTGACAGCCCGGTGCTGTGATCTCCAAGGTATCCATTCCGCTTGTCCGAATAGCTTTTGAATGTTCGCGTAGCCAGCGGTTAGCATCGGGTTGTGTTGATACTAAGCGGGTATGAGAAAGGGTGCAAATCTCAACGGTAAAGTGTTTTAAATCCGCGTTGGCGGTCACCTTGTAAGCGGTTTCGCTTGCGCCTGCCAAAGGTATCAGCAAGCTCCCGCAAATTAGCAATAATATTGTTGCTAATGCACTGCGCCGGTTCAATCGGTTAACCATACTCCACCTTAGGGTGATTTATAAACGAATTGCTCAAAGCACGAACAACTTGTGTAAACATTATACCGCGGACTAAAAAAGCGAAAATATTTTTAGAAAAAGGCTTTGACAAAGTTAAAACCGCTATATAGAATGCGCGCCTCTAAACGAGATTGAACGAATTCAGTCCCCTTCGTCTAGAGGCCTAGGACACCGCCCTTTCACGGCGGTAACAGGGGTTCG
>JABXHQ010000097.1 GCA_013373545.1 Gammaproteobacteria bacterium
CACAATAAGGTTAGCTAAGGTCCATGCCGGCAAGCGGTCATTGCCATCGAAACTCACCCGCGAGCCCTTGCGATAAAACGATAATGCAGTTGTCCAATCGCCCATTCCCCACGACAAAGCCAAGTTACTGCGCGACTGAACTTCGCCATTGCGCGGATCGTCCTCATAACTACCGTCGTAGGTTGACGGCTCACTGGCGATTTCCTGGATTTCAGTTTTTAAGATTTTCGAGTATTTGAATGCCACCGCAAAGGAGCCAAGTTCATCGTGGCTGTAGAACCAGTCGGCGCTGAACTCGACACCTTGTTGTCGGCGCAGTGCACGGTTAACCGGTGAATTGATTAGGGCAAACACGCCGAAGCCATCACGGAAAATCCGCGCATTAGCATCTTGGCAGATGGCCGAATTTGGATTGACGGGGTCACCGGTACGGAAGTTTACACCCGCTTCACACTGGGCCTCCCAGAGCAAGTATTGCGATTCAAGCTGCAGACCCACCTGGTTCTCCAGTTCAATTTCATACCAATCAAGCGAAAGCGACAGGTTATCAATTCGGTCAAAAGCTAAACCAAAGGTAGTAGAATTACCGTTCTCTTCCTGTAATCCTAAGTTACCCGCCCAGATCACTTGCGTTGAGCTGGCGACGTAGTTCAAGTTGTTTTCGCAGTCCTCGTAGGTATTACCGTCGACGTTTACGCATTGGTAAATATCGATGACGTCGGTAAAGTAAACCGTTGGATCGGCAAACAGGTAGTGCATGTCCGGCGCGCGAAAGCTGGTTGAGTACACCGTATTAATCGCCACGCCGTCGCTTGGTCGCCATTGTGAAGCCAGCTTCCAAGTATTGGCGCTACCAACGTTGGACTCATCTTGATAATCATCAAAGCGCGTAGCGACAGTTAAGTCCCATTGCCCGAAACTCTCGTTGCGCATTACCGGAAACAGCCACTCAAACCCAAGTGCCATGCGGTCGCGGCTACCACGACCAGAAGAGCCGCCAAAGCCAAACCAATCGAAGTTGCGACTGGTTTCATCGGTATCAATGCGGTATCGGGTTTTATTCCACTCTGTGATGAAGGCATATTTTGACGGGCGATCATTAATACTTAGACCTTCACCGGACATCCAAAAGGAAACATTGATTGACTTAGAGTTAGCATCATTAAATCGCTCACCTAGCGCATCGGCAAAGTCGTTTGGCTGATAGACATCAAATATCGCTTCTGCGGTTGGGAAAAATGTGGCCATTTCAACTCGTCGCAACTGAGTAGACGTTTCTTTCGAATCGTAATCACTGTAGGTCAGTGTAAATTGGTAATCAAAAGCGGCAGCTAAACCACTAAAGCCAGAGGTAATGGACAAATTTTGCTCATCATACTGACGATCTTGATTGCCAGTTTCGGCAAAGGAAAACTCGCGAAACACATAATTTTCATTACCGCCGGCATCATTGACATAGCCTTCCCAATACAGTGGAAATGAGCGAGTTTTGGTTTCGCTATCCCATAAAATAAGATCGCTGAACCATTTGCCATGGGTGGTCGGTACTTCGAAATGAGTAAACAGCGATAAAGTATCGCGCTGATTTCGCAAGTTCTCTTCGCGACGTGTGCCACGAGTACAAAAACTGCCAATCATGGTATTCACGATTTCCGATGGATGCGCATCACAAGCATCCAATCCAGGAACTTCAAATTGACCATCAATTCGATCAAAGGCCAAAATGGATGGCGCTAAGATGTCCGGATTAACGTCATAAAGGTAGGCGCGATCTTCGGCATAAATAGGATCTCGCTGCTCCCACTGATAACCAATGGTAAGTAAATAGTCTTGATCGCGGAAACTGTTTCCACCACTCAACTTCAAAGATTGGCCGCCGCCTTGTGCCGTAGTTCCGTAAGTTAAAGCCAGCTCATTAGAGTCGAACTCTTCGCGCAGAATAACATTGATAACACCCGCAATAGCGTCGGAACCGTAAATGGCAGAAGCGCCGTCAGTTAAAACGTCAACACGCTCGATGGCAATCGTCGGGATAGTTGCAAAGTTAAAGAAGTTGGCTTCGCTTTGGTATGGTGTTGGGTTTAAAGCTAACCGTTGACCATTCACTAAAACCAAAGTGCGACCTGGGCCAAACCCACGTAAGTTGAGTGCTTGCGCAGCCGAGGTAAAGCCGTTGGGAAATTGATCGCCTTCAAGCAGCGAACCGGTTTGCGCGGTTAGCGAGAGCAAGGCTTCGTATAAATTGGTATGACCAAGGCGCGCTAAATCTTCAGCCGTCAAAGTTAAAATCGGGGCTGGCCCTTCTTGCTCATGTTTCTTAATTAACGAGCCGGTTACCGTAACTTTTTTTTCCTGCTCTGAATCCTCAGCGTTGTCGGCGCCATATCCCATTTGGCAAACGCCAGACACAACACACATCCAGAGCCAGTTCGACCGCATTAACATTTCCCCAGTTCAATATTTGACGGCTTGTCTTGTATACGAAATAACAATCAACAGATTTACTGTTATCTCGGTAAGACTATAGCATTTTTTATATCACTTGTACTCGTTACCAATATAACGCAACGAGTTGTCAACCGCTTACTATTACCGAAAGCGTGATATAGCCGCAACGAATATCACCCTAAGTGTGAATATTACCTAGACGGCTATAAATATAATTTACTCAATGCCGTAATGTACGGCTTCACTTCGTCATCAAACGGCACGTTACTGGCTTTTTCTAAGATAGTTTGCAATACCCGTCGCTCGTCCGCATCCACTTCACCGTCTTCAAGTGCGATGGTAATAATTCGCTCTAGCTCGGCAACCGAATACTTACCATCTTTAGCATAAGAAGAGATTGACGCCATTATCATTTTTACATGGCTAGGGACTTGTGAAATTTCGTGTGAACGCGTCATGGTAATTGTCTCAGATTAACGACTGATTTGTGTAATTTACGCCTGCGAATCAGGCAGTGCGTAGATTCCCGGTGCATTGCGCAAATATTCTTTATAATCCATTCCGTAGCCAAATACATACCGATCCGGAATTTCAATCCCAACATAGTCTGCACGATAGTCGGGTTTTGCTTTTCGTTCATGGCGTTTATCGAGCAAAACCGCTGTTTTCACAGATTTAGCTCCCTGTGCGGTAATCGCATTTAAAATCGCCATTAACGTGTGGCCTTCATCGAGAATGTCATCGACGACTAACACGTGCCGATCGCGCAACTCATACTGCGGCAAAGCTTTCCAATGCAATTCGCCACCGCTGGTTTCTCCTCGATAGCGAGTTGCATGACAGTAGTCGATATTCAGTGGAAACGTTAATTTTGTCAATAACTGGCCAGCAAAGACTAATCCACCATTCATAATCGATAAGACGATGGGATTACGATCAACGAAGTCTTGATTAATTTGATAGGCCATTTGATTGATGGCTTGTTCAACTTCCTGTTGTGTATACAAGCAGTCCGCAGATTTGAATACATTATTGATAATATCGACGACTTCAGTATCGTTCACGTTAAGCTCCATGATGTTCAGTCCGATTGCATTTTATAAACGGCAGGTTAATCTGAGTCAATGTTCACCCATTGGATCATTTGCTCGGCTTTTTTATTGGATGCAGGTGTTGCTTCGTCGTTCGTTGCCAAGTCTTCTTGATAACCGCAGTCTACACATTCCATGCGCGACTGACCATTAACTTCGCTCAATGTAACAACATCAAATTGTTGGCATTGCGGACACTGGGCACCCGCGATAAATCGTTTTTTCATGACGGTGCTGTAATTTCCTGTGCTAGTTGTTCGCGTTTTTCTTCGAGTGCTTGCTGCACCTCAAACCATCGCTCTTCATCCGCCTCCAGTTGAGCTTTTAGTTTCGACTGGTCGGCAATTAGTTGCGTTAAGGTATCTTTCTGGTTGTCATTGTAAAGCTCTGGGTCGGACATTCGAGTCTCGATCTCCGCGAGTTTCCGTTGCTGTTCGTTAACCGCTCGCTCCAGTTGATCAGATTGCTTCTTCAGCGGAGCCAGTGCCTGACGTAATTGGGCTTCTAATTGCTTTTGCTTTTTTCGATCCAAGGTCGCTTCGTTGTTTGGCTTCTCGTTTGTCGAGTCGCCATTACCCCAACGATTCGCTTTCAACCATTGCAAGTATTGCCGAGTGTCGCCATCAAACGGGGTCACCGCTTGATTGTCAACCAGTAACAATTCATCTACCGTAGCATCCAACAAAAATCGATCATGCGAGATTAACACTACCGCACCTGAAAAGTTTTGAATAGCCAACGTCAGTGCATCACGCATTTCCATATCCAGATGATTGGTTGGTTCATCGAGCAGAATTAAATTCGGCCGCTGATAAATCATAAGTGCCAGTACTAAACGTGCTTTCTCACCACCAGAAAAAGATTTCACCGGCTCAAAAACTTTATCGCCATGAAAGTTATAACCACCTAAATAATTACGAACCTCTTGCTCGGTCAAATGTTCATTCAGTGCTTGCATCTGACTAAATGCCGATTGCTCACCATTAAGTTGCTCTAACTGATGTTGCGCAAAATACCCCACTTGTAGATGCTTACTTTGTTCGCGTTTACCGCTAAAGTCGACTTCACTTCCGGCAATCGTTTTTAACAAAGTAGACTTACCTGCACCATTGCGACCAAGCAAACCGATGCGTGAATCACTGCGGATAGAAAGCTGCAATTGTTGCAAGATGACCGTGGCGCCATACCCTGCCACTCCCTCTTCAATCTTCAGCAGGGGATCTGGGTTGTGTTTCGGCTGTAAAAAATCAAACGATAACTGCTCACGAACGCCCACATTTTCAACCGTCGCCATTCGCTCTAGAGCTTTAACGCGGCTTTGTGCCTGCTTGGCTTTACTCGCTTTTGCTTTAAACCGATCGATAAAGGATTGTAAATGAGCAATCTTGGCTTGTTGTTTTTCAAACGCTTTGGCTTGCAGCTGCTCTTGTTGCGCCTTCAATTTTAAGAATTGCGAATAGTTGCCCGTGTAAGTGTTCACCTGGCCATTGTCAAAGTGCCAAACTTTATCCACTAACGCATCAAGAAAATCACGATCATGCGAGATAATAAGCAAAGTGCCAGCATAGCGCTTAAGGTAGGCCTCGAGCCAAAAAACCGCATCAAGATCAAGGTGATTAGTGGGCTCATCCAGCAGCATAATTTCAGAGGGCTTAATTAACGCCTGCGCCAAGTTCAAACGCACCCGCCAACCACCGGATAAATCACTAACTGGCTGCTCAAGCATTGCCTCACTAAAGCCCAGTCCGTATAACAAACGCGCAGCACGTGCCTTCGCGTCATAGGCACCTAATAGCTCCAGCTGTTGATGCAATTCAGCAATTCGATGACCATCATCCGCTTGCTCCGCTAACGCCAGCTGCGCTTCAGCTTCACGCAACTCACTATCACCATCGAGCACATAATCGATAGCTGAGCGCTCAAGACCAGGGGTCTCTTGTTTAACATGGGCGATTCTAAGTTTGTCGGAAAATTCAACGTCCCCCTGATCGCAGTGTAAGTCGCCGAGAATCAACTGAAATAAGGTAGACTTACCGCAGCCATTTGCACCGACTATCCCCACTTTTTCGCCATTAAACAGCGTTGTATCGAATCCTTCGACCAGGGTCTTTGCAGCTCTTGAATAAGCCACATCAGAAAAAGTGATCATCTAGTATTTATGTCTCAGTACTGGTAGGGTCTAGCAAAAAAGGTTGACTCATGTCTGACGCAACAATTGTTCTAATTACCCTGGTTGTTTATAAGTTGGTTTTACTCGCGGTTGGCCTCTGGGCGAGCCGCCGAAACCATTCAACGAGCGACTATTATATCGGGGGCCGCGCTTTAGGGCCATGGGTGGCTGCGGTTAGTGCCAGTGCCAGCTCCAGTTCCGCATGGACACTACTGGGTGTCAGTGGTGCAGCTTACCTTTGGGGCGTCTCGGCAATCTGGCTGTTGCCCTCTGTGATGCTAGGGTTTTGCTTCAATTGGTTTTGGGTCGCTCCACGCATCAATAAGATGGGACATCAGCTCAACGCGATTACCTTAACCGATTTACTGATCAGCTCGAACAGCGCCCCTCTCGCTCGCACCATCCGCAAAGCAGCTACCTTAATTGTGGTATTTTGCTTTACTTTTTACATCGCTGCGCAATTCAAAGCGGCGGGAACGAGCTTTCATGCCATCTTTAATCTCGATCTCAACAGCTCAATTATCATTGGCGCAGTGGTGATCTTAGTCTACACCTTACTCGGTGGTTTTTGGGCAGTGAGCGTGACCGACACCATTCAAGGTTTACTTATGGCGGGCGCGGCTATTTTACTTCCCATTGCAGCGTTAATCGAAGTTGGTGGCGTGGGCGACTTAATCTCCGGCTTAAAGCAGTTGCCACACCCCACCTTTACTCAACTCACCGGCGAATTTGTTGGTATCTCCGCGATCGGGTTCATTCTCGGATTATTCGGCATTGCCAGTGGCTATCCTGGACAGCCTCATGTTGTTAATCGCTTGATGGCGCTGAAGGACGAAGCGGCAATCAAGCAAGGTCGCTTCATCGCACTCACATGGGCGCTGTTAGTCTATATTGGCATGTTGTTATTGGGCTGGTCCGCGCGACTATTACTACCGTTTCTGGACAACCCTGAAACAGCATTTTTTGAGGTCACGCAAAATTTATTTTCACCTATCTTTGCCGGCATCTTAATTGCTGCCGTATTGTCCGCAGTCATGTCGACCGCAGACTCGCAAATTTTGGTGGTCTCGTCATCGATTTCCTACGATATGAATCAACGGCAAAGTCACTCGATGGTCGCCGCACGACTCGCTGTATTGGCGGTCGGCATCATGGCGACTAGCTTAGCGATACTGCTGGATGACTCAATATTTAACCGTGTGTTGTTTGCGTGGAATGCAATAGGAAGTGCTTTTGCGCCACTATTAATAATTCGGTTAATGGGTAAGGAAATTACCGATAAGGCAACTTTAGGCGCGATGATGGCCGGGTTTGGGCTAACCGTCTTAATCAACAGTTACCCCAATCTTCCCGGCGATATTGGTGAGCGGTGGGTCCCGTTTCTGGTAGCGTTTACCATCGCTTGGTTGGGAATAAAAAAGCCTTCTTAGTCCATTAAAAAGGCGTGGAGAATTTTCAATTACGCGCTGCGACTGCTGGGCTCATCGGTGGGTGAGTCTACGACTTCACCGTCATAAACTTTCTCAGCATCGGACCTAGCGCTTGGCGCGCGCTCAGAGTCTTCTGTCCAGCGCTGAATTTTGTTTTTTACGCCGTGATAAAGGTTGCTCCAAAACTCATGAAAAGCCGCACCCAAAACAATTCCGACAATTAAATACAACATTAACCTCTCCCTAATAACGTATTGTGCAAATTTTTACCTTGCTTTCACGCCAGCGATAAGCAAGACACTGGCGCCACCTGATAAAAACCAAACAAAAACTGTGCCATTAGAATAATTCATAAAAATCAGATGGTTAGTACAGGCGCATGATTTTCAGTGAGGAAACTCACTAAAAAATGGCGGGTTTTTTAACAGTTTCAATTCACCGCGCTAGCTCATACAATGCAGCATTAATAAAATCAATAAATCCAATGATAAGGACCGCTTATGCAGTGGTGGACACTTCTACCCCCATTTGTTGCAATTGCACTCGCCGTTTGGAAACGCGAAGTCATTCTTGCCTTGTTAGTTGCTATCTTTGCTGCAGAATGGTTACTCGCTGACTTTCAATTTACGCTCGGATTTATTAATACCTTAGAGCGCTCGGTAGCGGTTTTTGAAAGCCCCGGTAATACTCGCGTACTCTTATTTAGCTTGTTAGTCGGGGCATTGCTCGCGGTGATGCAAAAATCTGGCGGAGTCTCGGCTTTCGTGCATTGGGTAAGTGCGAAAGGACTGGCTAACTCGCCAAGAAAAGTCGGATTGGTGCCCACTTTGATGGGTATGTTGATTTTTATCGAAACCAATCTCAGCGTTCTTACCTCTGGGATTTTGGCGCGAAACCTATTCGATCGTTTCAATATGAGTCGCGAGCGACTAGCCTTTATTATCGACTCAACCTGTGCGCCAGTCTCCGTGTTAATCCTGCTAAACGGCTGGGGCGCTTATATACTTAGCTTGATAAGCGACTACCCGATCGCCACCAATGAGGTTTTGCTAGGATCAATCGCGCTTAATTTTTATCCGCTATTGACCCTCGCTTTGGTGTTTTACACGGTGCTGAGTAATCGGGTCCATGGGCCGATGAAAACCATTGAGCATCATCAAAAAGCGGCGCCGGTTGAAGCGCTCGAACCGGCAACTCATAAGCGTTATATGATTGTTCCGCTATTGACCATGCTGACTTCTATCGTCTTCTTTATGTGGTTTACCGGTGCTCAAAGTTTACCAGTTGACAGCATCTGGCAAGTCAGTTTTAGTCAAGGCTTGTTAGCTGGCTCTGGCTCTAAGGCAGTGCTTTGGGGAACAGCTCTTTCATTGTTGGTCGCTTTTATACTGGTACGCAGCGGTGGTCAGTATCGGCAAAAGGATCTGGTGACCTGGTCTTTTCAAGGCATGAATAAGTTACTCAAACTGGTCGCAACCGTCTTGCTAGCACTCGCTCTTGGAGCAAGCATGAAAGCTCTGGGCACTGGCGCATTTGTCGCGGCACTTATCGGTGAACATTTACCTTTATGGTCGGTAGTGCCAATGATCTTTCTAGCAGCCGCGGTCATTTCTTTTACTACCGGAACTTCTTGGGGAACTTTTGGAATCTTGATTCCAATCGGTATGCCGGTTGCCCAAGCTCTCGGGATCCCGCCTCAATTGGTGCTAGCAGCTATTTTAGGCGGTGGAGTTTTTGGTGATCACTGCTCGCCTATTTCTGACACCACAATCGTATCGTCATTAGCCGCTGGCTGCGATCATCTCGATCATGTGAAAACACAGCTGCCCTATGCATTGGTTGCCGGCACAGTGACCTTAGTCCTCTATGCCTTGGCCGTCTTCTGGTTTTAAGTTTTACGCATCAATCGTTGTTGGCGCTTAACTGCGCCTCTAACGCTTTAACCTGGTGTTCAAGCTCGGTCAGCTTTTGCCGAGTCTTATGTAACACCTTGGTTTGAATATCAAATTCTTCTCGACTAACCAAATCGAGCTTGGCCAATTGCGACTGCAATACGGCGCGCAGTTTCGCCTCCCATTGGGATTGAGCATTTTTTAGTTCAGGGGGAATTATTTGTGACAATTTGTCACTGATTTCATCTATAATCTTGGCATCGATCACAAGCAACAGTTCCGTTTATTGTTAAGCTGCGACACACTATATCGAATCATTATCGAAATTCAACCAACGGCTAATGGTCCCGACGAACGGTAACAGTAACGGAGCCCAAACTCCAAGCGAAATGACTTCAAAGAGGCAATCACGAAGCTAAATGACCAAACTCACTGACTCTGCAATCGACAATTATAATGTTCCATTATGGAGCGATGGTTTTTTTAACATTGATCAAGATGGTGATATCGTCTTGATGTCTCGGCATAAAGGCAATGATGTCAGCCATAAACTGCACAAGATTGTTGATAAATTAAAACTCGAGGAAAAGCCGCTTCCGATACTGATTCGTTTTGGCAATATTTTACGCGACCGTCTCGACCAGATTGCGGACGCCTTTCAAGACGCAATAAAAGAAGCACAATACAAAAATCGCTTTACCTGTGTCTACCCTATCAAAGTGAACCAACAGCGTGAAGTAGTTAACGAGTTAGTCCAACACGGTGGCGATCGATTTGGTTTAGAAGCGGGTAGCAAGCCTGAGCTACTTGCGGTCCTTGGCACCGATATGCCACGCAACAGTGTGGTCGTGTGTAATGGTTACAAAGATCGAGAATACTTACGCACTGCGCTAATTGGCCAAAAAATGGGACGGCGGGTTTACATCGTGGTGGAAAAACTTCATGAACTCGAGTTAGTGATTGAAGAAGCTCGAAAAATGAACGTTGAGCCCATGCTTGGTGTGCGCGTTCGAATGTATGCAATTAGCAAAGGCAATTGGCAAGACACCGGCGGGGAAAAATCTAAATTTGGGTTGTCACCTAGCCAACTGATTAAGTTGACCGAAATGCTCGCTGAGCACAACATGACCCACTGTTTACAGTTTCTACACTGCCACCTTGGCTCGCAAATTTCTTCTATCACCGATATTCGCAAAGGCGTAAAAGAGTGTGCTCGATATTTTGTCGAACTCAAAAAAATGGGGCTACCGTTACAAGTCATTGACGTTGGCGGTGGCCTTGGTGTCGATTATGAAGGTACCCAGTCGCCGTCCTACTATTCGATCAATTACACCGTACAAGAATACGCAAACTCAATCGTTCAAACGATTAGTGATGTTCTTGATCAACACGGGCTTACGCACCCAGAGATCATTACCGAATCAGGCCGTGCATTAACCGCACATCATGCTGTATTGGTGACCAATATGTTCGATCGGGAGAAAGCTCCAGGATTAAATGAACCTGAGCCGGTTAGCGCTGACGAAGCTAATGTATTGCAAAATCTTTGGCGTCATTATGAAGGCGCCAATGAAGAAAATGCCAGTGAAGCTTTCCATTCAGGTGTCTTTTATTTGAATGAAGCCTTAATGCTTTACACACACGAAGCCTTGAGTCTTCAAGAGTGGGCGCGCGCAGAACAACTTTATTTCGCACTTTGCCGTAAAGTCTATCCATTGCTAAACCCTGAAATTCCCGGCAATGTGGATATTTTACGTGAGCTGGACACCAAGCTGGCCGATAAACTGTTCTGTAATTTTAGTTTATTCCAATCACTTCCTGATGCATGGGGAGTGGGTCAGATATTTCCAGTGATCCCGCTTCAAGGTTTAAATCAACCGCTTACCTATCGTGGAGTTATTAAAGATATAACCTGCGACTCTGATGGACGAATTGAACGCTACGTCAACGGAAATAAACTCGAAAGTAGTTTGCGTTTACCCGAAATTGATGACGCAGCACCGTTAGAACTTGGTGTGTTTATGGTAGGTGCTTATCAAGAAATATTAGGCGCCTTACACAATTTATTTGGTGATACCCATACCGTTCATGTCAATCTTGCTGCCGACGGCTCGATCGAAGAAGTCGAGCAAAACCCCGGCGACAGTGTGAGTGATGCTCTAGCGATTGTTCACTTTGATAGTCAAGAGTTGCAAAAGCGCTATCAAGACCAACTACAAGCCAGTGAGCTACCTGCTGAGGTTGTCGCACAGTATATGGAAGAGCTTACCAATGGCCTCACAGGCTATACATATTTGGAAGATTAAATGATGAAAGTTAAATTTGAAATCGACGCGACGCCGGAAGAGTGGCGTCGCTTTTTTGGAATGCCAGACGTCACGGAACTTCACGAACAGTTGCTTAATGACGCAAAAGAAAAAATCGCCAGCGGCGACTACGATGCTGTCGCAATGATGCAAAGTTTTATGCCAGAAGACCTTAAAAAAATGGCCGATATGCAAAAAAACTTTTGGGAAAATGTTTTTAATAAAAAATCGTAGAGTTGCTCCATGATGGATATTGTTCGCCCACTTATTGGCGTTGTTGGGTTTATCTTTTTCGCCGTAAATATTGTTATCTTTATTATTCCAATTATTCTGCTATCGATGGTTAAATTAGTTCTGCCTTTTGCTTGGGCACGAAAATTTATTTCCGCTGCTTTAAACTGGTTTGCGACCGCATGGATAGGCGTGAATAGCTTTCTTGCTCATTTTCATGTTGATATAAAAGTTAGCTGGCCAGAGAACCTTAAATTATCGCGACGTGATTGGTATTTGGTTATGGCCAATCACCAGTCATGGGTTGATATTTATATTTTGCAGAATATTTTTAATCGAAAAATACCGTTTCTTAAATTTTTCTTAAAGCGCGAACTGATCTTTGTGCCGCTATTAGGAATTGCCTGGTGGGCACTTGATTTTCCATTTATGAAACGGCACTCGAAAGAGTATCTTAAGAAACATCCCGAGAAAAAAGGCCAAGACCTCGAGACCACCAAACGAGCTTGCGAGAAGTTTCAGCACATTCCGATAAGTGTTATGAACTTTGTTGAAGGCACGCGCTTTACCGCGGCAAAATCAGCTCGTCAAAATAGTCCTTTCCCACACCTGCTTAAGCCTAAATCTGGCGGCGTCGGCACAGTACTATCGATTTTGGGCGAGAAAATGCAAAATGTGTTAGATGTGACAATTTACTACCCGCAGGGCATTCCTACCTTTTGGGACTTTCTAAGTGGACGCATTGAGCAAGTGCAAGTGGTGGTGCGCCAATTTGCAGTTAAGCCCGAAATCATCGGCGATATGACCAATGCGGATACGCGCATCCGTGTGCAAAGCTGGCTGAACCAAATTTGGCAAGAAAAGGAACAAACGATAGCGCGGCTTAGTGAACAACAAAAGGTTTCTAATTCCGCTAGTTAAAAGTTGGCTCAGATCGAGTGTATAGAGCGTCAGCGGTGAAAAACGTTGAGTTTTCATCGCTCTACGCTTAAATGTTATTAAAAAGGGCCCCTTATAGCTGTCGAGTTGGTCATAATACCGCTATCTGAGTGTATTTTTCTTTATCGCGAAATTCTCTCATTCTAGTTAATATTTTTCTTTTATTTCATATAGTTAGACTATATTCATTGCAAGCAAGAAAAAAACAATTCAAAAATAAACCGTTTGTTTTGACTATTTTTTCAACTTTTATAGATATTTTCCTACTTTTCTTGTATTATGCCGCGCAAATTTTAAGCAGTATAGGAGAAACATATTGGAACAAGCCAGCGTTGAAGTCCAATTACAAGTGTGGAAAGAACTTGCCATCAGTAAGCAAGTACTTATGCAAACAGCCGCTACCGCTCTAGGGCTACCCGAAGAATACAGTACCGAAGAGTTAGAGGCCGCATTAAACAAAACCATTAACTTGGCTAATAATGCCGAAGCTGAAATCAAAGCAGCTCAGGATAAAGCAGCGCAAGCCATTGCCGATATGCAGTCAAAGGTTGAGCTCGCCGAGAAAGCAACTAAAAATGCTTTAGCCGAGCGCGACCAAGCCATCGCCGAGAAAGAAACCGCTGAACAGTCTATGGAAGCGAATCGTTCACAAACCGCCGATGAGCTAAAGAAAGCCAAAGCCCAACTGGCTGAAAAGCAGAAAGAAATTAAGCAAATCACTAAAGTGCTCGCCGACACGCCTGAAAATGTCGTCAAGAAGATGAAAGCACTTAAGAAAGAGAAAATGGATGAAGCCAAAGCGAAGAAAGCCGCTGAGGACCTCAACAAGAAACTCCGTAAAGATAAGCAAACTGCTGACAATACTGTAGCGGAGCAGAAAGAAGTGATTAAGTCGGCAATCGAGCTTATCACTGAATATCGCGAATTAAACAAATTAGCTAATGAGCAATATAACGAGCTCGCTAAATTGTCTGACGATAAAGACGCACTGACCAAAATACCCGCGCTTAAAGACGACTTAATTGAGTTAGTTGAAAACGCCGGCGACAGTAAAAAGTAGCGACATCGTGGAACTCGCCATCGCGAGTTCCGCTCTTTCCTTCTCTTATTTTTAATCCTATTTCTAATATAAATCCTTGAATTTATTGTCTTTCGCTATTAATTCTTCTATTTTCACTCTTGACATTGCAATCTTGCGACTCAGTTAACATCGCATTCTTTTGGTAATATTCACACTGATATCTCAAATTCGAGCTTACGCTTCGAATCAACGTATATTGAATAACCAAGGGGACATTTATGACGTTAACCAAAAGCACAACCTTCGCAGCGACACTCATCGCTTCATCGTTGATTGTTGCCGGTTGCGATTCATCCACTAACGACACCGGAACCCTTTCGCTAAGCATTACTGACGCACCGGTCGATAGCGCAACAGAAGTTGTTGTGGAGTTTACGGGAGTCGAGTTAAAGCCAGCTGACGGCCAATCCATTAACATCGATTTTGATTCCGTTCGTCAAATAGACTTGCTCGCGTTGCAAAACGGTTTAAGCGAGCCACTACTCGACAATGAAGTGGTCAGTGCCGGCGCCTATCAATGGGTGCGCCTTAAAGTGAATGCCGATAATCAAGTGATGGACTCCTACATATCTTTCGAGAACGGAGAAACTCACTCGCTATATGTGCCCAGCGGCAGCCAATCAGGTCTCAAATTAAACAGCGGATTTAACGTAGCGGTTGGCCAAAGCGCCGACTTCACTATCGATTTTGACTTGCGCAAATCAGTAGTCGATCCGACCTCCGCTCAAGTTGACTACATTCTTAAACCTTCGCTAAGAATTATCGATAATACTGAGATCGGTTCTATTGAGGGTACTGTGGCCAATGCGACCATGGAACAAGCAAGCTGTGTTGATGGTGCTGTGGTTTACCTATTTTCCGGCTCGGATGTTACACCTGATGATTTAGGCAGCGCGAATGAGCCACTCAGTAGTGCTAATATCACTTATGATGAAACCAATAATATTTATCGCTATACCTTGGCGTTTTTAGCGCCAGGTGATTACAGTGTCGCGTTAACCTGCGAAGCGCAGTTAGATGATCCTGAAGTTGATGATGATATTAGTTTTATCAGCACGCTGAATGCCGCTGTCGCGAGTGATGAAGTGACCATTGTAAACTTTAATTAACCACCGCGGAATTTTCGCTTAAGCCAGCCTTAGTGCTGGCTTTTTTCTAACCGCAATGGCTGCAGGGTAGCAGCAAAACGTTGCGCCATCGTCGCTGGATAAGCTTCTCCAGAGTAATACAGTCTAAACTCCGGCAACATCAGAGTTGGTGAATGTTCACTACTTTGCAGGATCGATTGCACACGCCGAGCAATTGCAGCGCCAGAGTCGACCCAAGTGATCTGTGGGAATGCCGCCGCAAGCTCTTCTCGAAACCATGGAAAATGGGTGCAGCCTAATACCACCACGTCAACGCCCTCTGCGGCAAAAGGGGCTGCAATCGAAAGTACTTGTTCAATATCATACTGATCGCCGTGTAACTTACGTTCAGCCAATTCAACCAGCGTTTGTGAAGCAACTTTGATTACCCGACAGTCTGCAGCAAAAGTGCGAATTAATTGCTCGACATATTGGCCCCTTACCGTTGCTTCAGTTGCGAGCAAGCCAATCACCCGCGCTCGACTAGCCAATGCAGCGGGTTTGATCGCAGGCACCACACCGATAATCGGCACTGTAAACTTTGCCCGTAACCGATCCAACACTAAAGTGCTCGCTGAGTTACACGCAATCACGATCGCTTGATAATCGCGAGTGTCACTCAGCGTAGAAATAATCTCGGTCAAACGCAAAAACAACGCTTGTTCCGTTTTCGTGCCATACGGATAAAAGCCATTATCCGCAACGTAATCGATACTCACTTTGGGCAGTTGTTCAGTAATATTTGCGGCGACGGTTAAACCACCAACGCCAGAATCGAGTAACAACAATCGACTCACCGCGGCTTCACCTTTTGTAAAAAGATCTCCATCATCAACTTAACACCCGGCCCGGCGCGATCGCCACGCGCATTAATAAGAAATAAATTAAGTGTACGCCGCTGACCCTGCTGCAATGGCAGCGGAACAAATTCACCGGCTTCAATTTCAGATTGAATATAACCCGTTGGTAGCCAGGCATAACCCATTTTACGCCGAATAATTTCGACCGATGTTGAAAAATGCGACACGGTTATACGTTGTTCAGAGCCTAACCAGCCAGCATCTTGCTGACGCTTTATACCGGAGTCACGCATTACCACTTGGCGGCACTGGGCTAAGTCCTCTAAAGATAATTCTCGGCCGAGTTGCACCAACGGATGATCGCGGTGAGCAACCGCTAGAAAATCAATTGAATCAAGCTGTTCGCCAATAAATCCAGGCGGAACACGCGGTGCAATCACCAGATCAGCAGTTCCTTGGAATAACGCTTCATCCGTTCCAGACAAAGATGTCTCGAGAAACCGGATCCGCGTTGCCGCTTCACCCCGTTTGGCGAAAATGGCAATGGCATCGAGTACTTCAGAAACGGGATAAATCACATCAACGGCGATAACAATTTCCGATTCCCAGCCGCGCGCGACACATTCCGCCAACTGCTCAATACCATCCGCCTCTTGTAATAACTTCTTAGCTTTGCGCACCATAACTTCGCCGAGATCAGTTAACTCAGCTTTCCGGCCATTCAGTTTTAGTACCTGCCCCCCTAAGTGTTCCTCTAGTCGCGAGATGGCATAGCTCACCGTTGACTGGCTTTTGTTCAATAAGTCCGCGGCTTTGGCATAACTCCCCTCTTCTACCACAGCTACAAAAGCGGCCCATTGCTCTAAGGTTATTTTCGGGGTAGACGACACAAAGGCCTCCTTATCCATTAAATAATTCGATTATATCAATCAAATTAAGCCAGTTAAAAATCGAATAATTCTATATATCATACCCCTATGTCAGTTACAAAGTATTAAAGGTAAAGCCATGAACATTCTTCATATCGAATCCAGTATTTTTGCCAATGATGGCGTTTCTAGCCAATTAAGCCGCGCACTCATTGAACAATTAACACAATCAAATCACCACAGCCAAGTCAAAAGTCGGCAATTGGGCGCGGAGTCTATTCCTCATTTTGATGGTCAAGTGTTAACAGCATTGTCCACCGCGCCAGAGCAAAGAAGCGAGCAGCAGCAAGCGCTCGCAGACTTCGCTGATCAACAAATTGAAGCCGTCCAGTGGGCCGACATTTTGGTACTCGGAATGCCAATGTATAATTTTGGTGTGCCTTCTGCGTTAAAAGCGTGGTTAGACTACTTGGCTCGCGCTGGCGTAACCTTTCGTTATACTGAGTCGGGTCCTGAAGGACTACTTAAAAATAAGACGGCTTACATCGTGACCACCCGCGGCGGCCGTTATAAGAATTCAGACGCCGACAGCCAAGTACCTTTTATTAAAACTTTCTTAGCGTTCTTAGGTATTGAAGATGTTCACATCATCTATGCCGAAGGTCTCAACCTCGGTGAGGGCGAACGTCAACAAGCAATTGACCAAGCCAAGAATGAAATAGCCACTATCGTAACCGCATAAAATGCGAAGGGAGGCGTTATGTACCGTACAATTATTGAAATCATTAACGCGCAACATGCTTCTGATGGTGCCGGAGTAAAACTTAAACGAGCCATCGGAGGCCCGGCGCTACAAAAATTCGACCCGTTTTTAATGCTCGATGAATTTAAAAGTGATCAAAAAGACGACTACATAGCTGGCTTTCCAGCGCACCCACATCGTGGCTTTGAAACCGTCACTTATATGCTGGCCGGTAAAATGCAGCATCAAGATCATCTCGGCAATCAAGGTCTTCTGCAAGCCGGCGACGTTCAGTGGATGACCGCCGCGCGCGGCATCATTCACAGTGAAATGCCGCAACAAGAAGAAGGGCTAATGCACGGCTTTCAGCTGTGGCTCAATTTGCCAAGCAGCAACAAACTCGATGATCCTGAATATCAAGATATTGCTGCCGCAAAAATCCCACAGATTAAACATTCAAAGTTTACCGCTCGGGTTGTAGCCGGGACGTTGCGAATTGATCAAACGGCCACCAAAGGCTATATACAAAAGCGCGTGACTGAGCCGTTAATTGCCGATGTAATGATTACCGCTAACGAAGCATTAGTTGTTCAAACCGAGCCTTCGCATCGTGTATACATTTATGCTTATGACGGAGAACTATCGATCGCGGAGCGCACCCTTAAACAACACCAGATAGCGGTTTTAGGTGAGGGCGACGAGATTAAAATAAACGCCAGTGCAGGCGCAAAATTTCTGTTGCTAAGCGGCAAACCACTAGGCGAACCAATTGCGCATTGGGGCCCTTTCGTGATGAATAATCACAATGAAATTGAGCAAGCCATCAATCAATATCGCGCCGGTACCCTAACCGATTAAACATTGGCAATAGGTTCCGCTTGCATTCGTGCCAGCGGAACTTTCCAACTTTATGGTGTTCTTAAAGCTAATCCCACTTTAAGGACCCCAAATATGTCTGGTATTAGATTATTCACTATTTTTATTTTTGGAATGCTTTTCTTGGCACCACTGAATGCAGCAGAAGTGCGCTCCACTGCCTATGATGACATCAATAAAATACTTTATTTGATTCAAAATAAAGTCCGATCGCCTCTGGTATACCACCATTCATTTCTCAAGCTCATCAATCAAAAGTTAGCGATTAACGATGTAAAGATTTGGGTTAACGATGCTAAAGGAACTGAATACCCCGTAACGATTGATAGCGAACAGCAAGACGACGGTTATGCACTTAAGCTGCCAGTTTTTCCATTGGAGACCGACGATTTAATGATTAACATTAACCAAGCCAAAGGTGACGCTAGTTTTTCATTAAGTTTTGGTATTAACCCACCATCAAACTTGCAAATGAATTATTATGATTTATTTGTTGTACTTGATGACATGAATGAACTAACCGATGAGATGGCGGGAGCAATGAGTTGGTTTGTTTCTGATCGTGATCGCTTGATTTTTAGTTTTGAGACTAAAGCGCAAGTAACCATATTACACCAAAATGGCGAAACTATTTTTCAAACCGATGAAGACAATCGTATCGAGCTTGAGCGTGAAGAAGATTGGTTTAACCGACAAACACAAGTTATCTTCAGTACTTTACCAAAAACTATAGAACCGGAAGATTAGCGATAATAAAACAGCGCCATCATCTTGGCGCTGTTTTTAAGTATGATAGGTTGCTTGATTGCCCGCCATTAGTTGGCCGCGATCAATACGCCGGAACTCTCTGAATCAATACTCACTAGCTGCATTTTATTTTCGACAACTTGAAACTCTTTACCATCAACAATCACCGTGGTTTTAATCGGATAAACTCCTTGCGGCATTCCTTTTGGCAGTGTAAATGTGAATTCATTTTTAAACGCGCCGCAGCGATTAGTATCTTGATTAACAACTTTTTCTAAACTTTTTAATTCTAAATCCGGATCTTTATTATCGTAAATAGTAATCCGTTCTTTTATTTCAACGACAGAAGAGTCTCGACCACGAACCACCTCGAGACTGGATTGAATAGAAACTGAGTTGCCCGGATTGATAATTGACCCTGGCATGATATTCGTTTGATAAGCTAATAATTGCGGCTCATCCGGAAGTTCACTGTGCTGCTCTTTATATTTATTCACAACTTGCTTGTCATTTTCAGTTTGCTCGCTGCGTTGCTCGATGGCCATATCATAAATAATTTTCGCCGCGACGCTGACCGCTACAATGGCCATAAACGTCTTAATATGTTTTTTCTTACAGCCAGTGGTCGTCGCTAACGCAAGCGACAAGAGTAAAACGACACTGAGCCGGCTATATTGAGTCCACATGATATACCTCTCTATTCGATGCGAATGCCTTGCTTCGCTTTAGCGATGGCCGCTTCAGCTTCTTGCTTTAGTTTAACGGCTTGCGGATATTTGTCTACGAAAGCCATGGCCGATTCAGCCTTGGCAATCGCACAGCTATAGTCAAATTTATTAAAGCAGGCGCGCCCTTCTTTCACTATATTAGCAGCTTTTTGTAACGATGCTTGTTGTTGAATCGCCGCGTTCTCGGCATCTCGAACAAGCGATAATGCTAAGGTGTCGCCAGGAATTATCGCCAGCGCTTCGCTCGCTTTCTCTCGCGCACAGCGATAATCTTTATCACTGAAGCATCGGTTAGCCAATTGCATTTGCTCATCGAACAATTGCTGTCGCTGTTGTTGTAATTGCTGCGCGCGCTGGGTTAAGTTTTTTGCTTGTGGATGATTGGGCGCTAACTCGTTGAGCTCTAAGTTGATATCGTCAATACATTCAAAATCTAACTGTTCCAGACACTTGTTGCCTTTGCTCAAAAGCTTATTTACCTGTTGCTCACGCTGCTCAATGACCAATCGCGCGCGCGCTTCGATAAGTAACTGATTGGCCGACTCATGATTCGGCACTAAATTGAGTAACGTGTTGGCTTGATCAATCACACACTGATAGTCAGCCGCTTGCATACATTGCGTCATTGTTTCATTGGTCACATCAACTTTCTGGTTCAGCTGATGATCTTTAAACAGCGAATAGCCCACGGCCGCCACCGCGACAATACTCAAGCTAATCGTGGTTAAAATAAGTGGCTGCTTTTTACTAGGGGCAAGCTGACGAATGAATTCAATAATCGTCGCCGTCCGCTGCGCTTTATCTAATGCCAGCGCTTGGCTCAAAGCGCGCCATTCTCGTTTGGATAACCCAGCAATAGGCGCGGGCTCCATTGCCAAGGCCTTCGCCACCGCCGCCGGTTTATGGTCGTAGGGATGCCGGCCGGAAAATAATTCATAAGCAATAACCGCCGCGGCAAAAACATCATCGCGCGGATCCGGAGGTAAATTTTCAAACATTTCCGGTGATGCATAATCCGGAGTTAAGGCGCCAATTTTACCCGCATCAAAATGGTCAATATTTTGCCGCGCCAAACGAGCGATGCCAAAATCCAAAACTTTGGCGCCTTCTTGCGTTACGAAGATATTAGCCGGCTTAAGGTCACAGTGGATTATGCCTTTTTGGTGCGCATAATTTAGCGCACGACAGTAATCGAGGATCAGGCTTTTTGCCGCCGACTTGGTAAAGCCTTCGGCTTGCTTACGCCGCATCAACGCATCTAAATCTTCGCCTTGAAGCAGCTCCATGGTCATATAAACCGTATCTTTATCACGATCAAAGTCATATACGGTGACGATATTTGGATGGGACAAATTCGACGAGCGCGAGGCTTCTCGCTGCAATGCGATAAATGCGTCTGGATGTTTTTTAAAGTCGCCACTCAATACTTTAATGGCAACGAATGGATTAATATCGGTGGCTTCTACCTTGCGTAGGTCTTGCGCAAGGAACACCGTCCCCATGCCGCCGGAGCCCAGCGTTTCTTGCAAAACAAAACGCTGATTTAAAATGATTTTCTTTTCCGCTAACGCGCGATTAGCGTCGTCACGCGCCTTTGCAAAACCATCGCGGGTCTGCTGTGACTTAAGCTGACGTTCTATTTGCGTAAGACGCCGGTTATCCGGTTCGTCTCCAGCTAATTTGGTCGCATCAGATTTCGACTCATTCGATTGTGTCATAATTTTCCATAGTTCGGTCTGCGCCGAATCAATAACCCCACCGATTATAGTCGCAGATCACCCAGCTCATCTCAAGTCACAAGTTCTCACCGTGATATATTAAGAATAGGTTCAGGTTCACGCGGTATAATGACTCCATTATCCCATTAATTATGTGAGTCACCAATGAAAAAGCTATTGCTCCTCTCCCTACTTGTTATATCGACGATTACCTCAGCGTGGGCAAAAAACGCTGTTGGTGTAGCTGTTAGCCGCGAGTATGCCGATATCGGCGACATCGCTTCGATTAGTGTTTACGGTCAGTTTACCGATGAGCACAGTAACCTTGGTTTTCAGGTAGGCACCAGCCTATCCAGTGCCGAAATCACTGACTTTGACGGCTATGTCGATGAATATGCCGCTTGGGAAGGCTTCGCTCGAATGGGCTTATTTTCCGACTTGCAGATCTATGTTGAGGCAGGGATCGATCTCGGTGAGATGATAGTGCACGACGATCGTCACCATGACTATTACTACTACGATGACGATCACAACGAAATCGACTTTTACATGGGTGCTGGTATCGGTATATCCACGCAAAACATCGATGTTAGAGCTTTCTCGCGCTATCGTTATATCGATGGTATCTACTTAACCGACAACAAAGACTGGTTCTCGGGCGTCGAAGTCTCGATCCATTTCTAAAGCTCACTTTCCCTGGCCGGGCACTGCCGTTGCGGGCAGTGCCTGACTCACAGTTACGGATATTTTACCAACCGGTCTCGAAGTCGGTATACTTAGAGCACTATTTTCAATGCCAAGGACGTTCATTTTTTGCAGTCAGACGTAAAACAGCCAAGCGCCATCGCCTGGCCAATCACCCTTAGCGGATTTATCATCGGACTTTTTTTATCCTTTTCATTGCTCAGTGGTGACGAACAAGGTCGCGTTAATCTTATGTTTTTGCTGCTGGTATTCGTGCTAATACCGCTGCTTAGCTTATTGCTTAGTTTATTTTCGCTGATCATGCACGCACCGACCAACCTAGCCGCAATTCTGAGCCGACTGCCACTTATGAGCAATCAGCGGCAGCGTCACTTAATGCACCTGCGCCAACTCGGTGTTGATCAAACCTGGTTATTGCTGCAAAGCCAATACGCAGCTATGGCGTATGCTCTCGCCAGCCTCACGGTTTTATTTTTACTGTTACTTATATCCGATGTTAATTTTGTCTGGCGCAGCACGCTGTTAAAGCCGCAGCAAATGCAGCCATTGCTTGAGTTGATTGCACTGCCCTGGTGGTTTTGGGACAGTGCCCAACCCAGCCTTAGTTTATTAATTGATAGCCAAGATTCACGCCTTGATAACCAAGCCTTTGCCCAACAAGCTCTGGGTAATTGGTGGCCATTTATTAGCGCCAGCTTAGTGTTTTATGCATTGGTTTGCCGACTACTATTTTTGCTACCGTTACGTTTGATGATTAGCAAACGCATGGCCAGCGATCTTGAGTCTCAATTAACCCAAAAGATACAGGAACATCATAAGTCACACGCCCAACATGAGGTGCGTGCCCGTATTCTTGAGTCCTTACCAGAACCTTATGTCATTTATAATTGGGATGCTTTATCGGACGCGTTAATGCAAACGTTACCCGAGGTGCAAGATGCTCAAGCGCTTTACCAGCGCGGGGATCCGCTCACGGATGTGAGTCCCCTGCATGTTGTGATCGTTGTGAAGGCTTGGGAGCCTCCACTCGGTGAGTTAGAAGATACTCTGGAGCATCTGCAAGGCATTATCTATCCGGTTGATTTTGACGCCCAACAGCCGCAAACTTTGGATCCCACCGATCTCGATGAGTGGCGACGTTTCACCGCAAAACTTTCTGGCTGGCAACTGTACAGCCGATCAGCGACCAGCGAAGGAACAACAGCCAATGAATAATCCTGCGACACCCACTTTTGCTGTTGTCGGTCACCCGAATAAAGGTAAGTCTTCGATTGTTGCGACGCTGGCGCATAACGACAGCATTCAAATTAGTCCGCGTAGCCGCACTACTCTAACGGCTGAGCGTTATGAAATCAAAACCGCCAACGGTCAATTTCATCTTATTGATACACCGGGATTCCAGCGGCCATCAAAAGTTTTGCAGTGGCTAACTGAGCACAGTCAAAGTGCAAGTGATCGCGCACAAACGATTAAAGCCTTTGTTTTAGATGCCGACTGTCGAAGAGATTTTCCGGATGAAGTTGAGCTATTGCTACCGATTGTAAACGGTGCGGCTATCTTATACGTTGTCGATGGTTCACGGCCCTATAGCAGTCAATATGAAACCGAAATGGAAATTCTACGCTGGACCGGTGAACCCAGCATGGCGCTCATCAACCCAATCAAAAACACTGAGTATGTGACGGAATGGGAGCAAGCGCTGCACCAATACTTTAAATCGGTTACCGTGTTCAATCCGATGCTCGCTGATTACCAAAAGCAAACCGAGTTACTCAGTGTTTTCGCACATTTAAAACTGGCTTGGAAAGATGCCCTCCTTGCCATTAGCTCAGCGTTAATGGCAACCGAGCAACAAAGACGCTACGACAGCATCACTATTTTAACGCGCTTGTTAGAAGACGTGTGCAGTTACCGAGTTGAACAAAAGGTGTTAACCGAGTCGCAAGCACAGTACCTTGAGCCAACTTTACAGCAAAAGTTTTATCAGTGGATTTTACAACGCGAAGCGCGAGCGTATCAGGAGCTGCTAGCACTTTATACGCATTTGAATACCGAGTTTTCAATCGCCGACTTAGATCTACCCAGCGACCTGTTTGACTGCGATCAATGGTTTGCTTGGGGCCTATCAAAAAAGCAACTGCTAGTGGCCGCCACCGTTGCTGGCGCCGTCGGTGGCGCAGCATTAGACTTCGCAGTTGCCGGACATAGCTTTATGCTCGGTGCGCTAGGCGGCGGAATCATCGGAGCCAGCAGCGCCTACTTTGGATCGGAAAAAATTGCATCAACTCGAGTTAAGGGCTTACCACTTGGTGGCTTTAGTGCCATCTATGGCCCGGTTAGCAATAAAAATTTTCCCTATGTCATCATTGGCCGTTTTTTATATTGCTTCCGCTATATTTCGCGTTTGACGCACGCCGATCGCCGAGCGCTCACCATTGCCGCTACCGATTTTCAGCAAGCGGTTGAGCAGCTAGAAAAATCACAACAAAAAGAACTACACATCGCGTGTGCGCAATTAATCAAACAAAAGCCCGCTCCGAATCTACATGACGCCCTAATTCGGTTGCTTGATTAAGTGTTTGAACTTGCCGCTCTGCCAATCCAAGTAAAGCGCTACCAACAGCCAAACGCTGATCAGCGAAACGACAATCAGTGAGTTCTCCGCTAAAGTTAAAACTTGCTCACTAAGCAAACTGGTGCACACCACGAGCACTAAGTAGTAGGGTAAATTTAGTAAGCCGCTCAACCACACCCAGCGAATTGAGCCGCCTTTAGCGCCCAAGTTAAACATAAAGAACGCCAGCGCGTTAATATGAATCATCGCCGCTAATAATTGGCGCACAGAAGGCGAAAAGCCATTTACTTGCGAATCTTTTGCCGAGCCTTTCAACTGACGCCCCAGCACATAATTGATCAGAGATGCAAGCGTAGCGGCGCATACCATGACCACCGTCAACCCGACAATGTTCGTTAGCGAGGGTTGATAGAGCACCACCACCACCACCGCGAAAAATTGCCCAGGAAAATAAAAGCCAACATAAACAATAGCTTCAAGAAGAATTACTAAAGCCAGCAAGACAAACAGATTCAATGAGTCGGACTCTCTGAGCTGTGCGAGAATTTGCTCACCTTCCGGAATGAGGTTGAGTTGGATCAAAAGCGCCATAATCGCGATCATAATGAGCGCTGACAGAGGTAAAGTGACTCGGTATTTCATTGGTTTAACACATTAAGGATTTAACCATTACTACGCTAAAATTACGTTGCCAGATGTATTTTTTACTTTCTGTGCCGGATCCAGCTACTTTTTATTGCCTAGCGCGTTAAACTCACGCCATGACTTCTGAAAATTTTGATTTAACTCCGAGCATTTGTCGGCAAGCACGTTTAGCACGTGATCGCCGCTTCGATGGTCTGTTTTTTATCGCGGTGCGCTCAACCGGAATCTATTGTCGTCCCATTTGCCCAGCGAAATTACCACAAGAGAAAAATGTCACGTATTTTCACAGTTCCGCGGCGGCAGCTAATGCGGGGTTTCGCCCGTGCTTGCGCTGTCGTCCAGATTCGGCTCCCGGATCGCCACAATGGCGAGGGAGTGAATCCCTATTTGAACGTGCTTTAGAACGCATATACCAAGGCGACCTGAGCGAAATGACCATGGCCGAGTTTAGCAAACAACTCGGGATCAGTGAGCGTTATTTGCGGACATTATTTAATACTCATATCGGGACTTCCGCACAACAATTCATTCAACATCACCGCTGCTTACTCGCCAAACAGTTGCTCCATGAAACTGGGTTGCCAGTGCAAGAAATTGCCATCGCCAGTGGATTCAATAGCGTACGCCGTTTTAACGATGCGTTCAAAAAACAGCTGCAAATGACCCCTTCAGATGTGCGACGCACTAAATTGGCCAGCGCCAAGCAACTCACATTATCACTCGCGTATCGGCCGCCTTTTGATTTTAATGCCATGCTGAATTTTCTTAAACGGCGTCAAGTAAACGGCATCGAATGGTTTGACGACGATGGTTACCACCGTAGCTTTCAATTTAAACAACTTAAGGGGAGCTTTTGCGTTGGCGCAGCTGCACAACCAAACAAGCTGCTCCTAACACTTAAGCTCGATCAAATTGGTGATATTTGGCCGCTGGTTTTTCATTTACGGCAACGCTTCGATCTCGATGCCAGTAGCAATATTATTGAAAAGCGCCTAAGTCATGGGTTAACGACCGAACAAATTCACAGGGGCTTACGGATCCCGCTGATGTGGTCATTATTTGAAGGTGGCGTTCGCGCTATTTGTGGACAACAGGTTAGTGTCACTGCGGCGCATAATTTAGTCGCTGACTTAGTTCAACATTTAGGTGAGCCAAGTGGCGAACATTTTTTCTTTCCCAGCGCAAAAGCTGTCTTGCAAGCCGATCTTAGCTTTTTAAAGATGCCCCAAGCTCGGCAAACAACGTTACGAGAATTTGCGCGTTGGTATATTGAAGCAAACTCTCACACAGTGAACGATTTACTGAGTATTAAAGGTATTGGTCCGTGGACCGTCAATTACTTGAAATTTCGCTACCTGGGTGAACCAGACATCGAATTATCCAGTGATCTCGGCGTCAAGCATGCAATTAACAAGCTTGCCTTAAGCAATCCGTATGATCGAGTTAAACCGTTTCGTTCGTATTTAACTATGCAACTATGGCAACACCTGAGTAAAGAATAGGAATCGCTATGTACTTCGATGAACTCATCACGCCGTTTGGAAAACTATTGCTCATTGCAAACACAACCGCCATTACATCGATTCGTTTTACCACAGCCACTCATAACTTATCGTCCAATGCATTGCTGCTCGAAGCGAAGCAGCAACTATTAGAATATTGTCATGGCAAGCGACATACATTTTCGCTACCACTCGCCCCGCAAGGCACCGCGTTCCAACAAGCTGTCTGGCAACAGTTGCAAAGCATCCGTTATGGCGCTACCGAGTCTTATCAGACCGTAGCGACGGCGCTTAATGTGCCAAACGCTTACCGTGCTGTGGGCGCAGCAAATGCTCGTAACCCCATCGCGATCATAATTCCTTGTCATCGCGTGATTGGCAAAAATGGACAGTTAACTGGCTATGCCGGTGGCTTAGAACGTAAACAACAGCTACTCGATTTGGAACGAGCCAATCGCTCCAATTCCTTTTCATTCAACCAACAATCAAAGGTTAGCCATGCGTCGCAAAACTCAGATATAAACGCATTGGGCACAGAGGTTACTCACTCTTGAATACGGGATACTAGGGCTAATACAGCATTGAACATTAAGTCACTTATGCTACTAAGATAGTTTGCAATCAGGTAGAACATCTTAATAGTACTTAATCGTTACGTTTAAGATGTTCCAATAGCAATAAAATACGTTTATGCAAATTAATAAAGCGAACTTGCCAACGAATTCGTTTCATATCGGGATCAATACGATGAATACGTTTAATATCTTTAATTCGATCGTAAATATTTTCGATAAGTTCGGCCGTCGACTTACCAACGAATACTTGTAAATCGGTTCCTTGATAACGCTTGGATGCGCGAATTTTTTTGCGCTTTAGTTTGTCCAAATCAAAATCAGTCTTAATAATACGATCGTATTCCGTCGTTTGTAATTCATTAATAATTCGAATCGGTGCGACTTCGCGTTTAGTGACTAACCAACATAGTCCCGCATTTTCTTTCAGCTCTTCGAGCAAGCTGCGCTCATCACCATCGACATCACTGATCAGCTTTTGCAATGCTTGCGCAGTTTTTGCAGCACTGGATAAAGTTGAAAATAATTTTGAAATTGATTCAAGCATCTCGGGCTTCCAGTTAAATTAACGAGTTACTCTCGTTTAGCCACTAAAGTTGTTAAGGTTCCCTTTACTAAAATACCCGCAACGATTAACCATTTCGCGGTTGTCAGTATGTCACCGTAAGTTGCGCCAGCATCGCCTCCTTGATGCATCAAGGTAGTAATACTTTGGTTCAGTAAATAAAACAACCCAAGGGTAAGCAAAGACAATACGATTGAGATACCAATGGGTCGCAAATTAGTTTTTTTAGGTTGCACGGTAAGAGTGAACCAATTAAAACATTGGCTTATGCATTGCGACGCCATAAATAGCGAAGAAGGTTACCAATGCTGCAACAAAACTTATCACACGAATACTTTTCGTTTTACCACGTTTTAAAGCGAAGGTACCGAGCACGATGTATGCTATCAACAATACCAGTTTTAAAGTTACCCAATCAAACTTTAGCGGATAAAAACCGGTCACAATCACAAGTACTACCGCCGATGCTAACAATATAGTGTCAATAATATGGGGTAATATTTTCACCAGCTTGGCATTTAGCAGCTTTGAACCACTAATCATCCAGTAGCCGCGAATCACAAAACCCAGTAGCGACAAACCGGCAAACATCATGTGTAAGTGTTTGGCTATTTTGTAAATTTCCATTGTATCTTGTCTCCAAAACGAACTTCTAATTGTTGTTGTAATTCTTCTTGTTGATGCTTGGGTAGCTCAACTTGATAGTTAACTTGCGCGCCATAATCAGTTGCCAAAATATTGCCTTCATGACCTTGAAGAAGATGCTCAAAGTCTTTTCCACAATCATAATCAATGGTCGCATCCAAACGAACTTTGACGACTTTTTCACAGGTCGTCAATTGTTCCATCGCCAACTTTACGCCGCCACCATAGGCGCGTGCTAAACCACCGGTTCCCAACTTAGTGCCACCATAGTAACGAGTACAAATAGCCATTAAGTCGCCCACGTGAGAATGTTGCAATACATTTAACATCGGTTTTCCTGCGGTTCCCGCAGGCTCTCCGTCATCTGAACAACCTAGATCCGTGGTTGAATGTGGATTGCCAACAATATACGCCCAACAGTGGTGGGTCGCCGTTGGTTCTTGTTCGCGTAAAGTCTTCAACCAATTTTTTGCTGCGGCAACCGTCGCAACATTTCGAATGCGCGTAATAAAGCGGCTACCTTTGATCACTTCTTCTACTTCAATATCAGCAGCAGGCACCCGGTAGCCCGACGGTATTGTCATTAATTTAGCTCAGCAAACGCTTCTCGCGAAAGGTTACGATGACCTTTTGCTGTCACTAAAATATCATCTTCTATACGAATACCACCAAAAGGTTTAAATGCGTTGATCTTTTCCCAATTGATATCTTTATTCAAATCGGTTCCTTTAACGTCTTCCAATAAGCTATCAATGAAGTACAAACCCGGTTCAACCGTTAGTACTTGGTTTTGCTCAATCATTCGCGTGTTGCGTAAAAATGGATGTTGTTCAGGCGGATTAGTCGTGCCACCCGCGGCATTGGTTTGGTGCCCACCAACATCATGCACTTGTAAGCCCAATTGATGCCCAAGTCCATGGGGGAAGAAAGCGCTGGAAACTCCCGACTCAACGAGAGCCTCAGGACTTGCGCTAACAAATTTAAAGCGGGCCAAAATAGCGGCGATGTTGTGGTGCGCTTCAATATGTAAGTCAACATAGGATGCTTGTGGTTTAATTTTTTCGAGTAAACCCAAATGCATTTCATCCATCGCTTGAATAAGCTCAGCAAACTCATCGTCTTTGGCGAAGGAATAGGTTCGCGTAATATCGGATGCATAGCCATTCACCTCACACCCCGCATCGATTAAAAACGAATGATGCTGCTTCGGAAGCTGCGTTTGACAGTCGGTGTAATGCAAAATCGCCGCGTTTTGATTCAGGGCGACAATGTTGCCATAAGGCATTTGATTTTCCAGTACTCCTGCTGCGGCTAAATAAGCAGCATTAATTTGCAGTTCGGTCTCACCACGATAAAAAGCATCACGCGCGGCTAAGTGAGCTTTAGCCGCCATTCGGTTTGCTTGCCATATACACTCAACTTCATACGGTGATTTGTAAGCTCGCTGCCAATACAGCGGATAAACCAAGGTTTCTGGGTTTTGCGCCGAAAAGCTCACAGCATCTAACACACCTTCTTTTTGCCCAAGTAATACAATCCGCCCTTGTTTTGGCAGTTCAGCTAGAGCTTCTTGTGGGCGCGCAATTTTTATAATGTCAAAATGCTGGGTGTATTCACCGCTTGGATCGGCGGGAACGGTGTGCCAGAAATCCACCGGCTGATAGAACAACAAAGATGGCTTGCCAGATTGTGGGATCACAATGTGACAATGTGGGTTGGTGACCAGTGGTACCAGCGCTTTAAAGTGCGGATTGACTTTAAAAGGATAGTCCATGTCATCAAGGTACTTGCGAATTGGCATACCGGACGGGATCACAACCGAGTCGTAGTTATGTTCCGCTAATAGCGATTGGTAGCGTTGAATAAGAGTTTCAATATGTTCCGAATAACCCGCTTCTACAATAGTTGTCATAGTCTACCTTTATCATCAATCTGAGCCGTGTTAAGTGATGTCAGCACTTATCTTCAGCCCAGCATTATACAGAATCCCAGCAGCGGAAAAACCTTGTCAGAGCTATCCGTTATGTTGTGCTCCACAACCAAACCAACAATGCTCTCGATTATCCTGATTTAGGATTGTTCTTCGTGATAGGTCGAGCTAAGCTAGATGAACTTCGCCGGCTTCCAGCTCGCAACACCCACCACTTGTCTGACCAGTTAACTGTGTTACTATGAAGCTTTAATGCAGTGCAATAGACAACCCAAACGGGTGCAACGTAAAAATTTTAATACAATAACCCTATGATTATTATAGGATTTTAACTTTCTCTGTACAGGATGGAGTCACTAACATGATATTTGAAGGCCAGTCACTGAACTGTCAGCTGCTCGACGATGGTATCGCCGAAGTTTGCTTCGACAATCAAACCGAATCGGTTAACAAATTTGACCGTCAGACCCTAGAAGAACTCAAATCTGTTACCGAAGCTCTAACTCAGGCTTCACAAGTAAAAGCGGTCATTGTGACCAGTAGCAAGCCGGTGTTCATCGTTGGCGCGGATATTACCGAATTTCAGGGTTTGTTTGCGAACAGCCGTGAAGAATTATTGGATTGGACCGCAAAAGCTAATCAAATTTTTACTGCGTTCGAAGATTTACCTGTCCCTACTGTAGCGGCCATTAACGGCTTTGCGCTTGGTGGCGGAATGGAAATGGTACTGGCCTGTGATTTACGTGTAGCTGCTGATGTTGCGCAAGTTGGGTTACCAGAAACTAAGCTCGGCTTAATTCCGGGTTTTGGTGGAACCACTCGCTTACCGCGCGTCATTGGAAGTGATAACGCAATTGAGTGGATTGCTACTGCCAAGCAACATAAAGCCGACCAAGCGCTTAAAGTAGGCGCGATTGATGCGGTGACTACCTTAGAACAGCTTAAAGACGTTGCCATCACCATGGCAAAAGATGCCGCCGCCAACCAACTCGATTGGCAAGCTCGTCGCGCGCAAAAGAAAGCGCCGCTGGGTTTGAATAAACTAGAAGCTGTAATGGCTTTTAACACCGCGAAAGGCATGGTAGGCGCCAAAGCTGGCAAAAACTACCCGGCGCCGATGGAAGCGATTCGCGTTATCGAAGAAAGCGCAACCTTAAGTCGTGACGAAGCACTAAAAATTGAGCACGAAGGTTTTGTTAATTTAGCGCAAACTTCGCAAGCCGATGCCTTAATCCAAATTTTCTTAAACGACCAATTACTGAAAAAGAAAGCAAAAGTTGCTGCTAAGTCAGCACAAAAAGCCATTAAGACTTCCGGTGTTTTGGGTGCCGGCATTATGGGAGGTGGTATTGCTTACCAGTCATCAGTGAAAGGCGTACCTGCGGTAATGAAAGATATTCGCCAAGAAGCACTCGACTTAGGCATGGGCGAAGCGATGAAAATCTTAAATAAAGGCATGCAAATTGGCAAAGTGAGTGCGGAAAAAATGGCACGCACATTGGCTGCCATTAAGCCAACCCTCAATAACGATGATATTAAGCCAGTTGATATTGTGGTTGAAGCGGTCGTTGAAAATCCAAAAGTTAAAGATGCCGTACTGCAAGAAGCTGAAGGGTTGATTGCCGACGACGCTATTTTAACGTCAAACACCTCAACCATTTCAATTGATCTACTAGCGAAAAACCTGCAGCGTCCAGAACAGTTTTGTGGCATGCACTTTTTCAACCCGGTACATAAAATGCCTTTGGTTGAAGTCATCCGTGGTAGCAAAACATCGGATGAAACAGTCGCGGCCGTTGTAGCTTACGCGAGCGCTATCGGCAAATCGCCGATTGTCGTGCGAGACTGCCCCGGATTTTTTGTTAACCGCGTGTTATTCCCTTATTTCCGCGGCTTCAGCCAACTTTTACAAGAAGGCGCTGATTTTAGAGTTGTCGATAAAACGATGGAGAAATTTGGCTGGCCAATGGGTCCTTCCTACCTGCTTGACGTTGTCGGCATCGATACCGCAGTGCACTGTGTTGGCGTTATGGCCGAAGGCTTCCCAGAGCGCATGAGTGCGTTGGCGAACGACCCGGTTGAATTGTTATACAAAAAAGACCTTTTCGGTCAAAAGAACGGTGCCGGTTTTTACGCGTACAGCAAAGACAAAAAAGGTCGTCCGCAAAAAACCGTCGATGATCAAGTTTTCTCGATTATTGGTCAACCCGAGAAAGAATTTTCTGCCGAGGAAATCGTTGAGCGTTTAATGGTGCCGATGATTTTTGAAGTGATTCGCTGTTTTGAGGAAGGCATTGTAGAAACACCTGCAGAAGCCGACATGGGGTTAATTTACGGTCTCGGTTTCCCTCCATTTAGAGGGGGTGCATTGAAATATGCAGATGCGCTTGGCATCGATAAGTTAATCGAACTTGCTGATAAATATTCACACTTGGGGGCGGCTTATGAAGCGCCAGAAAAACTTAAATCCATGGCCAAAGATGGCAAAACGTTCTACTAAGCCCCAGGCTCAAAACCGTTTTTGAGGAGACAAATTATGACTGAAGTAGTAATCGTCGACGCCATTCGCACCCCAATGGGACGCTCGCGAGGCGGCATGTACCGTAACGTTCGCGCAGAACAACTTTCTGCGCATGTAATGCAATCACTGGTGGATCGTAATCCTGCTTTGGATCCCGCCGACATTGAGGACGTGATTTGGGGTTGTGTGCAACAAACCCTAGAGCAAGGGTTTAATATTGCGCGTAACGCTCAACTGATGACCAGCATCCCGCGCACGGTTCCGGCACAAACCATTAACCGACTCTGTGGCTCTTCGATGCAAGCACTACATGCTGCGGCACAGGGGATCATGTCGGGACATGGCGACACCTATTTAATTGGCGGCGTTGAACATATGGGCCATGTACCAATGACACATGGCGTTGATTTCGCACCACAAATGGCAAAGTATGCCGCTAAAGGCTCTGGTTTTATGGGCTTTACCGCTGAGCTATTGGGCAAAATGCACGGTATTTCTCGACAACAACAAGATGAGTTCGCGTTCGCTTCCCATCAAAAAGCCCAACAGGCAACTGACGAAGGTCGTTTCAAAGCTGAAATCGTTGCGACCGAAGGTCACGACAGCAATGGAGCTTTAAAAACCTTTGATTTTGACGAAGTCATTCGAGCCGACTCCTCCGTGGCCGATTTAGGCAAGCTGCGTCCTGCCTTCGATCCAACGGGAACCGTTACCGCTGGTAATGCTTCGGCGCTATCGGATGGAGCTTCTGGCCTTTTAGTGATGAGCGCAGAGAAAGCAAAAGCTTTAGGTTTAACGCCGATTGCCAAAGTCCGCGCTATGGCTTCCGCCGGTTGTGATGCAGCCATTATGGGTTACGGCCCTGTTCCAGCGGTAAATAAAGCGCTTAAGCGCGCTGGACTGAGCGTATCCGATATCGACTTATTCGAGCTCAACGAAGCCTTTGCGGCGCAGTCTCTGCCCGTATTAAAAGATCTTGGTTTACTCGAAGTTATGGAACAGAAAGTAAACCTTAATGGTGGCGCAATTGCGTTAGGTCACCCACTGGGTTGCTCGGGCGCTCGTATTAGCACAACCTTGCTGCGATTAATGGAAGCCAAAGATGCACAGCTCGGTGTTGCGACTATGTGTATTGGTCTTGGCCAAGGCATTGCGACTGTTTTTGAGCGTGTGTAATTTTTGTAAAGTCACTTTGCTTTAAACTAGCCCCGTTATTCGGGGCTTTTTTTTGCAGCAAATTTTTTGGCCGTCACGAGTGATATTTTTATTCGCCAAAACCAATCTTTGTCGATTATAGTAGCGGTTTTTTGTCATCTGATGAGCGGGAGACTACGCTATGCTCTTAGGGTTTGTAGTTGTTTACTTAATTTTGTCTTTGGCGCTGGGTATGTATGGCGGCACCAAAGTAAATAACTCGCGCGACTTTGTTAATGCCGGTCGCAACTTACCTATCTCCGTAATCATCGCGTTAGTGTTTGCCACTTGGTTTGGCGCCGAGACGGTACTCGGGATCCCCGGCACCTTCGTTGAAGAAAACCTTGGCGGCCTGATTTCCGATCCTTTCGGCGCAACCTTTTGTTTAATATTTTTCGGCCTGTTTTTCGCCCGACCATTGTATCGACAAGGGCTACTAACTATTGGGGATTTTTATCGCAACCGCTTTGGACAAAAAGTTGAAATTGCGGTGGCGCTAGCGATAGCGATTAGCTATCTCGGCTGGGTGTCGGCGCAAATTACCGCTCTTGGATTAGTGTTAAATGTACTCACCCAAGGAGCGATTGGAATGCCGCTTGGGATTTTAATCGGCGCAGCCATTGTTTTGGTTTACACATTTTTTGGTGGAATGTGGTCGGTGGCAATCACTACCTTTGTACAAATGATTGTCATTGTCGCTGGCTTGATTTGGATTTCTGTGTTGGTTGCCGATATGACTGATGGTGTCGCGCCGGTAATTGATCATGCCGTTGCCGCGGGGAAATTCGAATTTTGGCCGGAACTTACTTGGGCACCCATTATTACGTTTGTCGCTGGCTTTTTAACTATGGGTATCGGCTCCATTCCACAGCAAGATACTTTTCAACGTGCTAACTCAGCAAAGAGTGAATCGATAGCTGTGTGGGGTTCTATTTTAGGTGGCATCGCCTATTTGGCTTTTGCCGCAGTCCCGATTTTCCTCGCTTATTCCGCATTTATTGTGGAGCCCGAAACCATGGCGAAAATCAGTGAGCAAGATCCGCAAATGGTTTTACCCAGCTTTATCATTAGTCATATGCCATTGTACGCGCAGGTGATCTTTTTTGGTGCTTTGTTATCGGTCATTATGAGTACGGCCAGTGGCGCTTTACTCGCACCGGCGGTTACCATTTCGGAAAATATTATTCGGCCTTTTATTCAAGATAAAAACTTCAATGATAAGCAACTACTGTGGCTAATGCGCGGTACCATTCTCGCATTCGGCTTTTTAGTTGTGGGCTATTCACTCTGGTCATTACAGCAACAAACCAGCATTCACCACATGGTCGAAAGCGCCTATAAAGTCACATTAGTGATGGCTTTAGTACCGCTAATCGCGGGAATTTACTGGAAAAAGGCCAGTAATACCGGTGCTGTCGCTTCGATCATCGCCGGCTTGTTAGTGTGGTTGCCGCTTGAGTTCATTATGCCAGAATCAGCCTTGCCACCGCACTTCATTGGATTCTTCGCCGCAATTATTGCGATGTTGGTTGCCAGTTGGTTGCGGCCACGGCTTTTAGAGCCAACACCCGAAACACAGGTTAACCAAACGCCCTAACCAAACGGCTCCGGTGATCAGTTGGCGACACCTGCGCCGCTATCTGATCACTGCTATACTGGTTGCCGAACGCGGCGCTCTAAATTATTTGCCGTCAACAGTAGTTACTTATTCAACCCATTGACCGCTAAGCCATGACTGAACCTGTTAACGCCACCACCACCCTTGACACCCTTGGACTGCGTTGCCCTGAGCCGGTAATGATGATCCGTAAAACACTGCGAAATCTTGAACCGGGTGATGTGGTAAAAGTGATTGCTGACGATCCCGCCACGTTACGGGACGTGGTGAAGTTTTGCCAATTTATGGATCATCAATTACTCCAGCAGCAAACCGACGCCCCGCCTTACACCTATTGGATCAAAAAAGGCACACGCTAACGCGCACTCAATTGAGCCTGATAAAACGCTTCTTTACCTGGCGCTATATTCATTGCCGCCAGATCCCCCTCGGCATGTCGCATCACTAATGGGTCCATCACTTTAAACCAAAGCGGTGGAACATATGACAACAGGAACATTGAGTAATACCCAGCAGGCAATTGCGGGCTCGCATCAAAATGGCGCAGGCTCTGATAGCGCCGCATTGGATAGGTATGATGGTCGGAATGGCGTTGCAAATGAAACAAGGTCCAGTTCGATAATAAAAAATTGCTGTTCCAGGAGTGCTGTGGACGACAGGGTTCATAGCGGCCATTGGGAAGTCGTTTGCGAGCCAAGCCATAATGCTCAATGTAATTAGCCGATGTTAGTTGAAAGCTCGACCATAGTGCGGTTAACAATAAAAACGGCAGAACTTCGATACCCAACCAAAGCGAAAGTCCAGTGTAGAGCACTAACGTTATTAGAGTGCTTTGAATCACTTCATTCTGCCATGACCAAAGCGCTTGGTTGCGCCGCTGCAAACGCGTCGCTTCAAGTTGCCATGCTCGTTTAAATGCGCCAGGATACTCGCGCCAAAAGAAGCCATAAATGGTCTCACCCAGCTTCGACGATGCGCTGTCTTGTGGGGTTGCTACGGTCGCATGATGACCACGATTATGTTCCACATTAAAGTGGCCGTAGAAGGATAAGGACAACACCAATTTTGCTGCAAAACGCTCAAGTACTGTGGTCTTATGCCCCATTTCATGGCCAAGATTGATGCCATAACCACACATAAAACCATTGCTTAACATCACGGCAATCCATCCCATGCTGGACAGTGGCACGGCGCTGACAAACCAGGCATTAAAAATAAACCCGGCTATCAAAAGCGGTACTAATAAAAAGGTAATTACCCGGTAATAAGGATCGGCTTCTAGTTGTGTCACTACCGATTCTGGTGGATTACCGCGATCTTCACCGATAACTTTATCCAACACCGGTACCAATACATAGAATACAACTATCGGTAACCATAAAACCCATTGTGCGCTGCCAGACATTACCAATAGCGGCCCGACCAATGACGTCATGGGAATAAATATCGCTAACAACCAAAGACCACGCTTGTTATCCACAAAGGTCTCACCATTTTCCGCCACAAAGGTTTTGTGCCACATAGTCTCCTCCTACAACTAGTGTTACAGTATTGGCTAAAATGATAGCTCGAAGCAAGCGTGAATACGCGTCAGTACTGTGACCATCGAGGATCCTGTGAACTTAGCCAAATTGCAAAGTCAGCTACAACAACCGCAAGGAGCGCCCGTTGAAAAATGGGATCCGCCATTTTGTGGTGATATCGACATTACCATCAAGCGCGATGGACAGTGGTTGTATATGGGAAGCCCCATCGGGCGCCATACCTTGGTTAAACTTTTTGCATCGGTATTGCGCAAACAAGCCCACGACTACTATTTGGTAACGCCCGCTGAAAAGGTTCGCATTAAGGTAGAGGATGCGCCCTTTGTTGTTACCCTAATGTCCAACGAGTCCACCGAGCTCGGTCAAGCGATCGTTTTCCAAGATAATTTGGGCCATCAGTTTACCCTTGATGACGAGCATTATCTGTGGGTTGAAACCGATCCAGATAGCGCAGAACCAGCCCCCTATGTGATGGTACGCGATAATATGCCAGCGTTAATTCATCGCAATGTTTTTTACCAGTTAGTTGAACAAGCCGAAATAGTTGAACACGCTGGTGTACAAGAGTTTTTTGTAACGAGTTTAGGGAAACGCTTTTCACTGGGAAAGATAGCCATATGAAAGTAAGATTTCAGCGCCCGCCAAAATTATGTATTCTTTTGTACATTGTAGGTTTTGCCATCATAGTACCGACTTTTGTCCATCAAAATTTTGGCGGACAAATTTTGTCAGAACAGTTGAACCTGCAACTTTTTATTGGTGGCGCCATCATTGTTGCCATCGGTTCAGTATTTAATTGGCTAATACCTTTATGGTCACAAAACAAATCCTCCACACCAAAATAAGAGCAATATTATGAAACAAATTGAACATGGTTTTGAAAAACGCTTATTTTCTTCACGCTGGTTACTGGCTCCTTTTTATGTCGGTTTACTAATTGCGGTTGCACTTTTGTTATTAAGATTTTTCGAAGATTTAATTATGCTAGTACCACAAGTTTTCAGTCTTGATGAAAGCACATTGGTATTAAAAGTATTAACTTTGGTCGATTTATGCTTAATGGCTAACTTATTAGTCATCATTGTATTTAGCAGCTACGAAAGCTTTGTTTCACGTGTCGACATTAAAAATCATAGCGAACGCCCAAGTTGGTTAGGTCGAGTTGGATTTTCCAGTTTAAAAGTTAAAGTTATCAGTTCAATTGCTGCCATCTCCGCAATCGAGTTATTAAAAGTTTATCTTGATATTAATAACTATTCACACACTCAAGTACTTTGGATGGTGATCATATTCGCCGCTTTTGTAGTCGCTGGAGTGTTGTTTGCTCTTATGGATCGTATGTCCAGTCAGCATCACTAGCGGAGTATAAAATGAATACTTTTGTTTGGATCGATCTGGGCGTTAAAGATCTTGATCGAGCAGTTGGCTTTTATCAAAAGGTTTTAAATTGTTCTCTGTCTGTCGAGCAATATGAAAATTTTCGCTTTGCCGTATTCGACCACCAAGCGAATGACGTAGCCGGTTGCCTGGTCCCGCAAACCAACTTCACGCCATTGAGTGAAAGCACTTTAATTTATTTTAATGTCGATGGTCGACTAATTGAAGCGACCGAACAGGTTGCGCAACATGGTGGAAAAGTTATTCACCCGCCGCATTCAATCGGTCCACATGGTGCTCGAGCGATTGTATTAGATAGCGAAGGTAACACCATTGCATTGCACGCGAGCCAACCGATTCACGATGCCTGATACAGCCGAAAAAAAAGCGCCAAAATTAGGTGTCCGCAAACGTTGGTGGTTGCTAAGCGCGGCACTCGTAATCATGCTATTACCGCTCGACTGGCAACAACCTGTGGTTGGCGCAACTAGTAATGATTGGCACCCAGAATCTTTTTGGTTTGCACCTTGGGGTGACTCAGTCACCCATAAAGGCATTGATATTTTTGGTCAGCAAGGACAAGGGGTTGTTGCTGCACACAATGGCATTCGGTTGTATCAAGGTGAGTTAAAAAAAGGGGGTAAGGTAGTACTTATCTTAGGGCCCGAATTTAAACTCAGTTATTACGCACATCTTGATAGTATCAACCAAGATTTGGGGGTTTTTATCCGCAGCGGCGACGCTGTTGGTACACTCGGTAAAAGTGGTAATGCCAAAGACAAACCCGCACATTTACATTTTTCGGTAATTTCAATGCTTCCTTATATTTGGCGCTGGGACCTTTCGCAACAAGGTTGGAAGAAAATGTTTTATATGGATCCTAACGCCTATCTTAAAACCGCATCGTAAAGGAGTCGCGCAATGCCGCACACTGTAGAAAAATTTCTCTTACCCAGTTTGGCACTGATGTCGCTACTGCTCTTCGCTGCGACCGCTGCAGCTGAGCGCGCCAGCAATACAGCAACACAGGGTAATATCACAGCAACCGAACTGCTAGAAGCCCATGCAACTTTTCGCTCAGGTTTTAGTGCTTATCAACCAGCAACAGCAGAGCTAGAAAGTTTAGCCAGCATTCAACAACCGATCACTTTATGGATTGTGTTCGGGACTTGGTGCCATGATAGTGAGCGCGAGGTTCCGATTGTCCTTAAACTCCTCAGCGCCGCGGCTAACCCCAATATCACCGTGCATTTAGTCAGTGTTGAACAAGACAAACAAATCCCCCCAGCGCTTGGGGTCCCATTTACGATTGAATACACACCAACGCTGGTTTTGCTCGATGCGCAAGGAAAAACCATGGCGCGCTGGGTCGAGCACCCCGATAGTGATTGGGCAACGGATATTAGCCAAGCACTCATCGCATCAGAATAACTTAAATCCGAGCTAGTTAGACAAAAATGAGATTTAGGATAAGAATTGTCTGTGTTATACTTGCCGCCACTTTTTACGGTGTGCTAAGCACTTAATACGGGAACGTGGTGTAAATCCGCGACTGTACCCGCAACTGTAATCGAAGCAAAGAGCCATTCCACTGAACTGAATAAGTTTGGGAAGGGGCTTGGAGGTTAACTTCGAAAGTCAGGAGACCTGCCGTAAACATTAAGTACTGACTTAATGACTGATTCTACCCGAGCGGGTTACTCGGTGGCAGACAACGCTAGCTTTCCGCTCATATCGTTCTTGCCATCTTGCCTGCCGAGCCCATTTTCGGAGTAAAAGTGGCAACGACAACAACCATACTCAAGTCGACCGGTTTAACCTGGCAGGTTCAGGAAAAAACCATACTCGATAATTTAAATTTTTCCGTCACACACGGCGAATTTGTCGGCTTGATTGGTCCCAATGGCGCGGGGAAATCCTCGTTACTACGCTGCCTTTATCGCAAAATTGTTCCCAGCCAAGGCGAGCTCACGTTGTTGCAACAACCGCTTGCGGCATTTAATCGGCAACAACTGGCACAGCGCGTAGCCGTTGTATTACAAGAACCGCCTACGCAATTTGAGTTAACTGTCTACGATGTGATCGCAATGGGTTTAACTCCCCATAAGCGGCTGCTCGACTTTGACACCAACTCGGATCGCGAAACGATTTATCGTGCAGCTGAACAGGTCGATCTGGCATTAAAGCTAGAGCAAAACTTTAACCGTCTTTCCGGCGGCGAAAAGCAGCGTACGATGATCGCTCGCGCTATTGTTCAGCAGCCACAACTATTGCTGATGGATGAGCCCACTAATCACTTAGATATTCGTCACCAGCTCGAGGCGTTACATTTAGCCCGCAATCTTAATATTACCGTGTTAGTGAGTATTCATGATTTAAATTTAGCCGCAGCCTTTTGCAGTCGCTTACTACTGATGCATGAAGGCAAGATTGTTGCGGATGGATCGCCCGCTGAAGTACTCACCGAAGCCAATATCAACAATGTGTTTGGTGTCGACAGCGCAATCGATCGTCATCCTTATCATGGCGGTCAACGCATTAGTTTTAATTTGGAATTACCGCAATGAACCGCCGGTATACTCGCCAACACGGCTTTAGCGTTCATTACGCCAGCATTTTATTTGTCAGTATTATTTTATTGGTCGTAAGTTTTGCGGTGGCACTGGCCAGTGGAAGCGTCGACCTGACTTTTGAGCAAGTTTATGCGAGTATTTTTTGCCCCTCCAGTTGTGACATTTCAAGCGTACATGAAAAGATCCTCTGGCAGATTCGTTTTCCACGCATTCTGATGGCATTGATAACCGGAGCGGGTCTCGCTCTTTGCGGCGCCATCTTGCAAAGTGTCACGCGCAACCCGCTCGCCGATCCATACCTTTTTGGCATCTCGTCTGGCTCAGCACTCGGCGCTGTCGCCACCATGGCACTAATCCCTGGTGCAGTATTAAGCGTAACTTTTGGCGCCTTAATTGGTGGAGCGTTTTCGGTCGCTCTAATGCTTACTTTAGCTGGGCGAGCCGCCTCTCATGTTGAACGTTTGTTACTTGCAGGTGTGGCGGTTTCGTTTATGTTATCAGCAATGACCAGCTTAATTCTGTATTACTCAAAACCGGAAATTGCGGCCAGCTTATTGTTTTGGATGATGGGCAGCTTTTCCAATAGCCAATGGCACGAACTTTGGTTGCCATATAGTTTTGTCGGGATCGGATTTATTATTTTTTTATTTTTTCGACGCTGGTTAACCGCCATTCAAGCGGGGGAAGAAAGTGCGCATACCCTCGGCGTTCCGGTGCGTCGCTTAAGGCTTTTTCTATTAATTATTTGTTCCGCCATCACCGCGGTGCTGGTCGCGCATGTGGGTGGAATTGGCTTCGTTGGTTTGATGATCCCACACGTCTGTCGGTTTTTGGTTGGCGCACAAATCCACCGAATTTTATGGTTATGCGCAGTGTTAGGTGCAACCTTTATGATTTGGGTCGACATAATTTCGCGATCATTACTGGCCAATCAAGTACTGCCGGTCGGCGTTGTTACCTCAGCGGTTGGTAGCATATTCTTTTTTGTAATTCTCAAATCTCGCAGTCGGCGTGATATTGACTAATAGGATGACTCAACATGCTTAATTCATCCGTCGCTGCTCTTATCGCGTCGATTACACCGGTATCGAATCAACAATCGCTGCGCATTCAAACTATCATTGATCAAAAAACCAAACCGCTCGGATCCCTTGGCCAGTTAGAGAACCTAGCATTGCAACTAGCCCAAGTGCTGGGTGATGAGCCGCTGCAAATAAAACGTCCACAAATGCTTATCTTTGCGGCCGATCATGGAATTGCTGCCGAAGGTATTTCAATCGCACCTTCAGACGTAACAACGCAGATGGTTAATAATTTTTTAGCCGGCGGCGCCGCGATTAATTGTTTTTGTCAAACCAATGAAATTGAACTTCATGTGATAGATGCCGGGATCGCAACCGAGATTAAGCATCCCCGTTTAATTCAGCAAGCGATCGCCCGCGGTACGAAGAATTTTTGTCAACAGCCAGCCATGACGAAAGCACAAGCCAACCAATGCCTAGCACTAGGCGCCGCCATCGCGAGTGAAATTTTAGACCAAGGCAGTAATGTCATTGGCTTTGGTGAAATGGGAATAGGTAACAGTTCTAGTGCCGCGGCAATGATGGCGGCGATTCTCAAAGTGTCAGCCGATGAATGTGTTGGGCGAGGCACTGGAATCAGCGATCACGTGCTCAGTAAAAAGCTTGCCATTATCGAATCGGCCCTTAGACTCCACGGCGAAAACTTAACCTCACCACTGGAAATATTAAGCGCCGTGGGCGGTTTTGAAATTGGTCAAATAGCGGGGGCCATGTTAGCCGTCGCCGCGCAAAAAAAAGTTATTTTAGTTGACGGCTTTATTACCACCGCGGCTGCATTATTGGCCACGCAATTAGCACCGGCTTGTGTCGATTTTATGGTGTTTTGTCATGAGTCGAATGAACAAGGCCATCATCGTATGTTGCAGTTTTTAGATCGCCAAGCATTGCTTAATTTAGACTTACGCCTAGGCGAAGGTACGGGCGCCGCTCTCGCGCTTCCGCTGCTTCATGCCGCAGCAAAATTCTATAATGATATGGCCAGTTTCGAGAGCGCTGGGGTCACGGTTTAATGATTATGCCGCGGCTAAAATCAGAACTAAACCTGTTGGCATTAGCCGTGATGTTTTTTACACGCATCCCGATTCCATTTGCTGTCAGTTACAGCCCAGAAAAATTGAATGCTTGTGCGCGCTACTTTGGTTTAGTCGGCTTAATTGTTGGCGCTATATGCGCTTCCCTTTTCATAACACTAAGTCAAATTTTGCCACCACTGGTTGCGATTCTGCTCACTTTAAGTATTAGTTTTCTGCTAACCGGGGGTTTCCATCAAGATGGTTTAGCCGACACTGCAGATGGCTTAGGCGGTGGCTTTTCAGTGGCCCAAAAGCTAGCGATTATGAAAGACTCTCGACTAGGTAGCTACGGCGCTTTAGCGCTATGGTCCATGCTCAGTTTACAAGCAAGCAGTTTGTTTTACTTAGGAGACGCGGCGGCGGTTGCGTTACTCGTTGCCCATCCGTTAAGTCGATCGATAACCGTTCTGATTATATTTACGCTGCCCTATGTGTCCGAACAAGAGCAAGCTAAGTCTAAGCCTCTCGCTGAATCTATTTCAATAACGGCATTAATCGGCAATGGTATTGTGACGCTGTGTTGTTGGTTTTGGTTACCTTCAGGGTTTGGGCAAGTGGTGCTGGGATTATTATTAACCACGTTGATCTTTGGCTGGTTTTTGCACCGTCAACTCGGTGGGTTCACCGGGGACACTTTAGGTGCTGCTCAACAATTGACTGAATTAATGACCTATTTGATCTTACTGACGCTGTGGAGACCTGCGCTATGATTCACTTGGTACTCGGTGGCGCGCGCAGTGGCAAAAGTAAATACGCCGAAGCATTGGCGCAAGAACTTGCCGAGCAAACAAAGCAAGCGGTTCATTACATAGCGACTGCCACCATTGGCGATGATGAAATGCGAGAGCGTATTGCGCATCATCAAGCCTCCAGACCTACGCATTGGCAATTAACCGAAAGTCCCTTTTATTTGTCCGCGCCAATTCAAGCCGCTAGCAACCAAATCATAATCATTGATTGCTTAACTTTGTGGCTAAGTAATTGGCTCTGTAATCACGACTCAGAAGGGTTTGAAGAAGAAAAAGTCGCCGTCGTTGATAAGCTCCTAAGTTTCTCTGGCAATTGCATTATCGTCTCAAATGAAGTTGGCAGTGGCATTGTACCGATGGGTGCACTGTCACGACAATTTGCCGACCATGCTGGCTGGCTAAACCAAGCCATAGCGAATGTAGCTGATAAAGTTACTTTAGTCGTTGCAGGTTGTCCGCTCACATTGAAAGAGCCTTCACCACGATGAAAAGTATAACGGTCAATTTAGTTCGCCACGGAACGCCCAGCATACAAAACAGTTTGCTCGGGCACACAGATTGTGAGCTAACCGCGAACGGACAACAGGAGCTACTTAATACGCTGACCCAGCTTGCGCCATCGAAGCAATTGCTCAGCAGTCCGTTAAAACGTTGTCATACTACTTCACTACAGTATGCTAAAAAGCATAATCTAGCCCTGCAAACTTTTGACTGTTTGAAAGAGTGTAACTTTGGTTTATGGGACGGTGTCAGTTATAGCGAACTCAAGAACCAAGATGCGGCCGCCGCAGAAAACTTTTTTCGATCACCCAATGAATATCCACCGCCCAACGGCGAGCCACTGAGTGACTTTCATCAACGAGTTGTAAGCGGTTTTAAAACAATTGTACATACCTTTAGCGATGTTAATGTTATGACGATCATCACTCACAGTGGCGTTATTCGCTCGCTAATTGCTTGGTGTTTAGATATGGATTTTCGTCGCGCAAAGCAGTTTCAACACATCTCCATCGACTATGCCAGTGTCACTCAATTAACGCTGCATATTGAAGCGTCCGGCACGCTGTTTCCCGTACTCAATTTTACTAATCATGTTCCTAACTCTAAGTACGGTGACTGGTGATGCTAAACGATGGTTTAATGATTCAAGGAACCACTTCAGATGCGGGCAAGAGCATCCTAGTGGCTGGTTTGTGCCGCGTACTTTATCGTCAAGGCATCGCCGTAGCACCGTTTAAACCACAGAACATGGCACTAAATAGTGCGGTAACCCCTTGCGGCGGAGAAATCGGTCGCGCGCAAGCATTACAGGCAGCTGCCTGTCATTTACCACTCAGCACAGACTTCAATCCGGTATTGCTTAAGCCTAGTAGTGACCAAACCTCACAAGTGATTATTCATGGTCAAGCGGTGTCACAACTTGAAGCCAGCCGCTTTGGTTCTATTAAAGAACTCGCCTTTGATAAGGTGTTAGAGTCTTACTATCGATTGCAAGCACAATATGATGTAGTGCTAGTTGAAGGAGCGGGCAGTCCAGCTGAAGTTAATTTACGCGCCCGTGATATTGCTAATATGGGATTTGCCGAAGCCGTCAACTGTCCGGTGGTTTTAGTCAGTGATATCGACCGTGGCGGTGTATTTGCCCATCTTGTTGGCACCTATGATTTACTGTCGAAAAACGAACAAGCGCTAACAAAAGGTTTTATTATCAATAAATTTCGTGGCGCCTTAAGTCTTTTGCAATCGGGTCTTGATTGGCTAGAAAACTATCGCCAAAAACCCATTTTTGGTGTCGTCCCTTTCATACCCGAATTAAAATTAGAAGCGGAAGACGCGGTTGCGACTGAACAAAATCGAGGACACCGAATCGTTATCAAAGTACCGGTATTTAATCGTATCAGCAATCACACCGATTTCGATCCTTTGCGCTGGCATCCAGATGTTGATTTACAATTTGTCGCACGCGGCCAACCCTTAACTAATGCTGATTTAATTATTTTACCCGGTAGTAAAAATGTTCGTGCCGAAGCGAAGTTGCTGGTTGAGCAAGGATGGGATCGCGACATAAAACGTCACCTACGCTTTGGTGGCAAAGTTGTAGGGATCTGCGGAGGCTTCCAGTTATTAGGTCAAACCATTAATGATCCTGATGGAGTTGAATCAAGTGCTGGAAATTCAAAAGGCTTAGAATTACTGGCTATTGATACAGTGCTAAAGCCGCAAAAGCAACTCAAGCAAGTTAATGGACAATTTCAATTGGGTTCAGTTTCAGGTTCTATTTCAGGTTATGAGATCCATTGTGGAATCACCGATACTACGCGCGAATCCAATTATTTCGCAACGATACATGATCAAAACGGTACCGAGTATCAAGACGGTGTGGTATCCGATTGCCAGCAAATTATCGGTACTTATCTACATGGATTATTCGAACACTCTGCTACGCTTAGCGCAATCTTAAGCTGGGTTGACGGAACGTCTATTGTTGCCCAAGACTGGCAAACCATTCGCGAGCAGGAATTGGATCGGCTGGCCGATTGTTTACAAACTCATTTAAATATCGACGCGCTGATGGCTTTAACAGCGCGCTAAAGGATAGATACTATGGATAAAAACGAACGACATAAAAAAAGAGCTCAAAAGCAAAAAGAAAAAGTTGACGCTCGAGTTGCTCAAGCACAAATTGAAAAAGGTTTGCTACTGGTAATTACGGGTAACGGAAAAGGCAAGTCCACTGCCGGCTTTGGAACCGTAGCTCGCTGTGTTGGTCATGGCTATAAAGCAGCGGTAGTCCAGTTTATTAAAGGCCAATGGGAGTGTGGCGAGCGTACCTTACTTGAGCAACACGGCGTACCATTTGCCGTAATGGGTACTGGTTTTACTTGGAATACTCAAGACCGGGAGGCCGATATTGCTGCAGCAACTGAAGTTTGGCAGCAAGCCAAGCAGTTTCTTAGTGATCCTCAATACCATGTTGTTTTGTTAGATGAACTGACCTATATGCTCGGTTACGACTATTTACCGAAAGAAGAAGTATTAACCGCTATTGCTAACCGTCCAAGTGAGCAATCGGTGATTGTAACCGGACGTGGAGCAATCAGCGAGCTGCGCTCAATGGCCGATACCGTTAGCGAAATCAAAGATGAAAAACATGCTTTTAAAGCTGGAATAAAAGCCCGCAAAGGAGTTGACTGGTGAATCGTTTAATTGTCCTTTTGGGAATTTATATACTTAGTTTCTCACTAGCCGCTGAGCAAGAGCCAAAGCAGCTAGCACAACAAAAAATTGTCGCATTAACACCACATTTAGTTGAAATGCTATATGCCATTGGTGCTGGCGATCGAATTGTTGGCACAGTTGAATACGCAGACTATCCTGAGGCTGCCAAAAACATATTGCGCATTGGTAGTTACACAGGCGTGCAGATCGAAAAAATCATCGAGTTGGATCCACAATTAATTGTCGCATCACGCAGCACGAATAAAGAAGACGATTTAAAAAAGCTCGAGTCTTTAGGCTATTCCATTTTTTATACTGAGCCAAAGCAAATCAGTGACATTAGCAAGGACGTCATTCGTTTGGGTGAAGTCACCGGACTTAACGCCAATGCAAATACAGTCGCCAATGAACTTCAGCAGCGATACCTATCGATCATCAAGCGTTACCAAAATACCAGAGAAGTAAAAGTTTTTTATCAACTTTGGCATGATCCAATGCGCACCCTGGGTCCTAATAGTTGGATTTCGTCGATGATTAATGACTGTCGTGGGAAAAATATTTTTCACGATGCAAGCAGTGACTACCCGGTGGTGTCATTGGAATCGGTGGTTATGCGCGATCCTGAAGTTATTGTGATCCCACATCATTCAGGAACGGCTCTGGCGAAAAAAGAAATTTGGCAAAACTGGCAGGAAATTGATGCTGTCGCTAATCAACGAATGGTTGTGATTCATGGTGATATTTTGCACCGCTTCACACCCCGCGCGCTCGATGGATTGGAACAACTGTGTCAAGCTATCGATAGTGCACGTTAAGTACTCTCTGAGCAACTGCAGAGATTAAAATCAGTTGCGCTTAGTCATCAGTTAAGTGTTTCGAGCAAGAATCGAAAAATCGGGAAGATGGTGCAAATCCATCACTGCCCCCGCAACGGTAACAGTGCAATTCGCTGAAGTCCGGAGACCGGCTTAATTGATTAACAACCGAAAAAATCACATCGCGCGGTGGGCGCGAACACACAGAGGAAATTATGAAACAATCTTTATCTTTGTTAACGATGGCAACAATTGTGAGCAGTTCGCTGATTGCCGAACAAGCTTCTTTAGAGCAGCCAACAGAAGCTAAATTAGTAATTACGGCAAATCGAAGTACTCAGTTGCTAGACGATACGTTAGCGAGTGTGGAAGTATTAGATCAAGATGATATTGCTCGGCTCAATCCAATTTCAGTCAGTCAGCTACTAAAAAGTTTTGGCGGTCTCGATATTACCAACAGCGGCGGTCACGGCCAAGCCGCGAGTATTTATACCCGCGGCGGTAACAGTGATCACACGCTCATTCTGATTGATGGTGTACGCGTTGGCTCAGCAACCTTGGGTGTCAAAGAAATTAATGCGATCCCCGTTGCCTTAATAGAACGCGTTGAATTTGTTAAGGGGCCACGCGCAGCGTTATGGGGCAGTGATGCCATCTCTGGCGTTATCCAAATTTTTACCCGTCGATTGAATCACAACGAATACCAGCTCGGTAGCACGATTGGTAGTCATGGTGCAAAGCATGGCCACCTGGCTTACGGCTTTGGTAACGAACGGGTAAAAAATACGATTACTCTAGCAAGTGAACATGCAGATGGTTTTGACGTGCTCGAAAGTGCCGAGCCCGACGATGACGGCTACCGACGTATTTCAGCCGCATTTAAAGGTGATTATCGACTCAGTGATAACTTAGCACTTGATTGGAGCTTACGTCATAGCCAAGGTAACTCTGAGTATGATAACGCCTATGGCGAAATTAACGAGTCTGATTATGATAATACGGTGTTAAATATTCGTTATGTTTACGACGACGCTAAGTGGAACTCAGAATTGGCGGTTAAGCATAGTAAGGATGATTCGGTAAATTACGGCGGCAGTGTTACACAAGAAATGGGAGATGTATTTGCAACGGAGCGGAATCAGATAAGCGCACGTTTCGGTCGCAAGTTAGATGAACATTGGCTGTTAGCCGGTGGATTGGATTGGTTTGAAGATAAAGTAGGAGAGTCAACAACTCCCTATTCAACTAATGAGCGCTATACCAACAGTGCTTACATTAGTAACTTATATAAAAATGAACGTTTTTTAAGTGAAATAACCGTAAGGCTTGATGAAGTAGAAAACGTTGATGATGAAACCAGTTATAACGTTAGTTTCGGTTACCGCGTAAGTTCAGATTGGCTAGTTTCAATTACCCAAGCGGAAGCTTTTAAAGCACCGACATTTAACGATTTATATTACCCTGCAGGCTTATACTCTTCTGGTAATCCGTTGTTGCTACCGGAGTACGCCACCAGCACCGAACTCAATCTTAAGCACAGTTTTGACTCTGGACGAGTCACTATTAGTGTTTATAACAATGATGTTGACAACTTAATTGACTGGCAGCCAGATGCTAACTTTTTCTATCAACCATACAATGTTGCCAGTGCCACTATCGAAGGTGTTGATGTACAAGTGCAAGCCAATGCGCTGGGGTTAAATCATGTATTGAATATGACCTATGTCGAAGCACTTGATAATGCGACCGGAGAGCAACTTAATCGCCGTGCGCGCGAGTTTGCCGAGTATCAAATTAATGGTCAGTACGATCAACTGGGTTGGTTTAGTCACTTACGTTATACCGGCACTCGCCGCGACGGGACAGTTACGTTACCGTCGTATACTACACTAGACCTAGGCGTTGAGTATGCTTTCAGTCAAAAGTTAAGTGCCCAGCTAACCCTTAACAATGCATTGGACAGTAAACAACAAACACTGAATAACTATCGACCGATAGAACGCGAGATCTATTTCACTTTGAC
>JABXHQ010000018.1 GCA_013373545.1 Gammaproteobacteria bacterium
ACAGTCATTGAAGCAAGTGCCGGCGATGCAAGTTGAATGGGTTACACCTGACTATTTCCCAATTCAAGCACCTGCCTTTCCAACACTTGTTGTGATGAGTGAAGGTGAGTTGGTTTATTTTGGTGCGGTCGGTTCTGGACCCATGTGCATAAATGCAGGCTTAGAAAACTTCTTAATCCAGCAAAATAGTCAAAGTCGTAAACAGTTCTGGTTAAACACAGTGGTAAAAGGGTGCTTTTGTCATCGATAAAGGGGCTAGTTATGAGTGAGAACTTTAATCCAAAATTATGCGGTAAGACGACAGCATTATTGTTGTACTTAGTTTATGCACTAACATTCTTCTCGGTGATTTATTCGATCCGATTCGATACCTGGCTATCCGGGATATTAGTTAGTGTGGTTACCGCAATAGTCTGTTCGATTGTTGCCAAGTCCGCACCGCAATCACGCACGAGTCAAGTAACTTTCGCTAGCGCATTAATGGTGTATGCCGCACTACACATTCATCAAAGTCAAGGTATTATCGAGTCTCACTTTTTGATTTTTTCCTTGCTGGCGGTGCTGTTAGCTTATCGCGACTTTGTGCCCATTATTGTCGCAGTAGTGGTGATCGCGGCTCATCACTTTATTTTCAATTACCTTCAATCGAGTGGTGCTAACGTCTATGTGTTTATTGAACCTTCTTGGAGCTTGGTCTTAATACACGCTGGATACGTTATTGTTGAAGCAATTTTCTTGCTGTTTTTTGCTTACGGTATGGGACGTGATTCTGCCACGAGTGACCAATTGGAGAAAACCATTAATAACATTATTGGTGATGGTGAGGTATTTAATTTGCAGTACCGTTGTCAGAATGTCAGTTCAACAACCGAAGAGTTTAATCAGTTTTTAAGCGCCTTGAATAGTTTACTCATTCAGCTAACGGCAGACATTGAGCAAGTCGCCTCGCAAAGCCAAACGCTCGCTGACTTGTCACGTCAATCAGAGAGCGCGGCAATACAACAACAACAGGGTGTGGAAATGATTTCAACCGCAACAGAGCAATTGTCTGGCTCAATCTCTGTGATTAATAATGGAATGAATGCGACTGAAGCGGCGATAAGTGAAACGAATGTACATGCTGATAAATCACGTTCTATCGTACAGAAAAATCGTGAAAATATGGTCAAGTTGTCGAATGACATGGAGATGCTGGCAGAAGAAATAAACACCTTAGTCTCGGACCATAAACAAATTGAGTCTGTTTTAGATGTGATTAAGAGTATTGCTGAACAAACCAACTTATTGGCGCTCAATGCAGCGATTGAAGCTGCTCGAGCTGGTGAACAAGGTAGAGGTTTTGCTGTTGTTGCCGATGAAGTTAGAAATTTGGCGAGCAAAACACAACAATCAACAGATGAAATTCAAGGTATGATTGAGCGCCTGCAAGTTGGCAGCGCCAGTTCATCAGAGTCGATGAGTCGAAGTCGCGAGCAAGCCGTTAACAGTGCGCACAAGTCGGAAGAAGCACTTAGCTCTTTGATTGAGCTAGCAGACCGAGTACAAAATATTGCAAGCGAAATTCAAGAGTCGACAGAAACTGTACGCCAACAGTTTGCCGCCACTCAGGAAATCGCTCAGCGTGCGGTAGATCTGAAAGAAAGCGCGAGCTTAAACGTTAGTCGGGTAGAGTCACTAGCCGGCGTTGGTACTGAACTTGGAAAGATAGTTGCGGAAAACAGTAAAAATCTCAAGCGCTTCCGCTTAAAATAATGTGTTGCTGAAACGGCTCGTTATGTGGGTAAGTGGCCGGTTTTTACATAGATTAAAGCACCGTCGTCACGTGTGAAAGGGGTGTGTTCACTGAGGTGTGGGCTGCGTATCCAGCTACCTTTAGGGTAGCGGCCAAACTCGTCGTAAAAGGTGCCTTGTAACACGAAAATTTCTTCACCACTCCAATGTCGGTGCGGTTTAAATTGGGTGTTCGGAGCCCACTTTACCAAAGCGACCTGCTCAGTGCCGTGGCTGTGAAGCGGCAATACGGTCAAACCATCCACTAGGCCTGGCTGCCAGCTTTCGGTAGTCGTATTGATAATTGTTTGGCGCGTATCCGTTGTTGCAAACTGATGTAACTTAACAAAAATAGTGGCGCCTTCAGCTCCAATTTTGGGCGTGTGCTGAGTGCCGATAGGGTTACGCACATAGCTACCTGCTGGATATTCGTGATGCTCATCAGCGAAAACGCCTTCTAAAACAAAAAATTCTTCTCCGCCATCATGGGTATGCGACGAAAACTGACTGTGCGGTTGATAGCGCACCAATGACGTTGCGCGCGCAACTTCGTCACCAATCCGATCGAGCATCATTCGCTCAACACCCGGCATTGGTGAATCGACCCAGCGGTAGTCGTTTGGGGTAATCACAATTCGTTGGTTAAAATCTGCGTGAATTCGCATCGGCGAATAGCCTCCTTTACAGCGACCGCTAAATGCTGCGTACTTTTCCTCAGTACACTTTTTCAGTGCCCAGTAGAGTATACGCCGCGAATTACATTTCGGTGCAGTCGAGTGCTGCGGACACGGAGCCGGGTGTCCGAGCCAAGCGACAAAACTAGCTAGCGATATACGTTAGGCAAGGGGTGATAACGAAACACTATCGCCAACGGATAAATTGAGTAACTCCGCGCTGGTTTTTGTTAGTGTGATTTTGCCCGCATTAACACTCGCGGCATCGAGCGTACAGCGATAGTCAGCGACCTGTTGATTTGCAATTAGATAAGATTCTGAATCCATCGTATCAACAATGGCGGAAACTTCGCCACTGATTAACTTCTTAATGGTATCGATACCTTCTGGACGAGTTTCGATGGTGGGGCCAGCATCAAAAATATCGACGTATCCGCGGTAGCGAAAACCTTCCTTCTTGAGTAATTCAAGCGCTGGTTCAGTATCGGGATGCACCTTACCAATTACTGCTTGGGCTTCTGGCGTTAACATAGGTACGTAAATCGGATACTTGGGCATCAGCTCAGCAATAAACTCATTTGATTCTTCACCACTGAGCGTGTCTGCTTGGTCAAAGTCCATATCGAAGAAGTGGCGACCCAAGCTTTCCCAAAAAGGCGAGCGACCTTGGTCGTCCGAAAAGCCGCGCATTTCTGCAATAACTTTATCGGCAAATCGTTTAGGGTGTTGTGCCAAAAATAAAAAACGTCCCTTCGATAACAACTTGCCAGTACCACCGCCGCGATGATCGGGCGATAAAAATAAAGTACAAATTTCTGTGGTACCTGTGTAGTCATGACCAAGAATTAATGTTGGGATTGTTTTATGAATACTAAACCGCGGGCTGGCATGCACGGTGGTGCCAACTTTATAAGTGTAAAATGGCTGCTCTAAACCAACTGCAGCTGCGAGAGCCGAAGTACCGATAACTTGCCCGGTAGCAATATCTTCAAGTACAAATAAATAATATTCATTGCCCGGCTGAGTGACGTCGCTCGCAAAGGATTGCTGTGATAGTTCGATTTTTTCAAGAATTTTATCTTTATCTTTTGGCAAAGTTGTTAAACCGGTACCTGCTTTATCGGCCAAGACCGCAATTTGGTCGGCATCGTCCTGTGTAACTGGGCGAAATAGCAACATAATGGCTTAACTCCTTGAATCAATCATCAAACATGAGTCGTTGTCTGGTAGCGAGCGTTATATCCTTGCGTCATAACTCTAACGGTACTGTTTTTTATTACTAAAAACCAACGAATTAAAGCACTAAAAATAGCGCGGCCGACCATTATAAGCGCAAATACTATTGTTAGTTAAGTTATTATTTTTATTGAATAATTATACATATCATAGTGAATAAATATTTTTCCTATAAAAGGGTGGAAATCCGCGCTGAAAACCGCGAAGATACAGGCTTATTCACGCACACACTTTCAATGTAGGTAATAAAAATGAGTCAGGTTTCACGCGATACTTTCGATAAAGTTATGGTCCCCAATTACTCTCCGATGCAAATGGTTCCGGTAAAAGGTGAAGGCAGCCGTGTGTGGGACTCGAATGGTCAAGAATATATCGACTTAGCCGGTGGTATTGCGGTTAATGCTTTGGGCCATTGTCACCCAGCTATGGTTAAAGCCCTCACCGATCAGGCGCAAAAGTTGTGGCACATGAGTAATGTATTTACTAATGAGCCAGCACTAGAGCTAGCGCAAAAATTAATTGATCACACCTTCGCAGAAAAAGTATTTTTTGCAAACTCGGGTGGTGAAGCAAATGAAGCGGCGTTTAAGCTTGCACGAAAGTATGCTGCCGATAACTTTGGCCCGGAAAAAAATGAAATTATTGCGTTCTATCAAGGATTCCACGGACGTACTTTGTTTACCGTGAGTGTTGGCGGGCAAGAGAAGTACACTAAAGGTTTTGAGCCACTTCCGGGTGGAATTAACCATGTCGCGTTCAATGATTTAGACGCATTGGAAGCCGCGATCTCGGATAAAACTTGCGCGGTCGTAATGGAGCCGATTCAAGGTGAAGGTGGAATTATCGTCCCGGATGAAGCGTTTGTCGCTGGGGTGCGAGCACTTTGTGATAAACATAATGCGTTGTTGGTATTTGATGAAGTTCAATCGGGTATGGGGCGTACTGGCCAGTTGTACGCTTATATGCATACATCGGTAACACCAGATATTTTGAGTACGGCGAAATCTTTGGGTGGCGGCTTTCCGGTCGGAGCTATGCTGACAACTGAAAAAGTTGCCGCGAGTTTTGTCGTTGGAACCCACGGAAGCACTTATGGTGGTAACCCGTTAGCTTGTGCGGTTGCTGCTGCGGTTTTTGATGAGATTAATCAAGCGAGTGTGTTGCAAGGTGTTGTTGCAAAGCATGACTATATCAAAGCGAAGTTGTTAGCGATTAATGAACAGTATCAGGTATTTTCTGAAGTTCGCGGGCGTGGTTTACTAATGGGAGCTGCGCTCAGTGAAGCTTATCAAGGACGTGCGCGTGATTTTATGAATGCGACTTTAGCCGAAGGTGCTTTGATTCTTATGGCCGGTCCTAATGTACTGCGCATGGCGCCATCACTGTTAATTAGCGAGGCTGAAATTGATGCCGGTATGGCGGCGTTAGAACGTGCGGTAAAGCAAGTCGTTAATAGCTAGTCTCTTTTACGGTCAATATAATGCGCTATGGATCGACTCATAGCGCATTTTTTTTATCAGCTGGTAATGCACTGTTTTGCTTCACCTGCTCAATCGCAGTCTTAATGGTTGGCCACATGTTATCGAGTACAATCGGCTGAGCGCTTGCTTTTGGGTGAACGCCATCTGCTTGCATCAATTCCGGATTATCACCAACTCCCTCCAAAATAAACGGTACGAATAATGTGTTGTACTGCTTAGACAAATCTAAATAAGCTTGATAAAAAACCTTGGTATAAGCAGGCCCATAATTGGGCGGAATATGAATCCCAGTGAGTACCACCGTTGCGCCTTGGGCTTGCGCTTTTTGGATCATTGCGCTTAGATTTTGCTTGATGCTGGGCAAAGAAAATCCCCGTAGGCCATCGTTACCTCCGAGCTCAATCACGACGATTTCAGGGGCGTGTCGTTGCAGTAAGTCGGGAAGGCGCAGCAAGGCGTTTTGGGTGGTTTCACCACTGATGCTGGCATTAATTACGTTGAAGTCGGTAGCTTGCTCGGCTACTCGCTGCTTCAGTAACTCAACCCAGCCCTGTTCCAGTGGAATGTTGTAGGATGCGCTTAAACTGTCACCGACAATTAAAATGTTCCGAGATTGCGCAGGCAACGTATAACACGTAATAATCATTAACAAAAAGCCACTAAACCTGTACCAAGCTTTCATGTATGGTCTAACCCTCGAATAAAAGAATATTGATACTACTATGCTAACAGTCTCACAATTAACAAAACAAGTTTCTACTTACAACGGCGCGCTGACAATCTTAGACAGCATTGACTTTTCGGTGGATGCTGGTGATTCGCTCGCCATTGTCGGCGCATCGGGATCGGGCAAGTCGACCTTGTTGAGTTTGATGGCAGGCTTGGATTTGCCCAGCTCTGGTTCGGTCACATTGGATGGTCAAGACATCACCCAGATGGATGAAGATCAGCGGGCGCGTTTTCGCGCGCAAAATGTGGGCTTTATATTCCAATCGTTTCATTTATTAGGCACGCTGACTGCGCTGGAAAATGTTGCTTTGCCGCTTGAGTTGAAAGGTGTGAAGGCGGCCCAAAAGCGTGCTGAAGAGCTACTTAACCAAGTAGGGCTCGGCGATCGGTTGACCCATTATCCGAATCAAATGAGTGGCGGCGAACAACAACGAGTTGCTATTGCCCGAGCCTTTGCCGCTGAGCCAAAAATCTTATTCGCCGACGAACCGACCGGTAATTTAGATACTAAGACCGGTCAGCACATTGCCGACTTGCTGTTCGAGTTGAATGAATCGAAACAAACCACTTTGATTATGGTGACCCATGACTTGAAGCTTGCAGCGCGTTGTCAGCGGCAGATCGAGCTAGAAGGTGGGCGTTTAAAAGTGGCCGCGTCGAGCCAAGCGGAGGCTGCCCATGCTTAGTTTGTCCCTGGCTTGGAAGCTGTTCTGGCGAGACTGGAAAAGCGGTGAGTTGCGGGTATTGGTATTTGCACTGTGGATCGCCATCGGCGGCTTAACGGCGGTTACCGTGTTGGTCGATCGTGTCGACCGCGGAATGACGAAAGAGGCGTCGCAGGTTTTGGGTGCCGATAGAGTCGTGTCCGGCCCACGGCCGATAAAGCCTGAAATAATTACCGAGGCCGAGTCGCTTGGGTTAACAACGTCAAATCTACTTTGGTTTTCGAGCGTTGCTGTGGCGGGGAGTGAATTTGAACTGGCGACCATTCGTGCTGTTGACCAACGCTTCCCACTGGCTGGAGAACTCGCCATTGCAGCGGAACCCTTTGCAGAAGGCAAGCCAACAGTTGGTGCGCCAAATAGCGGTGAAGTTTGGTTATCGTCACGTCTTTTAGGACTGTTAAAAATTAAGGTGGGCGATGTATTACAGATCGGTGTAAAAGAATTTACCGTCGCCGGGGTGATTACATTGGAGCCGGGTGGAACCAGCTTCTTTAATTTTTCTCCTACCATTATTATGAACCGTGAAGACGTTGCGGCAACCGAAATTGTGCAGCCGGGTTCACGGTTAAATTATCGCTTGGCGTTGTCGGGTAGCGAGTCGGCATTATTGGCGTTTGACGAATGGGTTAAGTCAGAACTGGATACCAGCGAACGCATTATTGGTGCCGCGTCTGGTGCGCCACAATTAGGTTCGGCGCTAGGAAAAGCCAAAAACTACCTTAACTTATCTGGCGTCCTCGGACTTATCTTAGGTGGCATCGCGATTGCGATTGCGGCCAACCGTTATGCGACGCGTCACTTTGATCACAGTGCACTACTTCGCTGTATGGGATTGGCAAAGAATCAAGTGGTGTTTATTTTCTGCTGGGTTTTGTTGCTTGCTGGATTGTTCGGCAATCTTTTGGGCGGGGTGACCGGTTACTTGATCAACGAATTGTTGGTGCGGTCGCTTTCGGATCTATTACCCGAACAAGTACCGGACCCGCGACTGTATATATTCTTAATTAATTTTGCCACTGGGCTAACGGTTTTGTTGGGTTTTGCGTTACCCGCTTTAATTCGAATTCGTTCAGTACAACCGATGCGCATTTTGCGCCGTGACCTTACTCCCATGTCACTAAGTGGCTGGTTAACTTTAGCCATTGCGCTGACAACTCTGAGTATTATCTTATATTGGTACGCGAATAGTTGGACCTTGGTGGCGGCGTTAGTCGTCGGCGGCGGTCTTTTGGTTGCGGTTTGTTTAGCTTGCTCGTTAGGGCTGCTTATTTTAGCTAAACGCTTGGTGCAAGGCCGTACCATTGCCTTGCGTTTTGGCATTGAGCATTTACGCCGTCATCAAGGTGCTTCGTTGATTCAAATTTCGGCTTTCGGACTTGCGCTTACCTTAATTGCGACTATTGTGCTGATGCGCAACGAGTTGATTGCCGATTGGCGGGCACAGTTGCCGGAGCAAGCGCCGAATCACTTTATGGTAAATATTCTGCCGCAAGAAGTGGCGCCGCTGAATGACAAGTTTGCGCAACTCGATATTGCGGCATCCGAAGTATTCCCGATGGTGCGTGGCCGAGTGGTCAAGTTACAAGGCCAAGATCCAAAACAGTATTTAGGGGAAAATTCGCGCGGCCATAATTCATTGCGCCGTGATCTCAATTTAACTTGGTCGAGTGAGTTTCCCGAGTCGAATACCTTGATTGAAGGTGAGTGGTCGATGCAAGCGAGCGCGGCGCCGGTTATCTCGATTGAGCAAGAGATGGCTCAACGTTTGGGTTTGTCGATTGGTGATAGCATGACCTTTAACATTGCGGGTGATGAAATTACCGCTACGATCAATTCCATTCGAAAAATTGAGTGGGATTCGTTTCAACCAAACTTTTATGTCATTTTCAATCCTGGAGCACTCGACAAGTTTCCAGCCACTTATATAACCAGTTTTTATCTGGCACCGGAAAACAAGCGTTTGTTAAATCAATTTGTTGAGCAGTTTCCAACGGTATCGGTAATCGAACTAGACTTGATTTTAAACGAAGTGCGTAAAGTTTTAGATAAAGCATCGTTGGCCGTTGAAGTGGTATTAGTGTTTGTGGTTTTGGCTGGGCTTGCGGTCTTATTTGCAACGACTAGAGCGACCTTAGATGAAAAGTTGTATGAGTCGGCATTGTTGAAAACACTGGGAGCCAATCGCGCCTTTGTGCGTAAGACAACCTTAGTTGAATATTGGCTTTTAGGACTGCTGTCAGGGCTGTTGGCCGCGATCGCCAGTGAAGGTTTAGCGTTTGTGCTCTACCAATACGTCTTTAAAATGACGCCGCATTGGCACTGGTGGCTATGGGTTGGTGCGCCACTTGCGGCGATTTTATTGGTGGTTCCTGCCGGTAGCCTGGGTAACCGTCAGGTATTTTCACGGCCACCCATGGCCTTGTTGAATGAGCATTAACTCTCTGATTAATAAGATGAATAATTTGTGAGGTGAGTCGTAGAATTTACTCGTTTTAAGAAAAAAAGAAAAAAATCATTTGATTTCGCAAATTGTTTGTACCAAAAATAAATAAGCATTTTAGGTTGATCCTGAAGTAAAACAATTTACACTGCGTCATCATTAGGCGTATTTAGCTGCATTGCAGCGCACGTTGGATAAAAAGTACGCAGATAATAGTGCTCGATGGGGTGGGCGATGAAATAGCATCGCCGCCGCATTCGCTTTTCCCATCGAGCCGATATAATTTTGGGAGTTATTTGATCGCACATGGGAAAATCACTTGTAATTGTTGAGTCACCCGCAAAAGCCAAAACGATTAATAAATACTTAGGCAATGATTTTATCGTTAAGTCGAGTGTTGGTCATGTTCGTGACTTACCAACTGGCGGTGGTGCGAAAGCGCCGGTTGATGCAAAAGAACGCGCAAGGCAAGCGGCGATTACTCGCAAAATGGCGCCGGAAGAAAAGGCGCGTCATAAAGCCGAAAAAGCTAAGCAACAATTGTTTAAGCGAATGGGAATTAATCCTGAGCAAGATTGGGAAGCCCATTACGAGACATTACCTGGCAAAGAAAAGGTCATTAAAGAACTCAAACAGCATGCCGCAAAAGCCGATCACATCTTTCTCGCAACGGATTTGGACCGCGAAGGAGAAGCTATCGCTTGGCATTTGCGTGAAATCATCGGCGGTGACGATGATAAATTCCAACGGGTCGTTTTTAACGAGATAACCAAAAAAGCCATCCAAGCGGCGTTTTCAAAACCATCCCATCTCGATATGAACTATGTCAACGCGCAACAAGCGCGACGGTTTTTAGACCGTGTTGTCGGCTTCATGGTGTCGCCATTGTTGTGGAAGAAAGTCTCGCGTGGGCTATCGGCAGGTCGAGTGCAGTCGGTGGCAGTTAAGTTAATTGTTGAGCGAGAACGTGAGATTCGAGCATTTATTCCTGAGGAATACTGGGAGTTGTTCGCCGATGTCAGCGCTAAAGGTCATGAGTTGCGAATGCAGGTGGCGAGTAAGCAAGGTACTAAGTATCGACCGCAATCTGAGAGCGAAATCAAACAAGATATGGCCGCGATTGAAGGTGATAAGATTGAAATTGTCTCGCGCGAAGATAAACCATCACGCTCGAAACCCGGAGCGCCTTACATAACGTCGACACTCCAGCAAGCGGCCAGTACGCGATTGAAGTACTCGGTCAAGAAAACCATGATGATGGCACAAAGACTTTATGAGGCCGGTTATATTACCTACATGCGTACCGACTCGACGTTTTTGAGTGACGACGCTCTCAGTGCTTGTCGCGGTTATATTCAAGCGCAATATGGTGATCGTTACCTAACGCCCGATACTGTACGTTATGCGAACAAAGAAGGGGCACAGGAGGCGCATGAAGCGATCCGCCCGTCGAGTGTTGATGTATTAGCGAAAGATTTGATGGGGATGGAACCCGATGCGGTTAAGCTTTATGAAATGATTTGGCGCCAATTTGTCGCCTGCCAAATGCCGCAAGCTGAATACGATGTAAGTACCTTGACCGCGGTTTCTGGCGATTATGAGTTAAAAGCCAAGGGACGAGTGATGCGGTTTGACGGTTGGACCAAGGTGCAGCCGCCAATGAAGAAAAATGACGACGATGTCACCTTGCCTGATTTAGCGAAAGGGCAAGCGCTTAACCTCAAGCAATTGGAACCGAAACAGCATTTTACCAAGCCGACACCGCGCTATAGTGAAGCGGCACTGGTAAAAGAACTCGAAAAACGTGGCATTGGGCGTCCTTCAACCTATGCTTCGATTATTTCGACTATTCAAGATCGTGGTTATGTTAGCCTCAGAAGTCGGCGGTTTTACGCGGAAAAGATGGGGGAGATCGTTACTGATCGTCTAAATGAGAACTTTACTGACTTATTGGATTACTCGTTTACCGCCAACATGGAACACGAGCTTGACGATATCGCTAGCGGTGGCAAAAACTGGAAGCAGTTGTTAAACGAATTTTATTCTGACTTTCAAGCCAAGCTTGAACAGGCAGAAAAGCCAGCCGAAGAGGGTGGCATGAAAAACAACCAGGCCGTTGAAACCGATTTAGTCTGCCCGAAATGCGAAAAGAACAAGTTGGCGATCCGCATGGCGACGACCGGTGTTTTCCTCGGCTGTACCGGATTTTCTTTGCCAAAAGATGAGCAGTGTAAAAATACTGTGAATCTTATTCCCGGCGAAGAAGCTGAAGCGGTTGATAAAGACGATGAAGCTGAATCACGCAATTTGAGGTTAAAACGCCGCTGCAAGAAGTGCCAAACAGCGATGGACTCATTTCTTATCGATGAGAACCGCCGCTTACATGTCTGTGGAAACTCGCCGAATTGTGATGGTTATGAAATTGAAGCCGGTACCTTCAAAATTAAAGGCTATGATGGTCCTGTCATTGAGTGCGACAAATGTGGCGCTGATATGGAACTTAAGACCGGGCGTTTTGGTAAGTACTTTGGCTGTACTAGCGAAGAATGTAAAAATACGCGCAAACTACTGCGTAACGGAGAGCCTGCTCCGCCGAAAGCGGATCCAATTCCAATGCCACACCTCAAGTGTGCAAAAGTGGATGATACCTATGTATTACGGGATGGTGCGTCGGGTATTTTCTTAGCGGCTAGCCAGTTCCCGAAAAACCGGGAAACTCGACCACCTTTAGTGGAAGAAATATTATCGGTAAAAGAGCAGTTGGATCCAAAATTTGCGTATCTAACCAAAGCGCCGGTTGCGGACAGTGAAGGCAACAAAGCGGTGATCCGCTACAGTCGTAAGAACAAAGAGCAGTACGTAATGAGCGAGCAAGACGGCAAAGCGACTGGTTGGACTGCGCATTATGAAAATGGAAAATGGGTCGTTGCGGAGAAGAAAACCAAGAGCAAAGCGAAAGCAAAAGCCAAGTAGTGGTTTGCTTCATTATGTAACGGTCAGTTGCCGCCGCGATTAAAATTTGTTTTAATCGCGGCGGTGTTGTTTTATCCCCTAGCAAATGCTCATAGATTCGAACGGTTGGTATTTTCATGCGCGCACTTTATCCCTTTATTCGTCCTCTGTTGTTTCAAATGGAGCCAGAAGCGGCTCATGACTTTTCATTGAAAATGCTGGCGCGATTACAAGACTCTCCGTTACGCTTTTTAATTGCACAAACTCCAGTGGATGATCCGTTTGAATTATGGGGGTTAACCTTTCCCAATCGTGTGGGACTGGCAGCCGGGCTAGATAAAAACGCACGTTATTTGGATGCTTTGGGTGCTTTGGGCTTTGGTTTTGTTGAGGTGGGTACCGTGACACCAAAAGCTCAACCAGGCAATGATAAGCCGCGCATGTTTCGGTTGCCTGAAGCACAAGCCATCATTAACCGAATGGGTTTTAATAATGATGGAGTCGATCAATTGGTGGCAAATTTAGAGCGCTCGCAATACCAAGGTATTGTAGGTATTAATATTGGAAAAAATAAAACAACGCCAGAAGAGCAAGCGATTGACGATTACACCGTGTGTATGGAAAAAGTATACCCACATGCCGATTACATTACGGTTAATATTTCTTCACCTAATACACCTGGCCTGCGCGATCTGCAATTTGGTGAGCGCTTGGATGAATTACTAAAATCAATCAAGGCTAAGCAAGCTGAATTGGCCGTGGCGCATCAAAAGCAAGTCCCTGTTTTAGTTAAGATAGCGCCAGACTTGTCGTTAGCTGAAATTGAGCAAGTGGCAGATAGCTTTTGTCGTTTTAAAATCGATGGCGTTATTGCCACGAACACCACGCTCGATCGACAAGCGGTCAGCGGTTTACCCTATGCGAGTGAGGCGGGTGGGCTTAGTGGTCGCGTACTGGCCGAGCCGAGCACACAAGTGTTGGCAAAATTAAATGAATGTTTAAAAGGTCAAGTGCCAACCATCGGGGTCGGCGGTATTCATGACGGAAACAGTGCGGTTGATAAAATTAAAGCCGGTGCTAGCTTGGTGCAAATTTACAGCTGCTTTATTTATCAAGGACCAGCCTTGATTAAAACAGCAGCAGAAGCGATTAAAAGCTTGCGCTGATGGATATTCGACTGGGACATCTTGAACATCCTGCGGTGTTAGCGTTGTTGCAGGAACATCTGAATGATATGTATAAGACGTCACCAAAAGAAAGTGTTCATGCGCTCGATATGGATGGGTTAAACAACCCGGCGATTCGTTTTTATACCGTTTGGCACGCAGAGCAGTTACTTGGCTGTGGTGCAATTAAACGCCACGACCATGCACTGTGTGAAGTTAAGTCGATGCGTGTCGCTAAAGCGTTTCAACGGCAAGGTGTCGCGCGAAAACTACTTGCGCGAATGCTCGATGACGCTCGCTGTGAAGGTTATCGCGTTGTCGCGTTAGAAACCGGTAGTCAACCATTTTTTGCCGCCGCACACGCGTTGTATCGTCGTTTCGGTTTTTTGGAGTGCGCCCCCTTCGCTGATTATCGTTTGGATCCGAACAGTTGCTTTATGCAACTAACTTTGTGATAGTGTAAACCTCCACCATTAATTTCGTTGGCTAGCAAAAAGCTAAAGTTAAGGTGATGGCATGATAATTTACACTTCCGATCTTTGTCTTGCTCATAATATGGGGGCACAGCACCCAGAGTGTCCTGAGCGTTTAGGTGTGATTCTACAAGCGTTAAAAAGCAGCCGAATAGCGCAGCAACTAACTTATGCTACACCCGATTTACTCACCCTCACTGCGGCGGCGGCCCACGATAACAACTATATCAAACACCTTGTGCAACTGGAGCGGCTAGGGGAAACCACAGCGCTGGATCCCGATACACTTTTTATGGCGGAGACTTTAACCGCGGCTCGCGCTGCTGCTGGAGCCGGTGTTAGCGCAATTGATGCGATTATGTCAGAGCAAACACAACAGGCCTTTGCGGCCGTGCGTCCACCTGGCCATCACGCGCTGCATAACCGTGCAATGGGTTTTTGTTTTATCAACAATATTGCAGTGGCCGCACACCATGCAATGACGCATTATGGACTTGAACGAATTGCCATTATTGATTTCGATGTTCATCACGGTAATGGCAGCGAAAATATTGTGGCCAACGATCCGCGGATCTTGTTATGTTCGGCCTTTCAACATCCTTTTTATCCCAACACCGATCTGGCACAAGCGGCCGACAATATTGTTCATATCCCACTGGCGGCGGGAACGGCTGGCACAGAGTTTCGTCAAGCAATGCAACAACTGGCTTTTGCACGAGTTAAAAAATTCACACCGCAATTAATTTTAGTGTCGGCTGGATTTGATGGTCATCGCCGAGATCCTTTAGCTGGCTGGAACCTGGTGGATGATGACTATTTTTGGTTGGGCGCCACCATTAACCAGTTGGCAAAGGATTATAGTCATGGACGCGTACTTTCGATGCTCGAAGGTGGTTATGCGCTAGATACTTTGGGCGGTTCAGTGCTAGCTTATATTGAAGGTTTGTTGAGTTAACTGGTGACAATTTTTTTCTAGGAAAAAATTGGCTAGGGAAATGTGAAGGTCGCAATTGCGTAAAATTGGTAGCGGGGGCTGGATTTGAACCAACGACCTTCGGGTTATGAGCCCGACGAGCTACCAGACTGCTCCACCCCGCATCAAATATTTTCATCGTACTTCGTCGACGAGGCGCGTATAATACGCATATGAATTTTTTATTGCAACCTTTCTTTTAAAATGCCGCAAATTATTATTACCTGCCCACCAGGGTTTGAATACTTATTAGTCGATGAATGTAAATCCCTCGGCGCCGACGATGCTCGTGAAGGATTGACCCAAGTCCTTGTTGATGGCGATTGGCCGCTTATTTATCGAATTTGTTTATGGTCACGCTTGGCGAATCGAGTGCTGTTCCCAATTGCGCAGTTTGAAGCGTTAGATGAGCAAAGTCTTTATCAAGCCTGTATGGAAATCCCTTGGGATATTCATTTCTCGGTAGAGCAGACGTTTGCCGTGACTTCAGTATTGCGGCGCTCAAAGCTGAACCATGAAAAATTTGTTGCGCTGAAAGTTAAAGATGCGATTGCTGATTTTTTTCGTGAAAACTATCAGCAGCGGCCATCGGTTGACACGACTCAGCCGGACGTTCGTGTTCAGTGTCGAGTGAATAAAAATCAATGTACGTTATGTATCGATTTAAGCGGCAGTGGATTACATCAACGCGGCTACCGAGAGCGCGCTGGAGAAGCTCCTATCAAGGAGAATTTGGCTGCTGCTATGGTTTATCGTGCTGATTGGCCTGCGCGTTATGCCGCTGGTGAAGTGTTTATGGATCCGATGTGTGGATCGGGAACCATTGCGATTGAAGCGGCAATGATGGCACTTGATCGAGCGCCCGGACTGGATCGACAATATTGGGGATTCTTAGGTTGGAAGCGTCATCAAGCGGCTCTATGGCAGGCCGAACTTGAGTCTGCTCAGGATCGCTTTAAAGCCGCGCAAAGCACTGCCCGAAAGTGTATTTTTGCGAATGACATTGATGCGAGCGTTATCGAAATTGCGCGTGAAAATGCGGCGCTTGCCGGCGTCAGTGAATTAATCGAGTTCTCCGAGAAGCCATTTGCTGAACTGACTCCGCCTGCAGAGTCTACCAGTGGAGTGCTGGTCACCAATCCGCCTTATGGAGAGCGTTTGGAGGATAGCCAAAGGGTAACACGCCTATACCAACAACTGGGCCAGTGGTTAAAACAAAGCTTTGTTGGTTGGCAGGCGTTGATCTTGTCGACGGATAAACAACATGGACATGCTATCGGCATTCGCGCGCAAAAAATCTATCGTTTTCGCAACGGCGCGTTGCAGTGTGAGTTGTTAAAGCTGCCGATCTCCGCAGAGCATTTTGTGCAAGCGAAACAGGAGGTGACTGCGGAAAATTACCAACAGCAAATTTCTCCCGAAGCCCAAGCATTGAACAACCGGTTAAAGAAGAACTTAGCCGCTTTGAAGAGCTTTTTAAAGCAGAAGTCGATTAGTTGTTACCGTTTATATGATGCAGAACTTCCGGAATATGCAGCCGCGATTGATGTGTATGAGTCTAGCGCTCATATTCAAGAGTACGCTCCGCCAAAATCGGTTGATTTAAATAAAGCGAAGCGGCGTTTGCGCGATATTGAAACGGTCGTTGCTGGGTTTTTAGATATTCCTGCTGAACGTGTTCATACTAAAACTCGGATGCGCCAGCGCGGTGATACCCAGTATGGTAAGCAAGATCAGCAAGGAGCGATCGATATTGCTCGTGAAGGGCGGGCAAAGTTTGAGATTAATTTGTCCGACTATTTAGATACGGGGTTGTTTATCGACCATCGTAAAGCGCGGCAACTGTTAGGCGAGTGGAGCGAGCCGGGCACGCGATTGTTAAACTTGTACTGTTACACGGCAACGGCGAGCGTTCACGCCGCTCTTGCTGGTGCCATTACAACTAATGTTGATTTATCGAATACCTATTTAAACTGGGGACAACGTAACTTTTCCTTAAATGGCATCGACATTAATCATCATGAATTTATTCGCGCGGACTGTATGCAGTGGCTCGAACAAGCTGTTCAGCAGAAGCCTAAATTTGACTTGATTTTCATTGATCCGCCAACGTTTTCGAACTCGAAGAAAATGGAGCAGCACTTTGACATTCAAGAGCAACACCAAGCATTACTTAAGCTGGCAACAGCCTTGCTGGCACCGGGTGGACGCTTGTTATTCTCGAATAACTTTAAGAAATTTAAGATGCTGTTCGAACCACCGGCGGGTTATACAATGGTTGAGTTTACTCGCGAAACGACCAGTCGAGATTTTAGTAAGAAGCCCTTGCATCGTAGTTGGTTAATAACATCTAAGCAGTAGGCTAGAAGGGAAAGTAAAAAAGGTCGCCATGGCGACCTTTTTTATTGCTAATTAAGCTTCTGATGCAGCTGGCGCGTCAGTTGCTGGCGCTGCTTCAGGTGTAGGCGCTTTAGCAGCTTTTTTAGTTGCTGCTTTTTTCGCTTTCTTTTTAGCCGGCTTTTTAGTGGCTTTTTTAGCAGCCGCTTTTTTGTTGGCTTTGGCTAATTCTTTCTCAAGCTTAGCGATAGCTTTAACTTTAACTGCAACGGTCTTTGCTGCTTCTTTTGCAGCTTTAACAGCGTCTTTAACAGTCGCTAATTCAGCTTTAGCGGCTTTCGCAGTTTGGGTTAATTCTGCAACTTTTGCTTTGTTAGTCGCAACAGCTTTAACCGCAGCTGCAGTTTTCTTCGCTTTAACTTTCGCTTGAGCGGCTTTCAATTTGGTTTTGGCAGCGGCAAGTTTGTCACTTGCTGACTTAGCTGCTTTAGTTGCTTTCGCTACGGCTTTCTCAGTTACCGCTACTTCTTGGCTAGCCGCTTTTTCTAATTCAACTAGCGCTTTGTCAAAAGCAACTTGTGCAACTTGTAAAGCACTTGCTGTAACTTTAGCTGCAGGTTTACGCGTCGCTTTCTTGGTGGTTGCTTTCTTAGTGGTTTTCTTTGCCGCTACTTTTTTAGTAACAGCTTTAGTTGCTTTCTTGGCTTTGGCCATTTGAGTTTACCTCTATGATTAAAATTTGCGCGGCGATTATACGGACACCTGTATAAAAAGTGAATGCTTTTTGCCGTTTTTTAGTAAAAACAATCAGAAAAATCAGTGATCACATTCACCGGTGGTATACTGCAAACATAAATTGAGTGATCTTGATAAAATTTGCTGATGAAAACGATAACCCTTTTTTCTACTGACGGATGTCATCTTTGTGAACAAGCGATTGGAATGTTTTACTATGGTGTTCAGGCGGGATGCTATCAATCCCCGGTTAGCTTAACGATAGTGGACATTATTAGCGATGATGAATTAACCGCGCTTTACGGCGAGCGAATTCCTGTTTTTAAATATCAAGATCGTGAATTAGGCTGGCCAATTGAGTTAGCACAGCTAGCCGATTGGGTGAATCAAAATTAATTACAGCATTGATTTAGAAAAGCTCAACGTCACTGCTGTTTTGAGCGAGTTGAGTTTTGCTGTTGGCTAAAGCTTGCTCGACTGATTCTCCGGATAATATTCTTCGACAAACCAGACGCTCACTCTCCATTGAATAAAGCTGTTCAAGCTGGAGTCGTTTCGCTGCCATTCTCTCTTTGCCTGCCGCACTTGGTTGCTCGAGCAGCGCAGTGGCATCACTTAAGTGAGTCACGACATGTTCAATTTGTTGCTCGAGACGATCATAAAATTGCATTGCGCTTATCCCATGGTTGAGCGACTGTGCAAGGTTTGATGCTTGCGACATGGCTTTTGTCGTGTCCATCGATGCCGCGATCTCGGTGAGCGAGTTTGCAAGTGTATTCACCGCAGAAGTCGACTCTTGCAGTGCAAGTTGTAATTGTGCGACTGAAATTTTTAGCAGCTGAGCCAGCAACTGGTCTCGTTCGTTCACCGCTGTTCCTCCTAAAAGCCTGTGCGTTGCTTGAGTATAGAACACTGTGTTGGATAGTTTGGTAGTTATACCGCGTTAGCCCTTAACGCAGGCGCTAGCGTTAGTTTTCTGTCGCATTATTGTCTGTTTTCCAGCGGTCTTTGGCTTGACACTTCTGTAAAATGAACGTATGTTTCAAACAGTTGTTTAGATTTTGTTGGGCAAAGTCACGGCAAAGTTTAAACAGCGAAAAATAACCTATTGATAAATAAAGCTTTATAGTTGAATCACCATGACCAGCAAACAATCGACTAAAAACCGTATTTTGGATGCCGCAGAAGCCTTATTCGCTGATCGAGGGTTTGCGGAGACCAGTTTACGAACCATTACGCACCGAGCCGATGTTAATTTAGCGTCGGTGAACTATCATTTTGGTTCGAAAAAGTCGCTGATCCAAGCGGTGTTTGATCGCTTTTTGCAGGGCTTTGTTAAAGGGTTAGACGCAGAAATGAAACCCTTGGAAGCTTCGCAAGTGGCGCCTAGCGTTGAGCAAGTATTGCATACGTTGGTTAAGCCATTGATGACAATGGACGATCGGCGGCACCAAGGCTCATCTAACTTTATGAAGTTGTTAGGACGAGCCTACGCCGAGAGCCAAGGGCATATGCGGCGATTTATGCAAGAGCATTATGCCGCCTACTTAGCCCGCTTTACCTCATTATTACATCGCGCTGCACCGGATTTAACTAACAGCGAGATGTTTTGGCGTCTACACTTTATGCTCGGTACGGTGATTTTTACTTTGGCTGGCAGTGATGCATTACGCGACATTGCCGCCGCTGATTTTCGTGAGTCTGTGAGTCTGGAGCAGACCTTGGAGCGCTTATTACCGTTTTTAGCAGCGGGATTTCGCGCACAACCGATTAATTCACTTAAAAATGTTAGCTGATTGGAGTTAAGTCATGATTACCTTGGGACAAATTCTGGCGTTAATCGCTGTTCTCTGGATTAGCGCCTACAAACGATTAAGAACTGGAACGGGTCTAGCACTTGCTGCTGGTGTTCTGGTGGTATGTGGGCTTATTTGGAGCGTTGCGATTGTGCCGTGGGTACTGCTCGGCCTGTTTGCAACTTTATATTTCTTGCATGACTTGCGCAAAGACAAGATTACCTTACCGATTTTTAAATTGTTCAAATCGGTGTTACCACCCATGAACCAAACCGAAAAAGATGCGCTAGAAGCCGGTGATGTTTGGTGGGATGGTGATCTTTTCAAAGGTAACCCTGATTGGAACAAGATGCTGGACTATCCAAAACCTGAGTTATCGAAAGAAGAGCGTGAGTTTGTTGATGTACAAACAGAAAAGCTTTGCTCTTTAGTTGATGATTGGAAAGTTACCCACGAAGACAAAGATTTGCCAAAAGCCGCCTGGGACTATATGAAAAAAGAAGGTTTCCTAGGCATGATCATACCGAAAGAGTATGGCGGTAAAGGTTTCTCAGCATTTGCGCATTCTACTGTTGTGCAAAAGCTTGCGACGCGTTGTGGTGCGCTCGGCGTTTCCGTTATGGTGCCGAATTCGTTAGGTCCATCGGAGTTGTTACTGCATTACGGAACTGATGAGCAGAAGAATTATTACTTGCCGCGTCTTGCGAAAGGTGAAGAAGTACCTTGTTTCGCACTAACCGGACCTGAAGCAGGTTCGGATGCTGGTGCAATTCCGGATAGTGGTGTGGTCTGTAAAGGCCAGTATAAAGGTGAAGAAGTGCTGGGTATCCGCTTAAACTGGAACAAGCGTTATATCACTTTAGCACCAATTGCGACGGTTCTGGGATTAGCGTTTAAATTATACGATCCAGAATCACTACTCGGAGATGAAGAAGAGTTAGGGATCACTTGTGCGTTGATTCCAACCGATCATGAAGGGGTGGTTGCGGGCAATCGTCATTATCCAATGGGACAAGCGTTTATGAACGGTGTCACGAGTGGTAAAGATGTCTTCATCCCACTGGACTGGATCATTGGTGGTCAAGAGTATGCCGGTAAAGGCTGGCGTATGTTGGTTGAGTGCTTGTCAGCAGGGCGTGGTATTTCATTACCGGCTTCGGCAACTGCAACCGGAAAATTAAGTTATCGCATGACCGGTGCTTACGCCATGTTGCGTAAACAGTTCAAAACATCGATTGCGCATTTTGAAGGTGTTGAAGAAGCACTGGCGCGTATTGCGGGTAACACTTATCAGTTGGAAGCGATGCGTTATATGACTGCTGGCGCGGTGGACTTGCACGTTAAGCCGTCGGTGGTATCGGCCGTTGCTAAGTATCACATGACCGAGCTGGCGCGTTCCGTGGTAACCGATGCAATGGATGTTCATGGTGGTCGTGGTGTCATTATGGGCGAGCGTAACTATCTTGCGGGTGGTTACATGTCGATGCCTATTTCGATCACGGTTGAAGGCGCGAATATATTAACTCGTAATTTGATGATCTTTGGTCAAGGCGCGGTCCGTTGTCATCCATTTGTTTTCCGTGAAATGCAAGCCGCGGCTAACCCAGATGAGCGAGCTGGTCTAGAAGAGTTTGATAGTTTGTTTTTCCGTCACGTCGGTTACGGAGTCAGTAACTTTATTCGCACCTTAACTTTAGGCTTAACCGGTGCTCGCATTGCCCGTAAACCGGTAAGTGATAAAACTGGCCGTTATTATCAGCAGCTAACGCGAATGAGTTCGGCGCTAGCGATGGTCGCAGATTTATCGATGATGATTTTCGGTGGCGACTTAAAGCGTTTGGAGCGTTTATCTGCGCGCTTAGGTGATGTGTTATCGCAACTTTACTTGGCTTCAACGGTATTAAAATATTACGAAGACAATGGGCGTCCACAAAGTGATTTACCTTATGTTGATTGGTGCGTTCAAAAAAGCCTATTTGAAATTCAAAAGGCGTTTATGGGCTTCTTTGAAAATATTCCAGTGAAAGGGTTGGGTGTCGCGCTGAAATGGATTGTTTTCCCATATGGTAAGCAATTCAAAATGCCAAGCGATAAGTTAGACCGGGCGATTGTTAAGCCGATGTTGAGTGACAACGAATTGCGTGATCGTATCACCGTTGATGCTTATCTTGGTGGTGTTGATGATGCTGCTGGCCGAGTGGAAAATGCCTTCATTAAAATGTTAGCTGTGGCGCCAATTGAGAAGGCACTGCGCAAAGCAATGAAATCTGGCCAATTGAGTGCTGGTCGCAGTATTGATGAGACGGTGAAAACCGCAGTCGCTGCGGGGATACTAAGTCAGGAAGAAGCCGATCAATATATGGAGTTTGAAGCGGCTCGCTCCGATGCTATTCAAGTGGATGACTACTCCAAAGAATACATTCGGACAGGTAAGAAAGCTAAGAAAAGTAGTTCTAAAGAAGCGGCTTAAGCACACTTTAGTCTACTGAAAAAGCCGCGCTTGTCGCGGCTTTTTTTATTGCAGAATTATTTTAGTCGTTCTAGAGGCTTGCCGAGTAAGTAACCTTGAATAAAGTCAACTCCACCGTGTTCAATGTGACGCAAAGCATCTAGTGATTCAATAGCTTTTACACAAGTAGTAATGTCACTGGTTCGGGCAACTTCAATCATCGAGTGTAAAAGCTTCTTATCGATCGGATCCCAGGCAATATTAGCCGTGAATAAACCATCAATTTTAATCGCGTTAATGGGCAGTTCTCTTAACCTTGAGAATAAGCTGAAATTACGTCCAAAATCATCAATCTGAAACTTAAATCCGAGTTCCGCTAGGGTTTGGGTAACCGTCATTAAGCTATCGCGATAGTGCAGCACATGATGTTCTTTTAGTTCAAACTGAATTTGGTTACGACATCGCTCGGGTATTGCTTTCGCCTGTTCAATGAGGCGCTCGACGGTTGCTGTGGAAATTAACGTATGCGCAGAAACGTTGATATTTATGGTTGCAGAAAGGTTTTTGTTTTGCACCATTTTAAAAACGTTTTCAATAACCCAGCTATCAATATCGGCAATTAAGTCGAAACGTTCAGCATCGCTTAAAAAGGCATTGGCCGAGAGTAGCTTGCCGTCATCGTCTTGCAAGCGAATTAAACACTCATATTGCGCTGGTGACAATTGTTCGCTGAACGAAAATTGTTTTTTATTAGGGTGCTTTGATAACAATTGATAGATATCTTTTGCGGCATAAATGGGTTGGTAGAGCAGGCGAAACTGATTGTCACTTAAAGCGGTTTTAAGGCGCATTTTCCAGCCACTTGTTAGTGATTCCTCTGAGCGTTTCTCATAATTCAGGCTTGCAATGTAAATTTGGTTTTTGCCACTTTGTTTAGCCATGCTGCAGGCCCGGTCTGCACTAATTAGTAATGTTTTTAAATCGGTGACCTGCTCACTAATGGCTACAACTCCGACACTTCCGGAAACCGGAAATTCTTGTCCTTGGTAGCTAAAGTGTGTGTTGGCCAAAACTTCACGAAAAACATCGGCTAAGTTTTCTAACGCATCGTATTTAATATCGTGCAGCAATACGGCAAACTCGTCGCCACCGAGTCGAGCGGCTAAGTCGCGATGACGCAATCGAGAGCGAATTTTTTCACTAATTAATATTAACAACTGATCGCCCGCCGAATGTCCGGCTTGGTCATTAATTTGTTTGAAATTATCTAAATCGATGTATAACACGGCACTAATAATGTTCGACACTTGAACTGTTTGAATTTCTTGTTGTAGCAGGCGTTCGAAGTAGGTGCGATTGAGTAACTGGGTTAAGTGGTCATGATTAAGCTGCCAGTTGATTTCGTCTTCAATCAACTTTCGTTCCGAAATGTTTTTAAACACAACAACACTACCGCTGCTTTTTTGCGAGCCGCGTGCTAGTGGTTGAATGGTACACTCAACATGAATGGGGGTTTTATCCGCAGTTTGGAAAATGGCCTCCCAGTCTTTTAAGGAGTCTTGTAATAAATAGGCTTGATATAAGTAATTGGTTTCATCGCTGATTGGACGACCATATTCATCACAGTGATGAAACAGTTGATGGGCGAGTTGCCCGATAACTTGCTGTTGCGACTCGTACCGTAAGATGTCCAAACCGGTTGGATTAATAAAGGTTATGCGACCTTGTGGGTCCACACCATAGATGCCTTCTCCGATGGAAGTTAAGATATTCACTAAGTCGCGGTTTTGCTGATCGAGCTTCACATTGCTTTGCAATTGTTTCACCATGGCGGTAATTCGAGCATTGAACAGCGCCATGGATTCATTTTTGAACATACACTCACGAGCACCAGCATTAATGCATTCGGAAATAATATCTTCTTTGTAAGTACCGGTAAGAATGGCCAGAATTGTGTGCGCAAACGCTCCCGATTGCACTATTTTTTCACACAACATGGCGCCATTATCACCGGGCATAAAGTAATCGATAATGGCAATATCAAAACGCTGCTCTTGAAACTTTTGCCAAGCATCATCCGCATCTTCTGCTAAGGTGACTTGTAAGCCCATCTTAGTCAGTTGACGGCCATAAACGGTACGAACACTTTTAGAGTCATCGACCAACAACACTTTAAAAGCCGCGGCTGGATTCGCTGTCGGTGCTGTAGCGTCTTTATCTATCATTTTTTCGATGCGTGATAAACTACTTTGGTACTGACTCCAAAGCTGAATGGCGACTTTAGGTCGTTGCGAAAGCGCTTCGAGATTCGACTCACTCATGGTGCGCGCAAAGATAATTACCGGAACCCGCAAATATTCGGGGCGGTTAATCGACGATATTATGCGCAGCTGGGCTGACTTATCACGGGTGGGCCAGCCGATTATTAGCAGGTCAGGCGGCGTAAAATGCTGGTTAACACGACTTAGTAGTTCTTGATATTTATCGAGGGGATCGACTTGGTAGCCTGCATTTTGGAGCAAGCGATTTAATCCAAAGCGTAAGGTCGGAGAAGGCTCGACCAGCATTATTTGGGTCAAATCATTGAGATCCTAGTGGTAATGGTATTTTGTCATTATAATAAATCTGCCAGTAAAAGATAATTTTTATTGCTGAATCTGCGTTTGTTCACTGAAAATTCAGCTAAAACCTTTAGTCTATTGGACGAGCTTAATTATAAATAGGAGTCGAAAATGAAAGTAGTGCAGTCTTTAGCCGCCAGCGTTGCAGTCGCGACCATGTTATCCGGTTGTCAAACTTTTGATGCATACACCGGCGAACAAAAAGTAAGTAGTGCCACTAAAGGTGCGGCAATTGGTGCTTTATTGTGTGGTGCTATCGGCTCACGCAAAAGCAGTAAGCGTGCCCGCAATGCGGCCGTGGGATGTGGCCTGATTGGTATGGGAGTAGGCGCTTACATGGACGCACAAGAAAAGCAATTGCGTGATGAACTCGAGGGCACTGGCGTACGCGTTGCGCGTGAAGGTGATAACATTCGACTCATTATGCCAAACAACATTACCTTTGGCGTCGATCGCTCACAAGTGCAGTCCGGGTTCTATCCAACGCTTAACTCAGTGGCAAAAGTATTGGCGGAATTCAATGAGTCTGTTCTAGCGGTAAATGGTCATACCGATTCTTCTGGTAGTGATGCGTACAATATGGAGTTGTCGGTTAAGCGTGCTCAGAGCGTAGCGGATTACTTAAAGTCGCAAAATATCAGCTCTGAACGATTACGCGTTCGCGGGTATGGCGAATCAATGCCATTAACCACAAACGATACTGAAGCCGGTCGTAGTCAGAACCGTCGTGTTGAGTTGTTAATTGAGCCACGAGCAAACGGATAAACACTTGAACCAGGAAGGCTTAATTAAGCGGCGGCGCACGCGTACGCCGCGATTTAATGAAGGTGACCAGCTCTCGCCTTGGCGGGAGCATCTTAATGACATCATTTTCGGTGCCGAGACGCCAATGGGAAAGGCGTTTGATATCGTTTTGATCGTCAGCATTTTGTTAAGTGTGGTCGCTATTATGCTCGACAGTGTTGAAGCCATTCGTCTGCAATTTGGTCATTGGTTGTGGCTTATTGAGTGGGGGTTCACGCTGTTATTTACGCTTGAATACGGCTTGCGTTTAATTTGCGTGCGTAAACCTTGGCTGTATGCGCGTAGCTTTTATGGATTAGTCGATTTGCTATCCATTATTCCGACTTATTTGACCCTAATCTTACCCGGCGCCAAATATATGTTGGTGATTCGAATATTACGCGTGCTGCGCTTATTTCGAATTTTGAAATTAGCTGAGTATGTCGGCGAAGCCAATGTTTTGTTGAAGGCGCTCAGTAATAGCCGCCATAAAATTTTAGTGTTTTTATATACCGTGCTAACCCTTGTCGTGGTATTTGGTTCAACTTTGTATGTGGTTGAAGGCGCCGCTTCAGGGTTTACCAGTATCCCCAAATCGGTGTATTGGGCAATCGTCACTTTAACCACAGTAGGGTATGGCGACATTGCTCCGGTAACGCCACTCGGGCAATTTATAGCGGCAGCCATTATGATCATGGGCTACGGAATTATTGCAGTACCTACCGGTATTTACTCTGCCGAATTGGTGCGTGCCTATACCGGGCAAGAGCATAACGAAGCGTGTGCCACTTGTGGCCGCAATGGCCATGACTTCGACGCGGTTTATTGTAAGCATTGTGGTCATGCGCTCGATGAGCAAACTTCCGGCTCCGCCTAATTCCACTGCCATAGAAATTTCGTGCCAACGAAGTATTCAGTAAAGTTCTAAGCGTAGTTAATTAGCTTGCTTATGCACTTTATGCATTTGTCATAAAGTTCCCTCACAGTAGCATGGGGTTTTAACCCTAACGTGAGGAACGTCAATGTCTAATCGAGACAAGCTAGTGATTTTCGATACGACTTTGCGCGATGGCGAGCAAAGTCCCGGTGCAACCATGTCGGTAAAAGAAAAAATCGAACTCGCTCTGCTCCTCGAACAACTCAACGTTGACGTGATTGAAGCTGGCTTTGCGATGGCGAGTGAAGGTGACTTTAAAGCCGTCAGTGAAGTTGGCAAGGTGATTAAGAATACGCGGGTGTGTTGTTTAGCGCGCGCGAAAGAGCGCGATATTGATGCTGCTGTTGCGGCTTTACTGCCAGCACCGCTTAAACGTTTGCATACCTTCATTGCAACGTCTGACATTCATATGAAATACAAACTCAATATGACGCGCAATACCGTACTCGAAACGGCCGTTCAATCGGTTCGTTATGCACGACGTTTTGTCGATGATGTTGAGTTTTCAGTAGAGGATGGTGGTCGCAGTGATCCGGATTTTTTAGCGCAAGTTATTGAGCGTGTAATTAGTGCCGGAGCGCGTACTATCAACATACCTGATACGGTTGGTTATTGTGTCCCACACAGTTTTGGTCAGTTTATTGGATCGATAATCGAAAAGGTCAGCAATGCCGATCAAGCCATTTTTTCCGTACATTGTCACAATGACTTGGGACTTGCCACGGCTAACTCTTTAGCCGCTATTGAGCACGGTGCGCGTCAGGTTGAATGCACCATTAATGGCCTCGGCGAACGCGCTGGAAATGCCGCGCTCGAAGAAATTGTAATGGCGGTTAATACTCGCCAGGACTTATTTCCATTCGATATTGCGGTTGATCCACAGCATCTTGTCGCGCTGTCGAAAAAAGTGTCGCAAGTGACTGGGTTCGCGGTACAGCCGAACAAGGCCATTGTCGGTCGCAACGCTTTTGCCCATGAAGCAGGGATCCATCAGGACGGCATTTTAAAGCATCGTGAAACTTATGAAATTATGCGCGCCGAAGATGTTGGGTGGTATGGTCAACAGATTGTGTTGGGTAAGCACTCAGGGCGCAATGCTTTTGCAACGCGAATGCGACTGTTAGGATATGAGTTCGATAGTCATCAGCAGCTCGATCAGGCGTTTGCGCAATTTAAGCAGCAAGCGGATCGAGGAGAGCGGCTTGATGATGTGTTCTTAACCTCGCTCGGTGATGCTTTACGGGTTCCAATGGCTCGCGTTTAATACTTAAAAGAAGACATTTTTGGATTGATTTGCGTCTTGGTCTTGGCTGAGCTTTGCGGTACTATGGCCAAGCTTGAGCGCCGCTACTTGATGAACCAATAGCGGCGTTTGAGTGTTTGTTGAATCGAGTGGCGAAACGGTGATGAAGTGTCTTTAGCTTATGAGCATTTAACCGCAATGGGGCTAACCCCTTGGGTTTTACGCGATGAATATTGTGAGTCAACGACGGCCGTCGCAACCGAGCCCGCAGCCGCGATGCGTCCTGCTGACGCTGCTCCTCGCGCCGCTGCGCCGCAAGCCGCAGAACGAAATCGATTAGCGAACGAGCGTCACACACCCACTGAGAATCTTGCTAAAGTCGAGCATCCTCCGCAAACAGAGCACCTTTCCACCACCGAGAGTGTTATCGCCACTACGGAGTTAACTGATGGGGCGAAGCAACCGGCCGAAGCACCAGCCCACGCTCACCCACCGAGTCAAACTGAGGTAACCGCGCCAACACCAGCGCAAGCCGCCGAATCGCTGCGTGGCTACTTGGTGTTACCGAGCCAAAAACGCTGGATAGAAGGTGAGCTATTAATTGTTTGTCGGCACCAAGCAGGGCAGCCTGCTGAGTCGTTTTGGTTGCGCGGACAACCGTCGAAAACCTTGCGTAATTTGGTTAATGGCTTAAGTTATTGTTGCGAGCAAGCGGTGTCACCGAAATGGCTCAATCGCGTTAACTTTGCCCAACTGGCTGCGACAGCGTTGAGTGAGCAGACGCAAGATACGGCAACGGTTTTAGCCAAGGTTAAGCCCCGAGCAATTTTGGTTTTGGGAGCGCACACGGCTAACCTACTCACGGATCAAGAAAACGAAATGAGTCAATGGCAGCTAAAAAACTGGCAAACGCCAGAGGGCATTCCGTTTGTCGTTACCTATCATCCTTACGAAATCTTTCAATCACCTTTGTTAAAGCGTCAGGTCTATCAAGATTTGCAGCGCCTTAGTCATTTGCTAATGGATCATGCTGAGCACGCGACAAGCTAAAGTTGCCGATTTACCCACGATTGTGGCGAATGAGCAGGCGGCTTACCCATTTCCGTGGAGTGAGGCAATGCTGCGCGATAGCTTGAGTAGTCAGTATTTATTTTGGGCGGTGTGCAGCGCGGAGCAGCAACTAGTGGGGCATTTGATAGCGCAGCCGGTGTTAGACGAATGCCATTTACTAAATGTTTGTTTGCATCCTAAGGTGCAAGGTAATGGTTATGGTCGTGCGCTGCTTGAACAGTGGTTGCAATGGTCGCAAAGTGCTGGGTGTACTCACCTTTGGTTGGAAGTACGGCAATCCAATATCGTTGCTGAGCGACTCTATCGATCGCTCGGATTCCAGCGCCAAGCGCTGCGCAAAAATTATTATCAAGCCGGGCCGCTGCGAGAAGATGGCTGGGTGATGAGCAAGCACCTCGATGCGGTTATTTAATTCGGTAGTCGCTCGATAATATTGTATAATCGCCGGTTTCCAATCAAGTCCGCTGTTTTTGAGTATTTTATGGCCAATCAACACCAAGAAATCGCTAAGCGTCGCACCTTTGCGATCATTTCGCATCCTGATGCCGGTAAAACCACTATTACCGAAAAGTTGTTGCTGCATGGAAAATTAATTCAGGAAGCGGGGACCGTTAAAGGCCGTAAAGCTTCAAAACATGCAACCTCTGACTGGATGGAGCTTGAAAAGCAACGCGGAATATCGGTCACAACGTCAGTGATGCAGTTTCCCTACAATGAGCGTGTGGTTAACTTACTGGATACCCCTGGGCATGAAGACTTTTCGGAAGATACTTATCGTACTTTGACCGCAGTCGACTCGGCCTTGATGGTTATAGACTCCAGTAAAGGGGTTGAAGATCGGACGATTAAATTAATGGAGGTTTGTCGCTTGCGCGATACCCCAATCGTTACCTTCATGAATAAGTTAGACCGCGATATTCGTGATCCTATTGAGTTACTTGATGAAGTTGAAGATGTTTTGAAAATTCATTGTGCGCCGGTGACCTGGCCGATAGGCATGGGTAAGTCGTTCAAAGGCGTCTATCATCTCCTCGACGATAAAATATATCTTTATCAAACTGGAATGGGACACACCATTCAAGAAGAGCGCGTGATTGATGGTCTCGATAATCCTGAGGCAGAAGCCGCGTTAGGAGGATTGCTCGGTGATTTGAAAGATGAACTTGAATTAGTGCTCGGAGCGAGCCATGAGTTTAATCTGGAAGAGTTTTTAGCTGGGCGTCTTACCCCCGTCTTTTTTGGTACGGCCTTGGGTAATTTTGGCGTGTCGCAAATGTTAGACAAGTTTGTCGAGTGGGCACCAGCACCCATGCCTCGAGCAACGCACACACGCGAAGTGGATGCACAAGAAGAAAAGTTCACCGGTTTCGTATTTAAAATCCAAGCCAATATGGATCCACAGCATCGTGACCGCATTGCGTTTATGCGCATCTGTAGTGGTCGTTATCAAAAAGGCATGAAGATGCATCATGTGCGGTTAAAGCGCGATCAGCAAATATCCAACGCGGTGAATTTTATCGCCGGTGATCGTGAGCATCTTGAGGAAGCCTTTGCTGGTGACATTATTGGTTTGCACAATCATGGAAACTTACAAATTGGTGATACCTTTACTCAAGGTGAGGATTTAAAATTCACCGGGATCCCAAATTTTGCTCCGGAACTATTTCGACGTGTGCGGTTAAAAGATCCGCTTAAAAATAAAGCACTACAAAAAGGCTTGATTCAGCTATCGGAAGAAGGGGCTACGCAAGTTTTTCGACCGCTACACTCGAATGATTTAATCTTGGGTGCCGTGGGTGTTTTGCAGTTTGATGTGGTGGCCCATCGGTTAAAAACCGAATACAAAGTAGAGTGTATTTATGAAGCCGTCTCCGTTGCGACCGCGCGTTGGGTTGATTGCGCAGACGAGAAGATACTAGAGAAACTGAAAAATAAAGCTGGCGATAACCTTGCGTTGGATGGTGGGGATAATCTAACCTATTTAGCACCGACAATGGTTAACCTTAATTTAACTCAAGAGCGCTTCCCTGAAGTGGAGTTTTTTGAAACCCGTGAACACTAAAAATAATAAAATCGAGTTGATCGACACGCATTGCCACTTAGACTTTCCTGAGTTTGACGTTGACCGTAAAAAGCTAGTTTCCGTTGTGCGTGAACATGGTGTCACGGACATCATTATTCCCGGGGTTAAGCGTTCGGGTTGGCGTTTCATTCGTCAGCTTAGTGCCTTGATGGAAGGTGTCCACAGCGCCCTGGGACTACATCCAATGTTTGTTCATGAGCATAGTGAACAACATCTGCATGACTTAGAGTTAGCGCTATCGGTGGGACCTTTAGTAGCCGTTGGTGAAATCGGCTTAGACTTTCAAGAAGGACGCGCTGATCAAGCATTGCAAGAGAAGTTTTTTCATCACCAATTGCATATGGCTAAGGATGCCAACCTACCGGTCATTATCCACTCGCGCCGTGCTCATGAAGACGTTTTAAAGCAACTGCGAATGCTTAACTTTCAAAATGGCGGGGTCATTCATGCTTACAATGGTGATTTGAATCAGGCTAAACGTTATGAGCAACACGGTTTTAAACTCGGTATTGGTGGTGCGATTACGTTTCATCGTGCAGTAAAAATTCGAGCAATGGTGCAAGAATTACCGCTGCAGCAAATTGTGATGGAAACGGATGCTCCCGATATGGCACCGGCCACTTGTAAAGGTCCACGCAACACGCCAGTTCATATTTTTGATAATTTTAAATCCTTGTGTAGTTTACGCCAAGAATCCGCGCTGGAAATTGCAACTCAAACCACATTAAATGCTCGTTCAGTATTTCGACTGTAATCTAGGCTTAAGCCATTTAATGTGAACCGGCGCACTGATTACTCGACATTAATGGCTTTTTTAAACACAATTTCGTAGGATGAGGCTATAGTATCCATCGAGTGTTATTTCGACTAACTGAGCATCTTACATATGAGCAACGATAAACGAGTTTTAACCATCAACTTTTTGCAAGCCATGCTTGATGATGGTTTGATCAGCTCGGATACTTTCGACAAGCTCCGCGTTAAATTGCGTTCCCTTGCCGCCGACAAACACCCGATTGAAGGGGTGGCGCCGTTTAAGCTAAAACATCATAGCGATAACAAAACGCTGCTCGATGATGAGTTTCTAGCTCAATGGTATGCGCCGAAGTGTGGCATGGAATATGTTGAACTGGATCCTTTGAAACTCGATGTGGATGCCATTACGGCGGTTATGTCGAAAGCCTTCGCACAGCGTCATAACATTATTGCTTATGCCGTCGATGCCAATAAAGTGGTGGTGGCGACCGCTGAACCGGAAGTAACCGCTTGGGTATCGGGATTAGAGCATATATTGCGTAAAGAAGTGCGCCGAGTGTTTGCCAGTCCCGTTGCCATTCGGCGTTTTCAGCAAGAGTTTTATGCGCTGTCGCATTCAATTAAAGGAGCGGCCAGCGAAAAGTACCAAGACTTAGGTACCGGAAATCTTGAAGCCTTAGTTGAGCTGGGTAAAGCTGGAGATGTGGATGCCAATGATCAACATATCGTGCAAATTGTTGATTGGTTACTGCAATATGCTTATTCCCAAAGGGCCAGTGATATTCACGTAGAGCCGCGCCGAGAGAAAGGCAATGTACGGTTTCGTATTGATGGTGTGTTACATAAAGTGTACGAGTTTCCCGCCGGCATCACTAATGCTGTGTTAGCGCGTTTTAAGATTATGGGGCGAATGGATGTCGCAGAGCGACGCAAGCCACAAGACGGCCGGATTAAAACTAAAGCGACCGATGGTCAAGAAGTCGAGTTGCGGGTGTCGACGCTGCCGACCGCATTTGGTGAGAAGTTAGTGGCGCGTATTTTTGATCCGGGCGTATTAAAGCGCGATTTTAGTTCCCTCGGCCTCGATGCGAATGTGGAGAAAAAATGGCTTTCAATGGTGGGGCAACCAAATGGTATCGTGCTGGTAACAGGACCGACCGGAAGCGGTAAAACCACAACTTTGTATACCACTTTAAAATTGTTGGCGCGGCCGGAAGTCAATGTCTGTACCGTTGAAGATCCCATCGAAATGATCGATCCTAAGTTAAACCAAATGCAGGTGCATCATGATATCGATGTTGACTTTGCATCCGGGATCCGCGCATTACTTCGACAAGATCCCGATATCATTATGATTGGTGAAATTCGTGATAAAGAAACTGCTGATATGGCGGTTCAAGCATCGCTCACCGGTCACTTGGTCATTTCGACACTGCATACCAATGATGCCTCTTCAGCCATTACGCGCTTGATTGACTTGGGTGTCGAACCCTTTTTGGTCAATGCAACTTTGCTGGGTGTCATGGCGCAGCGTTTAGTGCGCACCTTGTGTCCTGATTGCAAACAACCTCAGGCCGTAGACAGTAAAGCTTGGCAAACTTTGATAGCACCGTTTCCTTTAAGTGAGCCGAAACAAGTGTACACTCCAGTGGGCTGTCGCATGTGTCGTGGAACAGGTTACTTAGGCCGGCAAGGAATTTACGAATTATTGAACGTTAACAGTAATGTAAAAAAATTGATTCACAGTAAATGCGATGTTGGACCGATCCGCGAGCAAGGACTCAAAGATGGTATGAATTTATTACGCATTAGCGGTGCGATGAAAGTTGCGCAAGGATTTACCACCATAGAAGAAGTGTTACGAGTTGCGTCGCCGGAGATGGAATCTTAATTCGAGGAGAAGGTAGTATGAAACAACTTTCAGTGCTTAGCTCACTATTTATTATTATGATGTTAGCATCGTGTAATGATACTCAATCAACGATAGCGGCAACGTCAGCTGCAAATGAAAAACTTCCGGCAGAACCAGTCGCCGCAGGCTTAGAGACTTTGCAGCAAAAGCAAGCGTATGCCAAAACGCTTTATCGCGAAGTGACTGATTTGATCAACCCGCAATCGTGCTCGAGTAATCAAGACTGTGCGCTGGTTGCTATTGGACATAAACCATGCGGCGGGCCTGATGAGTATCGCGTTTACTCGAAAAAGGGCAGTGATGAAGGTGCGTTATTGGCCAAAGCCGATTTGCATCGCGCTTTAATTAAGACCATTCAAAGTGAACAGAAGTTAGTCGGAATTTGTATGGTGACGCCAAAGCCGCTAACCCACTGCGCGGCTAATCGATGTCAAATTGATCACAATGCGAGCGCATCTGATATATAAAAATTAATTATAAATCAAAGGCTTTTTAAGAATTTTTGCGATTTTAAAAAGCCTTTATTGTTTGCTTCAACTCCTTTATTTAACCGATTGTTTTGCAAAAAAAAATTTCTCATCTACGCTTATCATGAGATTAGTATGAGATAATGTGGGAAACAACCACCAAAAATTAAAGGAGCTATAGCATGTCTGCTAAATTTCCCTTTTCTCGAGCCGCAGGCGCCCGGTTAATCGCCGGAAGTCTATTAGTGTGCTCATCTCTCTCCTGGGCTGATGTTCAAATTCAAGGGTTCGCTAATATCATTGCGGGCACCTCGGGTGACGATAGCGAAGTCTTGCGAGGGTATGATGGCGACATTGGTTTCAAGAGAGATTCACTTTTCGGCGTTCAGTTTACGAGTGACTTAAGCGATGGCCTCTCGGCTACTGTGCAAATGGTCGCGCGCGCTCGTGATGATTGGGATGCTGAGTTTACTTGGGCTTACCTAAACTACGAACTGTCGGATCAATCATCGTTTCAGTTTGGTCGTATTCGGGTTCCGTTTTATAAGTACTCAGAATTTTTAGAAGTGGGCTATGCGTACCATTGGATCACGCCGCCTAACTCGGTCTACGATTTACCGCTTAATAACCAAGAGGGTATTTCCTACAACTACAACGGAACCGTAGGCAGCTTCGATAGCTCCTTTCAGTTCTCGCTGGGTCGCATTAGCGAAACCATGCCGTTTGAAGTTGATCCTGCGCTCGATGTGTTTGATGGCGAAGTGGACGGTTTTGATCGTCGCCAAGCCGACGGTCGTAACAACACCAGTATCGTATGGTCATTAACTGACTTTACTTGGTCGTTCCGAGTCGGTTACACCTTGTGTCCGGATTGTAATCTGGGTTTACCCACAGACGATCTGGCGCAGCTGGTAGCTCAGCAAGCACCAATGTTCCTAGATGCCATGTTGGCGGTTGAGGATGACGTGAGTTTTGCCAACATTGGGATCCGATATTCGGGTGAAAGTTGGTTTACTGAAGTTGAATACGCTCGCTTCTCTGGTGAAGATAGTTTTATTCCCGAGAACACCGACTCTGCGTACATCACTATCGGTTTCAATACCGATACGTCAGTCTTCCATATCACCTATGAGATTGAAGATGCCGATCCGCGTGAAGTTGCTGAGATCACCGGTGGTGCAGCTATTCCTGTGCAACTAGAGCAGTCAATTGCAGGGATTGCGGGGGCGTTTGCGGAAGACTCTGAAACCATCACGTTTGGGTGGCGCTACGACTTTCATCGTTCAGCAGCATTTAAGTTGGAC
>JABXHQ010000059.1 GCA_013373545.1 Gammaproteobacteria bacterium
TCTTCGCCGAACCATTAATGATCACACCATCAATTAAAGTTTTATCACCAAATGACCAAAGGCCACGCGAAATTGTTAATACGCCGCGTACAATGACATTTTGATTAAATGCATCGACATAATATTGATGACTTAGAATTCGGTGCATGGATTGAAATTTAAGCTTCAACCATGAAGGCACATTAGGGTTTATTAAATAGCAATAACTAGCCACCACTACGCCGATTAACATCATGGCAAAAGGCAAGGTTAAAAAGCCATGTAAGGAGAAGCCCCAAATTGAGGTAAACTCGCGCGACAGTAACGCTACTACATCGTTCTCAGGTTTAATGGTGATAGCGGAGTCCAACAAGGAACCGAATAATATGGGTTCCATAGTCCACCAAGCAATCATTACCGAAGGTATCGCCAACGCAACCAAGGGCACCCAAATCACTTTCGGTGATTCTTGCAGATGAGCTTTAGTGTGCTCATCCATACGCTCTTGTTGATGAAACACAATATAGTACAAACGCATGCTATAGAGCGCAGTGAAAAATACCCCAACGATTAAACAGAAATAGGTAAAGTCACTGCCCCAGCGCTCAGATAAATGAACCGACTCAATAATCGCATCCTTCGAATAAAACCCGGAAAAGAACGGAAAACCTATTAACGCTAAAGTTCCAATTAGGGAAGTAAACCAGGTAATCGGTAAGTGGCGCCGTAATCCACCCATTTGCCGAACATCTTGAATGTGGTGCATCGCGATAATAACAGAACCAGCAGCGAGGAATAATAACGCCTTAAAAAACGCGTGTGTCATAAGGTGAAAAATACTCGCCGCATAAGCCGAAACTCCAAGTGCCGCAACCATATAGCCTAATTGAGACAACGTTGAATAAGCGATCACACGCTTAATGTCGTTTTGCACAATACCTAGCAATCCCATCGATAGTGCAGTGATGGCGCCGATGAGCATGACAAAGGAAAGAGCAGTATCCGATAGCTCAAAAAGCGGCGACAGTCGAGTCACCATAAAAACACCCGCCGTAACCATCGTCGCTGCATGAATTAGAGCTGAGATTGGAGTCGGACCTTCCATCGAATCCGGCAACCAGACGTGCAGCGGAACTTGCGCCGACTTACCCATCGCTCCAATAAAAAGACAGATACAAATAAAGGTTATCGCCGACCAATCACCAAAACCAATCGATAACATGGGTTGTGCCGCCGAGAATGTCTCAAGTTGTGTGAACACCGTGCGGTAATCGAGAGTATCGAAGTAATAAAAGATTGCAGCGATACCAATCAGAAAGCCAAAATCACCAATTCGGTTGACTAAAAAGGCTTTTAAATTGGCAAAAACGGCGGAATCTTTTTTAAACCAAAACCCAATTAGCAAATAGGATACGAGCCCCACCGCTTCCCAACCAAAAAACAATTGCAGAAAATTATTGGCTAACACCAACATCAGCATGGCAAAAGTAAACAGACTGATATAGCTAAAAAATCGCTGGTAGCCAGGATCATCTTTCATATAACCAATGGTATAAATATGAACCATGAGCGAAACGAACGTGACCACGCAGCACATTATCAGCGATAATGGATCGACCAGAAAGCCAATCTTAAACTCGACATTGCCGATAACAGCCCAGTTATACAAATTAAAGTTAATTGGATCTAGCTCGTGTTGAAGATAACTATAGAGTGCCTCAAAACTTAATAAACAAGCAACGCCGACCCCAATAATTGCGATTAAGTGCGCCACTCGACGCGATAATTTTGCGCCAAGCAAACCATTAACTATTGCGCCAATAAGTGGAAGGAATACAATCGCAATCACCGTATTTTGCATAGCGCTAGCCTTTTAATTGATTGAGTTCTTCGACATCAATCGATGTCCGGTTGCGAAACAGCGCTACTAAAATCGCCAGTCCAATGGCCGCTTCAGCTGCTGCAACCGTTAAAATAAAAAATACAAACAATTGTCCTTGTAAATCATTCAAGTAATAGCTAAAAGCTATGAAGTTAATATTGACCGCTAACAACATTAATTCGATACACATTAATAGCGTAATAACATTTTTACGGTTGATGATAATGCCCGCAATACTGATCGAAAATAATATCGCCGCGACAATTAAATAGTCGGTTAGGCCAATCATGACTCCTCCACCTGCTGACTTTTTGACTTGTCGATCTTAATAATTTTCAACCGCTCAGACTTAGTCACTCGGACTTGCTTGTCAATATTCTGGCTTTTTCGATTGCGTTTACCGCGGAAAGTTAAGCTTATGGCCGCTACCATCGCAACCAACAAAATCACCGCAGCAATCTCAAATGGGTAAAAGTAATCCGTATACAATAATCGGCCAAGTTGACGCACATTGCTCACCGACTCAGATTCAGAAGCCGCTGCTGCCTCGAGCGCAAATGAAGGGTGCTGGCTTATTTGACTCAATATAATAACAAAGCCAACCGCCACCACCAGCGCCAATGGTAAAACCCGAGTAAAGCCAGAGCGAGCAGCTGAAAAATTGATATCCAGCATCATGACTACAAATAAAAACAAAACCATGACAGCGCCGACATATACCAACACTAACGCGATTGCCAGAAATTCAGCTTGCAACATTAACCACAAGCCAGAAGTTGCAACGAAACAAAGAATTAAAAACAATACGGCTTTGACGCTGTTTTTAACTAAGATAACCATTAAAGCAGAACTCAACAGCAGCATAGCAAAGCCATAAAAGATTAATTGTTGAAATGTAATTTCCATGGGTTACCTATATTTTGCATCAGTCGCACGATCGGCTGCGATTTCATCTTCTAACTTATCACCAATTGCCAACAGTTTTGCCTTAGTCATAATTTGGTCGCCGCGTTTTTCAAAATGATAATCAAACACTCGAGTTTCAACTATCGAGTCGACTGGACAAGACTCTTCACAAAAACCGCAATAGATACATTTAAACAAGTCGATTTCATAACGTGTTGTTCGCCGTGTTCCATCATCTTCACGTGGACCCGCTTCGATAGTGATCGCCAGTGCAGGGCAAACGGCTTCGCATAACTTACATCCAATACAACGCTCCTCTCCGTTTGGGTAACGTCTAAGTGCATGCAGCCCGCGAAACCGCGGAGACTGCGGTGTTTTCTCTTCTGGGTAAAACACCGTAATTTTCTTTTTCCATAAATGTCGACCAGTAACTCGAAGACCTTGAATCAGTTCGGTCAGCATAAAGGTATCGAAAAATTGTTTTAGTCTCTGTCCCATAATTTTGTCCGTTAATTAAACGGCCACCATTGTAATTTTATCCAGAAAGTCAGTAACACAATCCAAACAATGGTAACCGGAATAAAGACCTTCCAACCAAGACGCATAATTTGGTCATAGCGAAATCGAGGAAACGTTGCTCTCAGCCATAGCAGCCCAAACAAAGATAACGACGCTTTTAATAACAGCCAGAAAGTTCCCGGAATCCACTGTGTGCCTGCTTCGAGATAGGGAATTCCCTGGAACGGCGATAGCCACCCACCTAAAAACATTAGCGCTGTAAGTACCGAGATCAAAATCATATTGGCATATTCAGCAAGGAAAAATAAAGCAAAGCCCATACCCGCATATTCAACATGAAAGCCAGCCACAATTTCCGACTCACCTTCCGGTAAATCAAAGGGTGCGCGATTCGTTTCAGCCACTCCAGAAATCCAGAAAATAACGAGCAAAGGAAATAAAGGAATGAAAAACCATGACAACATACTTCCGGACTGCTTCAGTACGATGTCACCTAGGTTCATACTGTTAGCGCACATCAAGACGCCCACCAAGGCAAACCCCATTGCAATTTCATATGAGATAACTTGTGAAGCCGAGCGCATTGCGCCTAAAAAAGCATACTTAGAGTTCGACGCCCAACCGGCAATGATAATGCCGTAGACACCAATTGAGGTCATCGCTAAAAGGAAAATTAGCCCAGCATTAATATCAGCTAACACTAAACCGGCATCAAAAGGAATAACCGCCCAAGCCGCAAATGAAGGTCCCATAAATAAAATGGGGCCTAAGATAAACAATGTTTTGCTAGCTCCACGCGGCAAAACAATTTCTTTCATCATCAATTTAATAACATCGGCAATTGGCTGTAACCAGCCTTTGGGCCCGACTCGATTTGGACCAACGCGTAATTGCATATACCCAATAATTTTGCGCTCTGCATAAGTGGTATAAGCAACGGCTAAAATTAACGGCAGAAGGATGAATCCGATTTTTAACGCGATCCAAAGTACATTACTGAGCCACTCAGGCATGGTTAACCTCCTTGATAGGAATTAACGTTCCAGTATCAAACTGACTCAGTGATAAAATTTGCTCACGACGCCAATTTTGCAGTGCAATCGGTGTTTGCTGTAAACAAGCGCTGCGCCGTACCAAAGAATCGGTGTCATATAAATTTAGCGGCTTGGGCAATTCACCACCAAAATCAAGTTGCTCGGGATTATGAAGATGACCGACATGCGCATCAGTGGTTGCTTCAAGCCGTTGCTTTAATTTATCGCGCACTTGCTCGGAAGAGGTAAAGTCAAAGCCTGCAACGTCCAATAAATTGCCCAATACGCGCAAAACTTTCCAAGCCGGACGAGCTTCACCTTTGGCGCTCACCGCGGCGCGAAAACTTTGCCAATTACCTTCGACATTTACAAAGGTTCCGCTGGTTTCCGAAAACGCGGCTACGGGTAATAAAACGGAACAGTAATCCATCATTTCACCGCCAGCAAAAGGCGTAAGGCTTACGATAAACTCTGCTTGCGACAAGGACTTGCGCGCCGACTCACGATAACTCGAATCTAGCTCAGGCTCTGTGTTTAATAATAAGTAGGCCGGTAAACCTTTTTGCAGCATTTGCTGAGTCGTCCAGCCGCTAACTTTGCTTTCAACGCCAACCGCAGCTCGGTGCGGCAAAGCACCGGCAAGATAAGCACCCGCGCTGTTCGCACCATGACTCAATTCACCATAGGCGCTATCACTTAAGCGACTGATCGTGCGGCATAGCCATTTAATATGCCCACTTAGCGAATGCTCCAGCGCAGTTTGTCCGACAATAATACAGGCCCGCTCGTTAATTCTTAATTCATTGGCAATGGTCTCGTGGTCAGGGTCGGGTTTTATATCGACAAACAATTCCGTAAGCGAGGCGCTCACACTGCCTTTTTGTTGAGCAACCAGTGCAGCGGTAATCTTATGCAAGTGTTCAACCAGTTCACTCGCGGCCGCTTGAATATAAGGTGCAACGCGAAAGTTTTCATGATTGGCAAAGGGCGCCAATGCCATCACGCGACCGTACCGTGTCGACTTACGCAGTCGTAAACTCGCGATGGGCTGTTCATTACGCAAATCAGCTGCCACTAAAAATGTGGCATCCATATCGTCTAAATCGGCAATCGAAAAGTCAATTTTGGGGAACATGGGATCATCATGTTGAGTTGAGAAATCGATTTGTCGTAATCGATGATCAATATTGTGGCTATCGATCCCGCGCATCAGTGCTTGCAGCAAATACAATTCTTCGGTAGTGGATGAAGGCGATGCGAGAGCACCAATACCTTCCGCGCCGTGATGTTCTTTGACCAATTTCAATTGCTCGATGGTGAATTGCAGTGCTTGTTCCCAATCAACTTTTTGCCACTGACCATCGCGCTTAATCATCGGCGTTGTCAGGCGGTTTCTAGCGCTAAGCGCTTGATAGGAAAAACGATCCCGGTCACTGATCCAAACTTCGTTTATCGATTCATTTTCATGGGGCACAACTCGAATCACTTGCCCTCTTCTATGATGCACGGCAATGTTGGTGCCCAAACAGTCATGTGGAGCAATACTAGTAGTGGACTGCATTTCCCATGCGCGTGCTTGAAACTTGGACGGTTTTGCCGTTAACGCACCCACCGGACACAAATCAATAATATTCCCAGCCACTTCCGAAGATAATGAGGTTTCTACAAAGGTACCGATCTCCATATGCTCGCCACGACCGGTGGCCCCCATTTCACGCAAGCCAACCACTTCGGTACCAAAACGCACACAACGAGTACAGTGAATGCAACGCGTCATATCGGTTTCAATAAGAGGCCCAATATCCTTGTCTTTGACGACACGTTTGCCTTCGGTGAAGCGAGAGATGTCATTACCATAACCCATCGCCACATCTTGCAATTCACACTCCCCACCTTGATCGCAAATCGGGCAGTCTAAAGGGTGATTAATTAGCAAAAATTCCATCACCGACTTTTGTGCCATTAACGCTTTTTCCGATCGAGTTAGAATTTTCATTCCATCAGCAACGGGTGTCGCGCAAGCCGGAACCGCTTTCGGAAGGTTAGTAACGTCCACCAAACACATGCGACAGTTTGCCGCTACCGAAAGCTTTTTGTGATAACAAAATCGCGGAATATGCAGACCCGCATCATCGGCAACTTCAATGATCATTGAGCCAGTTTCGGCTTCGTAGGATTGTCCATCAATGTCAATGGTTACAGTGCCCATTTAGGTCCACCTAATAGAGTCATTATTATTCCGTTAAGCTGCTTGTGAATGATCATCAACCCAACGTCTTCCCGTGCGAATCATATGTTCAAATTCATGTCGGTAGTGCTTTAAAAAACCGCCGATAGGCATTGCCGCAGCATCACCCAATGCACAAATGGTTCGCCCCATAATATTGCCGGCAATATCGGTTAACTTGTCTAGATCATCCATGTGCCCATCACCGGCTAAAATTCGATGAATCACTCGTGACATCCATCCCGTTCCTTCCCGGCAAGGCGTGCATTGTCCGCATGACTCTTCGTAGTAAAAATGAGCGGTACGCGCGGCTAACTCGACCATGCAGGTGCCTTCTTCAATCACCATAACGGCTCCCGATCCGACCATCGAACCCGCTTTACCAATGGCGTCATAATCCATGGTTAATTCATTCATAACCGCAGCGGGTAAAATTGGCGACGATGAGCCGCCAGGGATCACCGCTTTTAATGGTTTCGAACTGCGCATCCCACCACACATTTGCAACAACTCAGGAAACGGTGTGCCCATACCTATTTCATAATTGCCTGGCTTGGCGACATGACCGGACACGGAAAATATTTTCGTACCACCATTATTCGGAATACCAAGATTTAAAAACCACTCGCCGCCTTTTTCTAAGATCACCGGTACTGACGCATAACTCTCAGTGTTGTTCACGTTGGTTGGGCGGCCAAACAACCCATAGTTAGCAGGAAACGGTGGCTTGAATCGTGGTTGTCCTTTCTTGCCTTCTAGCGACTCAATGAGTGCGGTTTCTTCGCCACAAATATAGGCGCCCGCGCCCATATGATTGTACAAATCAAAGTCGACACCACTACCTAGAATATTTTTGCCTAACAATCCTTCTTGATACGCTTCGGCTAGTGCTTGCTCCATTCGCTCAAACGGCTCATAAAATTCGCCACGCATGTAGTTATAACCAACCGTTGCGGTCATCACGTAACCGGCAATTGCCATACCTTCAATCAGTTGATGCGGATTAAACCGCAAAATGTCGCGATCTTTAAAGGTACCCGGCTCACCTTCATCAGAATTACACACCACATATTTTTGTCCTGGCATACCGCGTGGCATAAAACTCCATTTAAGCCCGGTCGGAAACCCAGCACCACCGCGCCCACGCAGTGCCGATAATTTTAATTGTTCGATGATCTCACTGGCCGGCAGTTTACCGTTTAAAATGTTCCGCCAAACTTTATATCCACCAACGCTCAAATAATTTTCCAGCGTCCATGGCTGCTCTAAATGCAGCGTGCGAAAACAAACTTCATTAGCCATGGTTATCCTCCCAGCCTAAGGTTTGCAAAATCGCATCAATTTTTTCCGGAGTCAGGTTTTCATGAAAAACTTCACCGACTTCAAGCATTGGGGCGCCGCCACAAGCGGCCATACATTCGACTTCAACTAAGGTGATTTTTCCATCGGCGGTGGTCTCTCCCAAACCGATGTTCAAGCGCTCGGTTAATTGCTTAACCACGTCTTTTGCCCCACACATCATGCAAGACAAATTGGTACACACTGAAATGACATGTTCACCGACCGGCTTTAAGTTGTACATGGTATAAAAAGTGGCGACTTCATAAACCGCAATCGGCGGTACATCTAAATACACTGCTAGTGCATTCATAACCGTTTCATCTAAATAATTATTATGCTCTTTTTGCACAATTTTAAGCGCGGCAATAATCGGCGGACGTTTACGCTCGGGCGGATACTTTCCACGCCAATGCTCAATTTCAGCAATCGCCGCCGCGGAAATTAATTCCGTTAATGGCTTTACGTCCTCAGCCGAAATAGGACTGGTCGTCGTGGTCGGTGCGTTGGATGTCATCATCGATCAATTTCTCCAAATACGATATCCATCGTGCCGATCACGGCCACGACATCTGCCAACATATGCCCCTTAATAATTTCATCCATAGCAGCAATATGAGCAAACCCGGGAGCACGTATCTTGACTCGGTAAGGTTTATTAGCGCCATCCGAAATTAAGTAGACGCCAAACTCACCTTTCGGGTGTTCCACCGCGGCATAGGCTTCGCCTTGTGGCACGCAAAACCCTTCAGTAAACAATTTAAAGTGATGGATTAAGGCTTCCATATCAGTCTTCATTGCACTGCGACTTGGGGGAACAATTTTATGGTCGGAGGCGATCACCGGTCCTGGATTTTCTCTTAGCCAAGCAATGCATTGTTGAATGATGCGATTCGACTGACGCATTTCTTCCACTCGCACTAGGTAACGATCATAACAATCGCCGTTTTTGCCGATCGGAATGTCAAAGTCGAGTTCGTCATAAACTTCATAAGGTTGATGCTTACGTAGGTCCCAAACGACACCGGAACCACGCAGCATCGGACCACTAAAACCGAGCTGAAATGCTCGCTCCGGCGATACCACGCCAATTCCTACAGTACGTTGTTTCCAGATCCGGTTGTCGGTTAACAGAGTTTCATAATCATCAACGTGGGCTGGAAATTTTTCGCAAAAGTCTTCGAGAAAGTCGAGCAAGCCGCCACGCCGCGCTTCATTTAACTGGTCAGCATTCGCCTGACTGCGCCATTTTGAAGCTTGGTATTGCGGCATTTCATCGGGCAAATCGCGATAAACACCGCCCGGTCGAAAATAAGTTGCGTGCATGCGTGCACCCGAGACTGCTTCATAGGCATCCATAAGTGGTTCACGATCTCGGAAGCAATACAAAAACATGGTCATCGCACCAATGTCTAAGCCATGAGCCCCCAGCCATAATAAATGATTGAGTATGCGCGTGATTTCAGAAAACATAACGCGGATATACTGCGCGCGCTTTGGCACCTCGACGCCTAATAGCTTCTCAATTGCCAACACATAACCGTGCTCGTTACACATCATTGAAACATAGTCGAGGCGGTCCATGTAACCAATGCTTTGATTATAAGGTTTACTCTCGGCGAGCTTTTCAGTTGCACGATGTAACAGTCCGATGTGAGGATCAGCGCGCTCCACCACTTCGCCATCGAGCTCAAGAATTAAACGCAAAACACCGTGGGCCGCGGGGTGGACCGGACCAAAATTCATCGTATAGTTGCGAATTTCAGCCATTAGTCTTGCTCCTTGGTTGCATCCGCAGTGCGCGCATCATGACGAATAACTTTTGGAACTAGTATCCGCGGTTCAATTGAGACTGGCTCATAAACACAACGCTTTTCGGTCGCATCGTAACGGATTTCAACTTCGCCAATGAGGGGAAAGTCTTTACGAAATGGGTGGCCGACAAAACCGTAGTCGGTCAGTAACCGGCGCAAATCATCGTGTTGTTCAAAGCGAATGCCATACAAATCAAAAGCTTCGCGTTCGTACCAGTTGGCAGCTGCCCATATTTGCGTAACCGTCGGCACCATTAAAGTTTCTTCTGGTACAAAACAGCGCATCCGTAAGCGCCGGTTATTGGTCACCGATAATAAATGGTAGACCACCGCAAAGCGCGCTCCATGCCAACTGACATCGGCATCTTGAGAATTTTCATGAACTGCACGGGAAAATCCGGCGCCGGAAGCATCATCGGTTTCCCACTGCGAGGCCCCATAATGCAAGTAGTCGACACCACACAAATCGATCAGTTGCTCAAAATGACAGCCGTCATCATCGCGCAAACGTCGCGCTACCGCCAGCAAATGCTCCGGCGAAACTTCAATGGTGACTTCGTCGTGGCTCAGTTGGCAACTATCAATTTGCCCCTTAAGGCGTAACTCAAGTTCTGACTTCCACTGCTCCAATGACTCAACCGTCATAAGGCTCCTATACGCGACGAGCGATGGTGTTAGTTCGTTTAATTTTATTCTGCAGCTGAATGATGCCGTACATCAACGCTTCTGCGGTAGGCGGACAGCCCGGCACGTAAATATCCACCGGAATGATGCGATCGCAACCTCTCACGACTGAATAAGAGTAATGGTAATAGCCGCCACCGTTTGCGCAAGACCCCATTGAAATGACCCATTTGGGGTTGGGCATTTGGTCATACACTTTGCGCAGCGCGGGGGCCATTTTATTAGTTAGAGTTCCCGCCACAATCAACACGTCCGATTGTCTCGGCGAAGGTCGAAAAACCACTCCAAAACGATCCATATCGTAGCGCGATGCGCCTGCGTGCATCATTTCCACAGCACAGCAGGCAAGCCCAAACGTAACTGGCCACATACTGCCTGTACGAGCCCAGTTGATCAGACTATCTGCAGAGGTAAGAAAAAAGCCTTTTGGCTGTTCTACTCCCATTCGAGAGCTCCTTTTTTCCACTCGTACCAAAATCCAACGATTAATAATCCAAGAAATACCGCCATTGAGCCGACACCAAACCAGCCAAGCTCGTCAAACACAACCGCCCATGGGAAGAGAAACGCGATTTCAAGATCGAAAATAATGAAGAGAATTGCGACTAGGTAAAAGCGCACGTCGAATTTCATTCGCGTGTCTTCAAAAGCATCGAAGCCACACTCAAAAGGAGACTCTTTAGCATCGTCAGGGGTGCGTTTACCCAGGATAAAGCCGATTAGCTCGAGCCCCAGTCCTAAACCGAGGCCGATGATTATAAATATTAAAATCGGTAAGTAGCTTTCTAACATTCGGACTTTAGCTCTTTTTTTAAGTAAGACTAGTTGCCAGAGTGTACTTTGTAAACTGATCGTCACCTTGCTGTGCAGCAAAATATCCAAGTGCCATCAACGACTTAGACTCGCTCAGTCTACACAGTTTTAAAGCTATAAAAAAGCGATGCTTAGAAAAGAATGTGGTTTTTATTGTAAAAGGCAGAATGTCATAACCAAAGCCCCTTGGCTCAGTTGACCTGACGTAAAATTAATTCTCGTCCTTGTTGCGAAAACTCCAATTGGCGCAGCGCACTCATGCCTAATAATATCTCATCACCAGGCATATTGGGGACGATGGCGGCTTCAATGTTGTACAACTCGATACTGCCAATTTGTAGCGAAGACAGCTGCGTTGCATAAGCTCGGCCAATACCGTTTGCGGTATGTACTTCAAACTCACGACCACGCCGTAAGCCAAGTGTTCGCGCAACCGGTTCCGGGACCGCCACCGTGGTCGCACCGGTATCTAAAAAGAACACCACGGGCTGAAGATTGATATAACCACTTGAGACATAATGACCGCCTCTATTTTGCTGCAGTACGACTTCACTAATTTGATCAAAACGACGCGAGTTAGGATCTTGATTGGGATTGAAAGCGCGCTCTTCACGATCGCTAAAGTACAAAAACAACAGCAGCAATAAGCTAGCCCAAGCCGCATAATACATCCATTGTCCAGCTTTCTGTTGCGACGGGTCAGGTTGCGGTTCAGTCATCGGCTTACGCTCGCAGTTAAAAATTCAGTTTAATCAGAAGGTCATCCAATGAAGGTTGCCAAAGATGGACGGCCATGTCCACTTTGTCTCCGCGAAAAGCCACCCCTTCTTGGCGCAACCTATCGCGTTGCTGTTGTCCGTTCACGCTATCGACCGGAAAGGCAAAGCCACCGTCGGCGCGCACCACTCGGTGCCAAGGCAAGTCATCGCGAGAAGTTTTTTTTAATACGGTACCCACTAAGCGAGCGCGCCGTGGCAGTCCGGCTAAATCAGCTACCCGTGCGTAACTACTAACACAGCCACAGGGGATCAATTGCACTACGGTTTCAATCGCATTGAATGCCGCAACTTGAGACATGACTAAGGTTCACTCGAGCAGTTTAAGCTAACAAAAAACCCGCCGAAGCGGGCTTTTTTGTTTAGTAGTAAAAACCAACGTTTAGTGCGATGGTTTCGACATCATAATTAACACCATTGTAAAACGAATCTTCAGCTTCTGGTAAAATAAGGTAGCTCAGCTCGACATAAAAGTCGCGCGCGTCGTAGCCCGCTGAAAAGCCATAAGAAAGACCGAAGTTGTACTCCATCTCATCCTCATAACCGCCTGCGGTATAAGCAAACTGAGTACCAATCAAACCAAGCTTGCCTTTGACGTAAAAATCGTCATTAGTACGCGCTACCAAATAGCCGCCAATACCGTTAACTTTAGTGTCTACATCCACCGTAAATGGGTTAACTGCATCCGGTACAGAATCACCGTCAGTCGCAAAAGTCATAAACAACTCAGCTGACCAATTCGGTTCAAACTGGTAACCCCATGCACCACCAATAGTCATATAAGAGTAATCTAAACCACCGCCGGTATACGATGTGTTGTTTTGACCTAAATGAAGCTCTAAATAACCTTCACCTTGAAATTCACTGGCATTGGTCGCCGTTGTTACCGCTAAACCAAACACAAGACATAATGCTTTATAGTTCATATTCATTCCCTAAAAAATATTTGAAAAAATACCCCAAGCTGTGGGGACGCGCATTATATCAAAAAAAGAGATTTCGACACCCACTTTACTCACTTAAAAACCGTAAACAAAAAAAAGCCCCAACAATGGGGCTTTTTCGGTTGCTCAGTTTCGCTGAGACTTTGTTATGGTGCCCAGGGCCGGACTTGAACCGGCACGGCCTACGGCCACTACCCCCTCAAGATAGCGTGTCTACCAATTCCACCACCTGGGCATAAAGGGGATTAAAAACTGCGCGCGAACTAGTTACTGTCGCTTTCCTTCTGCTCAGCTTGCGTATCATCAGCAGGCTTGTCTTGCGGCTTTTTCTCGTCGCCTGTTTTATTTTCGGCGGGAGGCGTTACCACAGGAATATCGCTTTCAGGTTGGGTTTTAGCTGCCACCGGAATATCACTTTTTGGTGCCGCTTGCTGTTCAGCTTCTTCAACCTGGTCAAATAAATCTTTTTCAACCACACCACCGGTTCCGTTAGCAATATAGCCCAGGGTTAAGGCAACACCAAAAAAGATGATGGCTAAAACGGTAGTGACTTTAGTCAGAACATTACCTGACCCTGGCGCACCAAAAACGGTTCCAGAAGCACCAGCACCAAAAGATGCGCCCATACCGGCACCTTTACCTTGCTGGATTAAAATTACACCAACCAGCGCAATCGCCACTACTAAAAATATAATCAATAAAATTTCTTGCATAATCATTAACCTGCAGCGTTACAGATTTTATAAAACTCTTGCGCATTGAGTGAAGCGCCACCAATAAGGCCCCCATCAATGTCCGCCTGAGCGAATAACTCGGTCGCGTTACTACTTTTAACACTACCGCCGTATAAAATCGTTATTTGGTCAGCAGCTGCGCCGACCTGTTTGCGAAACCATTCGCGAATACTAGCATGTACTGCTTGTGCTTGCTCGGGACTCGCCGTTTCTCCGGTACCTATCGCCCAAATCGGCTCGTAAGCTACTACTATTTGTGCGAGTTGCTCCGAATTCAAGGTATTGAGCAAAGCATTTAACTGCGCCAACACCACTGCAATCGAATCGCCTTGTTGGCGCTCGCTAAGCGTTTCGCCAACACACACAATCGGAGTAATCGAGTGCTCTAATAGCCGAAGCGCTTTAGTGGCCACATCGGCATCTTGCTCATTAAACAATTGACGACGCTCAGAGTGTCCAACAATGGCATAATCGCAGCCGGTATCACGCAGCATGTCTGCGCTAACTTCACCGGTATAAGCACCTTGCTCAAACGCACTAACGTTTTGTGCTCCGAGCTTCACCGCACTCGGCAATTGCTCTTTAGCTGTGGACAGATAAATGGATGGCGGGCAAATCACAACCGTACAACGCAGCGCAGATTGATCAAGCTCCGACAGTTCCACCAACAACTGTTGGTTACTCTGTTGTGAGCCATTACTTTTCCAATTACCAGCGACCATTGAACGGCGGGCCATACTTCTTCTCCACATACCGAAGCGGGCGCAAATGTTACACAAGCTTGCCATCATATACAAGCAGAATAACGCCGCCAGCAGCCTTTTCGCTGTGAAACATTCAAGATAGGAGAGAAATTACGGTTAACTTTCGCTATTGGCCACCCACAAAGAGGGTGAGAACTCTTCAATAAAGCTTAAAAACTCACCTTCCGGCAGTCCTTTGCTGACCAGATAGCCTTGGATCTCATCACACCCATGGCTGGCGAGAAAGTCCCATTGTTGGCTGGTCTCAACCCCCTCGGCCACTACTTTTAAGCGCAAACTTTTAGCCATCGAGATAATCGCCAAAGTAATCGCCGTATCATCAGGATCAACACAGACTTCATCAATAAAAGTACGATCGATTTTCAGTGAGTCCAAGGGGAAGCGGCGTAAATAGCTCAATGATGAGTAACCAGTTCCGAAGTCGTCAATGGCAATTTGCAACCCCATACGCTTCATTCGCTGCAAGGTTTTAATTGCTTGTTCGACATCACGCATCAACATACTTTCGGTGATCTCAAGCTCCAAGGCACTGGGAGTTAAATCGTGCTTGAGCAGTATTTTTTTGATCGATTCAGGTAAGTCCGATTGACGAAATTGCAGCGCCGATAAGTTCACCGATACTTTAATATCGCCATGCCCTTGCTTGCGCCAATGCGCCGCATCAGCACAAGCGCGGTCGATAACCCACATTCCGATCGACTTAATCAACCCTGTACTCTCGGCAATTGGGACAAATTCTGCTGGCGAAATAAATCCTAATTCACCATGAGTCCATCGCAGCAGCGCCTCAGCACCAATCACTTTGCCATGCGCCAGCGCGACCTGAGGCTGATACACTAAGCTCAGCTCACCTTTATCGATGGCAACCCGCAGATCGTTGGCGATGCGGTGGCGACGCAGCGCTAGCTCATTCATCTCCGACTCATAAAAAGCATAGGTATTGCGACCGACTTCTTTAGCTTTATACATGGCGGCATCAGCAGCCTTCATTAATTCATCAACATCATTGCCATCATTCGGATATACACAAACACCTACGCTGACCGTTGAATTCACCACATAATTAGACAAATTAAAGTGCATGTTGAAATTCTCAACGATTTTTTCAACCACGGTAATAATATCTTCGGTGTCATCCACTTCATTCAAAATGATCACAAACTCGTCGCCGCCGAGCCGCGCCAAGGTGTCTTCATCACGTAAAATGGCTTGCAGTCGCTTGCTTGACGCTTTTAAAAGCTCATCACCCACTGCATGTCCAAGGGAATCATTCACATCTTTAAAGTGGTCAAGGTCGAGGAACAACAGCGCGGCATAAGTGCGCGTGCGAGAGGCCCGTTTCAGCGCATAGCGAATCCGATCCATACACAGCGCCCGGTTCGGCAACTGGGTCAAGGAGTCATAGTTAGCTAAGTACTGGAGATCTTTAACCGCTCGCTCCAACCGCCGTTTGTTGAGCTGTAAAGCCTCTTCCGCCGCGTCCCGTTCGCGCTGACGGCGCTCAATGGTTTCGAGCATGTCGTTAAAAGTGCGCGACAGCTTACCAATTTCATCATGGGTGACCACCGGCACGCGCAGCGAATAATTTTGACTGGCGCTGACTTGGTGGCTGATGCTTTCTAAGTTAAGGATCGGTTGTGAAATATATTTTTGCATGATGCGGGCGAGTAAATAGGACAACAGCACCATCGCCATTAACAACAATAATAAAGAAAGAATAAACGAACGTAGCTTTTCTTTGAGTGAGTCAGTGGATACTTTTAGATACAGTGTCCCTAACTGATCGCCCAGAGAATCGACAATCGGATGGTACACATGCAGCCACCGATTATCCCAAATCACTTGTTGTTCACGGCGGTAATCGGTCGCCGATATGTAACCGCCACCATTTTCAACTTTCGCAAACGTCTCGCCAATGCCTTTAAAGATCGCAATACTGTGATCGGTACTAAGCGAAACTTGATCTAATAACTCCGTTTGCGCCTGCTCAGGGCGATCATAGGTTATATAAGGTTCACTGTTTTCAGCCAGCAGGTTGGCTTGGGCCAAAGCGTCGTTTTGCAACGACTCCTGCATATTTTGATAAAAGCTGATTGAAACGACAACAAAACCAATGCTCACCGTGAACATCGAGATGCCCGCAATCACTAAGGTTAGTTTGGTTCGAATCGACGCATTCCAACGCATTTACTGGCCCCCGCTAGCAGTTGTACCGGGGTAGACTTTTTTGGCATGCTTCAAAAAGTTTACTTTCAGCTCGCTACCGCTGCGCTCAAACGCCGCTTGGTTGACTTCAATATCAAATTTTTTCGAAGCCCCGACAAACAGTCGAATATGCAGCCCCATTGCAGCACTTTGTTCACTGGAGGCGACAAAAATGGTGTGCTCCACCAATTTACGTTGAACGATGAGTTGAATTTCACGAACCGATACCTTGCCCACATAAGCCACATGACAAGCTTTAAGATCCGAAAGATCGCGGGTAAATTGAAACTCAATGGGTAGTCCGCGTACGGTTTCATCGCGTAGATAGCCGCGGATAAAGGTGTAGTAATCGCGGTCTCGATAAATGCATAGCCGATATGGGGTGGTGGTCAGGTTGAAATCCGATTCTTTTGGCCAATAAACAAACCCAGGTAAGCGCGATAGAATGGATGAACGGACACGCTCTTCTGTTTCTTGCGCGCACGCCGCTCCCGCCAAAAATGCGGTTGCGAACAGAATTGTCCATTTTATAATCTTATACACCCAGCCCACTCAAGCCTATTATTCGGCACTACGTCGTCAAAATGCACAACCAAGGTCCCCAAAAGGTGACGACTTTACTGACGTCCTTTTAGTTGGCGTCCACACCGCTGTTCCAGTTATTTTGCTTAAAATACAGTCAATTGCAAGCAAGATTTTGCTGCCTCTTCTAATTTTGGCAGCTAATTAGCCCCTGTCAAATGGCAATAAAGCGAGAATTTCTAAGAAATATCTCGGGAAACTGGCGATCCGTTAATCAAAAGCAGTATAATACGGCGCCCTGAATGAGGGAGGCCTTCATTCTTGGAATTCTCATAGCTCAATCACAATTGAAATCAGCAGGTTTTAATCGAATCTTCGACAAGACCGGGCTGGTTACGTCCTTGTTAAAGCAGGACCGATATGATTGAACTATAGTATTCGTTTTAACTTACAAATGTTAACGATATCGGCGCAAGCGTATGATTAAAATTAAGAAAGGTTTGGACCTACCCATCTCGGGAGCTCCAGAACAAACGATTGAAACCGCCCAGTCAGTTACTCAAGTAGCTGTTCTCGGTGATGATTATGTTGGTATGAAACCAACCATGGAAGTTGAAGAAGGCGCTCAGGTCAAACTTGGCCAAGTCTTGTTCACCGACAAGAAAAACCCCGGTGTGAAGTATACTGCTCCAGGCGCGGGTAAAGTGGTCGCTGTGAATCGCGGTGCTAAACGAAAGCTGCTTTCTGTAGTTATCGAATTAGCCGGTGATGAAGCCGAGTCCTTTACTGCCTGTGCAGCCGAGAATCTCGGCAGCCTTAGCCGTGAGCAAGTGGTCACCACTATGGTTGACTCTGGCATGTGGACAGCGCTACGGACCCGTCCATATTCAAAGATCCCAGCCATTGATGCCACCCCGGATGCTATTTTCGTAACCGCAATTGACACCCACCCGTTAGCCGCCGATCCAGCCGTGGTGATTAAAGAGCAAAACGATGCGTTTAATCAAGGCTTGCAAGTATTAAGCAAGCTAACGGCAGGTAAAGTATACGTTTGCACCGCTGCAAACCCTGACTTTACCATCAATACAACGGATCAAATCACCAGCCAAGCTTTTGGTGGCGTGCACCCTGCAGGTCTACCGGGTACTCATATCCACTTCTTGCATGGCGCGTCGGCAGCACACCCGGTGTGGCACATTGGTTATCAAGATGTAATTGCACTGGCTAAATTAATCACTACCGGTAAACTCGCTACCGACCGCGTTGTCGCGCTTGGTGGACCCAGTGCGTTAAAACCACGTTTAGTGAAAACACGCATCGGCGCTTCGTTAAAAGAGTTGTTAGCCGGCGAAGTTGCTTCTGGTGATGTCCGTAGTATCTCTGGCTCGGTATTTAGCGGATTTTCAGCGACCGGCGCGCGCGCCTTCCTTGGCCGCTACCACAATCAAGTCAGCTTGCTACCTGAAGGCCGTGAAAAAGAGTTTTTCGGTTGGATCCATGCTGGTAAAGATAAATTCTCGATTACTCGATCGTTTATTTCTCATCTATTGCCGGGCAAAAAATTCGACTTCACCACCACTACCGGTGGTAGTGAGCGCGCCATCATGCCGATCGGAAGCTATGAGCGCATAATGCCTCTCGACATTCTCGCCACACAATTGCTGCGAGCATTAGTGAGTAACGATACTGACACCGCGCAACAACTCGGTTGCTTGGAGTTAGACGAGGAAGACCTCGCATTAGCAACTTATGTGTGCCCAGGTAAGTTCGAATATGGACCGATCCTGCGTAACGCATTGAACACGATAGAGAAGGAAGGGTAATGAGTAAGCTTCGAAACTTTATCGACCACCTCGAACCGCACTTCGAGAAAGGTGGTAAATATGAAAAGTGGTACGCGCTGTACGAAGCGGTAACAACTATTTTCTATACCCCTGGTCATGTCACCAAAACCACAGCTCACGTGCGTGACAATGTCGACTTAAAACGCATCATGATTTTTGTTTGGCTGTGCACATTCCCGACTATGTTCTGGGGAATGTATAACACAGGCTTCCAAGCAATTAACGCAATGGGTGCTGTCGGTATGACGGAAATTGAAGGTTGGCGCGGCTCTATTATGGCCATGTTTAACCTATCCTATGATGCCAATTCAGTCTTCAATAGCATGTTCTTAGGTGCTTTGTATTTCGTACCCATTTACGCTGTCACCTTCATCGTTGGTGGTTTCTGGGAAGTATTATTTGCCAGTATTCGTAAACACGAAATCAACGAAGGTTTTTTCGTAACGTCAGTTCTATTCGCTCTAACTTTGCCGCCCGATGTTCCATTATGGCAAGTTGCGCTAGGCATAAGCTTTGGTGTTGTAGTTGCGAAAGAGATTTTTGGTGGAACCGGTAAAAACTTCCTCAATCCAGCACTCGCCGGCCGCGCCTTTTTATTCTTCGCTTATCCAGCGGATATGACCGGCTCGACCATTTGGACTGCAGTTGACGCCTACTCAGGTGCAACACCGTTAGCCCAAGCAGCCGTGGGTCAATTAGGCTATGCATTTGACGAAAGCTGGTGGAATGCCTTTTACGGCTTAATTCCTGGAACTTTTGGTGGTGCTTCAACCTTAATGATTTTAATTGGTGGCTTCGCCCTCATCTACTTCCGCATTGCGTCTTGGCGAATTGTCGCAGGTGTGATGATTGGTATGGTCCTGACTTCATTATTACTAAATACTGTAGGCAGTGACTCCAACCCGATGTTTGCAATGCCTTGGTACTGGCACTTAGTCACCGGTGGTTTTGCATTTGGTATGATGTTTATGGCAACCGATCCGGTATCGGCGTCACTAACCAATACGGGTAAATACTACTATGGTGCGGTTATTGGCATCATGACGGTATTGATTCGTGTGGTTAACTCAGCCTATCCAGAAGGCATCATGTTAGCAATCTTGTTCGCTAACTTATTCGCCCCAACAATCGACCATTTTGTAGTTCAATCTAATATTGCACGGAGGGTTCGTCGTCATGTCAGCCAATAACGACTCTTTCGTAAAAACAGTAACGGTTGCAGTTGTTCTGTGCCTGTTCTGTTCACTCGTAGTATCTGGCGCCGCCGTTGTTCTAAAAAAGGAACAACAAGCGAATAAAGCCGCCGATGTACAACGAAGTATTTTAATCGCTGCGAAAATTGTTAAGCCAGAAGAGCAAGCGGATTTCACCAAGCTTTTCAATGAAAACATTGAAGCACAAGTGATTGAGCTAGCAACTGGTGAAGTCGCATCTGAATTTGAAGCGGCAAAATTTGACCAACGCCAAGCGGCGAAAGATCCAGCGCTTAGCATTAAACTGCAAAAGCAAGATGATCCTGCGAGCATTCGTCGTCAATCAAAGTACGCGAAAGTTTACTTAGTCAAAAATGGCGACAAAGTTGAGTCAATCGTATTACCGGTACATGGTTACGGTCTATTCTCTACTCTGTACGGTTTTATCGCACTTGAAGGTGACACTCGCACCGTCGCTGGCTTACGTTTTTATGAGCATGGCGAAACTCCGGGGCTCGGCGCAGAAGTAGAAAACCCACAATGGGTTGCTAAGTGGCCTGGGCGCGTTGTGTTAAATGATCAATTCAAGCCATCGCTTGAGCTGGTTAAAAACGGCGCGAATGAAAAGAACGAAGTTGATGCCCTTTCTGGCGCAACTTATACCAGTAACGGTGTTGAGAACCTAGTGAATTACTGGCTAGGCGACAATGGTTTTGGTCCGTTCTTAGCAAAAGTACGAGGAGGCCAACATGGCGTTTGATAAAGCAGAAGCAAAATCGGTCATTAGCTCACCGATTTTCGACAATAACCCCATTGCGCTGCAAGTCCTCGGTATTTGTAGTGCGTTAGCGGTAACCAGTAAAATGGATAAAGCGTTAGTCATGAGCATCGCTTTAACGGTTGTTGTTGCCATGTCGAACTTACTGATCAGTTTGATTCGCAACCATATTCCTTCCAGCATTCGTATTATCGTTCAAATGACTATCATTGCTTCCTTGGTAATCGTGGTCGATCAAGTATTGAAAGCTTACGCTTATGAAATTGCTAAGCAGCTGTCGGTATTCGTCGGTCTGATCATTACCAACTGTATCGTAATGGGTCGTGCCGAGGCCTACGCCATGAAAAATGGTCCGGGCATGAGCTTCCTAGACGGTATCGGCAATGGCCTTGGCTATTCAGCTTTACTGCTCGCGGTTGGTTTTATTCGTGAGTTATTTGGTTCTGGAAGCGTTTTCGGTTACACCATTTTGGAACCGATTCGTGATGGTGGCTGGTATCAAACCAATGGTTTGTTGGTATTACCACCGAGTGCGTTCTTCATCATTGGTTTGTTGATTTGGGCGCTTAGAACTTGGAAGAAAGATCAGGTGGAGGCCGCATAATGGAAGCCTACATTAGTTTATTTGTTCGCTCAGTTTTTATTGAGAACATGGCACTGTCAGCCTTTTTGGGGATGTGTACTTTCCTCGCGGTATCCAAGAAAATTCAAACCGCAATGGGCCTTGGTGTTGCCGTTATTGTTGTACAAGCGATTACCGTTCCAGTGAATAACTTATTATTCAACTACATTCTGCGCGAAGGCGCATTAGACTGGGCCGGTTTGTCGCAAGTTGATCTCAGCTTTCTAGGCTTAATTTGTTACATTGGGGTTATTGCCGCAATCGTGCAAATTCTCGAGATGACCTTAGATAAGTTTTTCCCCGCGCTGTACAACGCGTTAGGTATTTTCCTACCGCTCATTACCGTTAACTGTGCCATTTTAGGTGGTACTTTATTCATGGTTGAGCGTGACTACCAGTTTGGCGAGTCTGTCGTTTATGGCTTAGGTAGTGGATTCGGCTGGGCATTAGCCATTGTGGCGCTTGCTGGTATCCGAGAAAAAATGAAATACAGTGATGTTCCAGATGGCCTACGCGGTCTTGGCATCACCTTTATAACCGTTGGTTTAATGGCATTAGGGTTTATGTCATTCACCGGTGTACAGCTGTAACAGGAGAAGGTATTACCCATGCAAGAGATTATATTAGGCGTCTCAGTGTTTACCGGGGTTGTCCTTGCGCTGGTACTCATTATTTTATTCGCAAAGTCAAAGCTTGTTCCAAGTGGCGATGTGACCATTAGCATCAATGACGATGCCGATAAAGCTATCAAATCAGCGGCCGGAGGCAAACTTCTTGGTGCGCTTGCGGATCGCGGTATCTTCATTTCTTCCGCTTGTGGTGGCGGTGGTACTTGCGGCCAATGTCGCTGTAAAGTTCTCGACGGCGGTGGTTCAATACTACCGACTGAAGAAAGCCATATCACCAAGCGTGAAGCAGCCGAAGGCTATCGACTGTCTTGTCAGGTTGCTGTGAAGCAAGACATGAAAGTTGAGCTGCCAGAAGAAGTATTCGGCACCAAGAAATGGGAATGTGAAGTTATTTCTAACGATAACGTTGCTACCTTCATCAAAGAACTTCGCTTAAAGTTACCTGAAGGTGAAGTGGTACCGTTTCGTGCCGGTGGTTATATTCAGATTGAATGTCCGCCTCACGTATCTAAGTACAAAGATATGGACGTAGCAGAAGAATACCATTCAGACTGGGACCGCTTTAAAATTTGGGACCTAGTCTCAGAAGTTAAAGAGCCGGTTATTCGTGCTTACTCTATGGCGAACTACCCAGAAGAAAAAGGTATGATCATGCTTAATGTTCGTATCGCTACTCCACCGCCACGCGACTGGGGTTTACCGCCTGGGCAAATGTCATCTTATATCTTTAATCTTAAGCCAGGCGATAAAGTCACTATTTCGGGACCTTACGGTGAGTTCTTTGCAAAAGAAACACAAAACGAAATGGTCTTTATCGGTGGTGGTGCTGGTATGGCACCGATGCGCTCACACATTTTTGATCAATTACGTCGCATTAAAACGGACCGAAAAATCACTTTCTGGTATGGCGCTCGTAGCAAACGCGAAATGTTCTATGTAGAAGATTTCGATATGCTTGCCAAAGAGAATGACAATTTTGAATGGCACACGGCTCTTTCCGATCCGTTACCAGAAGATAATTGGGAAGGCTACACTGGCTTTATTCACGAAGTACTTTATGAGAACTACCTTAAGAATCATAAAGCACCTGAAGACTGTGAGTACTATATGTGTGGACCACCAATGATGAATGCTGCTGTCATCAAGATGCTTGAAGATTTAGGCGTTGAACGTGACAACATATTCCTCGATGACTTCGGCGGATAAATAAAAAAAGCGGCTAATAAAGCCGCTTTTTTTTGTCTTTTAGAACCGGTATAGTGGCGCAATGAGCGACCTATTATTATTCATTTCTTTATTCGCCAGTATCGCGGCCGCGACTTTATTGTATTTAAAAAATCGTCAACTCAAACGCGTGATTACTCAACTCACTCGGCTTGATCCAGTATCAAAAGTACCTAACCGTTTAGCCATCATGCAAGACTTGGAACTAGCTTTTTCTCTTGCTAAACGCTACCAACTTCCATTCACACTTGGCATGATTTTAATTCCGCGAAAAAGCACTCAAGACAGCAAAGAAGTACTACGACCATTTGCCCAAGCCATTAATCTGTTGCTACGGGAAACGGACCTGTTCGGACGCTTGAGTGACGACACCTTTATCGTTGCGCTAACGCACACCAATACTCATGATGCTCGCGCCGTCGTCGAGCGTTTATTAAACCACCAGCCAATTGAAAAACACGCGCCGATTTATATTGGCATGAGCCACTTAACTCAGTCCACTACAACACTGTCTAACTTAATAAAAAATTGCCGCAATGCACTAAACAGCGCTAAAGAAAGTCCAACTTCTACGGTACAATATCACTCTGACGAACCGACTCAATAACCGCTATCATGACTCTATCTCGATTAATCAGTTTTACGCTCGTCAGCATAGCCTCGCTACTGCTCAGCGCTTGCTCATCCGACAGTGATTATATAAAAATCGCGGGAGCCACCATGGGCACCCAGTATCACATCACATTAAAAGTCGACAACATTGATGCTCAAGCGCTCAGTAAAGCATTTGAACAAAGACTCAAGCAGCTCAACCAAAATCTATCGACCTATATTCCTGATTCAGATCTAATGCGGTTAAATCAGAATCACGATGGCGGATGCATTGCGGTTACAGAGGATACTTTTAATGTCGTTAAAGCTGCGCTAACCATTCATCAACAATCGCATGGCGCATTTGACCCCGGGCTTGGACCCTTGATTGAACTGTGGGGTTTTGATGCGAAACAAACCGATGATCAAATACCTGCACAAAGTGACATCGAAGCCGTGTTAAGTTCTTTAACCTTTGGGCAAACGACTCTCGACTCAAGTAACCGCTGTATTAAAAAAGGCGCACCCGAATTATTTATTAATTTATCGGCCATTGCCAAAGGCTATGCGGTGGATGAGTTAGCCAAGATGATTGAGCAGCAGGGTATCAATGACTATATGGTTGAAATTGGTGGCGAAGTTAAAGTGCTCGGGCTGAGCCCGCGCGGAACTCCCTGGAATATTGCCATTGAAAGCCCACTGAATACACACGGAGTCGTGCAAAAAGTAATCAATCCAGATATAATGGGCGTTGCAACTTCAGGTGATTATCGAAACTACTTTGAGAAGGATGGTCGTCGTTATTCGCATACTATCGACCCTACGACTGGCTTCCCAATTACCCACTCACTAACTTCGGTTACGGTGATAGCGCCCAGCGCAATGGCAGCCGACGGCTGGTCAACTGCAATGATGGTGCTCGGAGAAGAAAAGGCAATGATGTTAGCGAAAGAACACAAACTAGCGGCCTTTTTCATTACCAAGACCAATGAAGGGTTTAACGAGAGCTATTCACCTGAATTTACCCAATACCTAAAATCTAAGTAGTAGAGAATTTTATGGCAAGCGCATTTTTAGCAACATTCGGCATTATGTTACTGGTTATCGTGATAATGGCGGTAGGCTACATATTCCAACGTAAAACCATCACCGGTAGCTGTGGCGGCCTGACCACCCTAGGCATCAAAAAGGTTTGTGATTGCGACGAGCCTTGTGAAAAACGCAAAGAAAAAATGCGCCAAGAAGCCTCTCGAAATCAACTTGAAATTGATATTAAACAACAATAGAAGATTTAATAGGAATAGGCGTTAATCCCAATTAACGCCTATTTTTTCCATCGCTTGTAACACGTTTGCGCGCGATATCATGCCCACTAACACGTTGCGTTCTATCACAGGAAAACAACGACAGTTACACTTTAAAAAACGCTCGGCGACATCGGCAATACTGTCATCGGGATGGGCCGACATAACCGTTTGACTCATACGGTCACCGACACTCTCACCCATATTGCCGTTGTAAATTGCACTTAATACAACATGTAAACAATCTTTTTCCGACAAAAAGCCAATCACTTCTCGATGCTCGTCAACAACCGGTGCGCCGGTTAAGCGATATTCTAATAATGTTTCGACAGCTTGAAGAATATCTTGTTCGGGCTTTAGAACAATCGATGCTGACGTCATATAATCTCGCGTGGTGACGGATTTTAGCATTCAAACTCCTCCCCTTACGGCGTATAAAAGTTTTCCATAAACGGTGCGATTAAATCTTTTACTAGCGCACTCTAAATAGACGTCGCATACCTTGCATGCTCACTGCGCGGGCAATGGCTTGCCGTTTTGCAACGAAACGATTGCGCTGATTAGTGAATGACTGATTGGCAGAACCGCTTAACTCTACCCATCCAACGCTAAAAAACGCGCTCGCTTAAGTAAAGTAAATCACAAAGATTTAAATTTAACTAGGAAATGACTAAGTTTTTTTATGCTGCGGAGCGCCATGAGCGCTCCGCGAAAGGAATTAACAGTTGCTTTCGACAACGGTGGCTAAGCGCTCAGCGCATTGCTTTACTTGAGCCGCATCTTCGCCTTCAACCATAACGCGAATTAACGGTTCAGTTCCCGAGGCACGCAATAAAACTCGCCCACGATCGCCTAGTTCGCGTTCAATTTCGGCCACCGCATCGATTACCACCGAATTATCCAACGGTCGCGCTTCACGTGATGGTAAGCGCACATTGATCATGGTTTGAGGGTACTTGGACATGCCTGATTTAAGCTGGTTTAGAGAAAGATTTTGCTTCGCCATTACCGCCAAAACTTGCAACGCTGCGACCACCCCGTCACCGGTGGTAGTGGAGTCTAAACAGATAACATGACCGGAAGATTCACCACCAATCGTCCACTCGTTTTCTTTTAGTTTTTCCATTACATAACGATCGCCTACCTTCGCCCGAGCAAATGGAATATCGTATTTGACTAATGCTTTTTCCATGCCCAGATTCGTCATCAAGGTGCCCACAACACCGCCGGTTAACTTGCCGCGTTGTTTGGCATCTCGAGCGATAATAAACAGTAACTGATCGCCGTCAATTTGCTCGCCTTTTTCATCCACCATCATCACACGATCACCGTCTCCGTCAAATGCGATTCCGAGATCAGCTTGTTCAGCTAATACAGTCTCAGCCAACTTACGGGTGTCCGTTGCACCGCAACCATCGTTAATATTTAAGCCATTCGGTTTGACGCCAATTTTAACAATCGTTGCACCGAGTTCTGAAAACACTTCTGGTGCGATGTGATAAGTTGCGCCATGAGCACAATCGATAACAATTTTAAGATGACTTAAATTGATCGACGATGGAATGGTTGCTTTGCAAAACTCAATGTAACGTCCGCGAGCGTCTTCTACGCGCCGTGCTTTTCCTAACTGTTCAGAGCATACGGTTTGCATCGGCTGGTCTAACATCGCTTCGATCTCCAGCTCTACGTGATCGGGTAGTTTAAATCCATCTTCAGAGAAAAATTTAATCCCGTTATCATTGAAGGGATTATGCGACGCTGAGATCACAATGCCTGCACTGGCTCGAAAAGTTCTTGTTAGATAAGCAATTCCAGGCGTAGGCATTGGCCCTAGCTGTAATACATCAACTCCCGCGGCAATTAGTCCAGCCTCAAGTGCCGACTCAAACATATAGCCGGAAATTCGCGTGTCTTTGCCAATCAGAACTTTACCACCGTGTCCTTTCCCTAACACTTTACCAACCGCCCAACCAAGCTTTAATGCAAAATCGGGGGTTATTGGATATTCGCCAACCGTTCCACGAACACCATCCGTTCCAAAATATTTTCGTTCTGTCATAGCTACTTCTCTTCACCTGTTAATTCATACACCGCAGTCACCAGTTTCGCCGCATCAACGGTCTCGGCGACATCGTGGACGCGCAAAATATTTGCCCCCTCACTCGCCGCAATTGTCGCCGCCGCAACACTGCTTGCCAAACGATCGGCTATCGCTTTTCCAGTAACCGAACCAAGCATCGATTTGCGCGATAGCCCAACTAACAGCGGCAACTGCATCTTCTTAAATAGTTTTAGATGGCGCAATAACGCGAGATTATGCGCCAGTTCTTTGCCAAAGCCAAACCCCGGGTCAAGGCTGATGAGCTCACGCGCGATCCCAGCTTGCTCACATTCTTGGACCCGCTGCGCTAAATACGCCATAACCTCTAGTACAACATCTTGATAATTCGGCATTTGTTGCATGGTAGCGGGTTTACCCTGCATATGCATAAGGCACACAGGCACCTGGCACTGTGCGGCTGCAGCGAGAGCTCCGGGGAGGGTTAACGCACGAACATCATTGATCATTGCAGCACCGGCCGCTACCGCCGCCACCATCACTTCTGGTTTGCTGGTATCAATCGAGATTGGTTTAGCTAATGGCACTAAAGCTTCAATAACCGGAATCACTCGATCCAGTTCTTGCTGGACACTAACTTCCGCAGCGCCAGGACGCGTCGACTCGCCGCCAACATCAATAATATCAACCCCCGCCGCCACCATAGATTGAGCTTGCTCAAGTGCAGCGGCAACGGAGTTATAGGCTCCGCCATCAGAAAATGAGTCAGGGGTGACGTTAACAATCCCCATTACTTGAAGTGGCTTGCGGGTATACAGTGAGTGCATGCATCTAAGTCCTTTTCGAAAGCATGTATTATCGCAAAGTTTCGCAGAAAACAAAAAGGAGCATCAAGGCTCCTTTTTGTTCTTGCAACTTAATGCTCGCTGGCAGGACCGCCAATCGGTCGCGAAGGAGAGTCTGACGGTGCAGTTCCCGATGGCGAATTATTGGAAGGACCATCAGAGTCGTTCCAGCCTTCCGGTGGGCGCGGCTCTTTGCCGGCCATAATGTCATCAATTTGCTTTGCATCAATGGTTTCGTACTTCATTAACGCTTTCGCCATCGAATGCAATTTGTCAACATTGTCTTCCAGAATCTGCTGAGCTCGACTGTAGTTACGATCGATAATCTCACGCACTTCTTCATCAATAGCCTTCATCGTTGCACCAGAAATTGATTTATGCTGAGTCACAGAGCGACCCAAAAACACTTCACCCTCATCTTCGGCATAGCTCAATGGCCCCATTCGATCCGATAGACCATAGTGAGTAACCATATTGCGCGCAATTTCTGTCGCTCGCTGAATATCATTCGAAGCACCCGTTGTTACGCCTTCTTTGCCATTAATCATTTCTTCGGCAATTCGGCCGCCGTACAGCGAGCTCAACATACTTTCTAGTTGCTCTTTACTCTGACTGTACTTATCTTCTTCCGGTAAATACATAGTAACCCCAAGCGCACGGCCACGCGGGATAATACTTACCTTGTAAACTGGGTCGTGTTTCGGAACCATGCGTCCAACAATAGCATGGCCTGCTTCATGGTAAGCCGTATTGAGTTTTTCATCTTCGCTCATCACCATAGACTTACGCTCAGCGCCCATCATGATTTTGTCTTTAGCTTTCTCAAACTCTTCCATGCCGACAGTACGACGGCTGGCTCGAGCAGCAAACAACGCCGCTTCGTTCACTAAGTTGGCTAAATCAGCACCGGAGAACCCAGGTGTTCCGCGCGCAATTACTGCGGCTTCTACGTCGTCACCTAAAGGAACTTTACGCATATGAACTTTCAAAATTTGCTCACGGCCACGAATATCCGGTAAGCCGACGACCACTTGACGGTCAAAACGCCCCGGACGTAGGAGAGCCGGATCGAGAACGTCTGGTCGGTTAGTTGCGGCAATGACAATAACCCCTTCACCACCTTCAAATCCGTCCATTTCAACCAGTAGTTGGTTTAATGTTTGCTCACGTTCATCGTGTCCACCACCAAGGCCTGCGCCACGATGACGACCCACCGCATCAATCTCGTCAATAAAGATAATGCAAGGAGCATGCTTTTTCGCTTGGTCGAACATATCGCGCACACGCGAGGCACCTACCCCAACGAACATTTCAACAAAATCCGAACCAGAGATAGTAAAGAAAGGCACTTTCGCTTCCCCGGCGATCGCTTTGGCCAACAAAGTTTTACCGGTTCCCGGTGGGCCAACCATTAACACGCCGCGCGGGATCTTACCGCCCAAACGCTGGAACTTGCCCGGATCGCGCAAGAAATCGACTAACTCTTCAACTTCTTCTTTTGCTTCTTCGACGCCGGCCACGTCAGCAAAAGTGGTTTTAATCTGATCTTCACCCATAAGACGCGCTTTACTCTTGCCAAAAGACATCGCGCCTTTGCCACCACCACCTTGCATCTGGCGCAAGATAAAGATCCAGAATACGATCATTAAAATAGTCGGCAACAGCCAGAAAATCGCGGACCAAAAGCCGCCTTCTTCAATTTTTTTGCTTTCCACCCGAACATTGTTTTTCTTTGCCGCATCAATCACATCTTCGTATGCCGAGCTAGCCGGAGGTAAAATAGCACTTCGCACTTGAGTGTCGCCAGAAAGCTGAACTTTTGCTTCTTGGCCTTGAATAGTAATCGATTGTACTCGTCCATTCTCGATGTCATAAACCAAGTCACTAAAAGCATACTCTTGGACCGCGCCGGGTTTTTGCGACATGGTGTTAAAAACGAGCACCAACACGACCGCAATAACGGTCCAAAGCATTATATTTTTCGTCATATCGTTCAAGTTAACGACCTCATTATTCAATTCATTAAGGCATTATTACCGACTGAGCGGTTGTGTCAAACCGTTAATCGTAACAGTTTTCGAAACATTCTCGCGAGCGCTTTAGCCACGAAACCCCTGTGCGAGAATATAAACTTCACGCGAACGCGCCCGAGAGGCTTCTGGTTTTCTTATTTTAACGCTGGAAAACGCCGATCGGACCTCTGCTAAATAGTTATCAAAACCTTCTCCTTGGAAGATTTTCACTAGCATAGCCCCGCCTTTACGCAGTACTTGGCGTGACAAATCGAGCGCTAACTCCACTAAATACATGGCGCGCGGCTGATCCACCGCACTCATACCGCTTATATTGGGGGCCATATCCGATAAAACAAGGTCTGCTTTGTGCTCTCCCATCGCATTTAGCAACTGCTCCAAGACACTTTCCTCACGAAAGTCTCCTTGAATAAACTCAACGCCAGCAATCGCGTCAATCGGAAGGATATCGAGGGCAAACACTCGGCCTTTATCCCCTACTTTTTCTATGGCTAATTCAGACCAGCCGCCAGGCGCTGCACCCAAATCGACAACGGTTTGACCTTTTCTAAGCAATTGGTCCTTTTTATCCATCTCGTCAAGCTTATACCAAGCTCGCGAACGGCGTCCTTCAAATTGAGCCTTTTTCACGAAAGGATCATCAAAGTGCTCTCTCAGCCAACCTTTGCTACTTTTACTTCGTCCCACTTGCACTTACTCTTGTCGGCAAAATCATAAATAGCATTATATCGTAATAATGAATTCAGGTAGAATACAAGCTTACTCCAGTTGTGATGACTCGAGTTATGAAGGAGATATCATCTATGAAGTTAACCACATCACAAGTTCGTTATTTAAGAGCCCAAGCCCATGCCCTCAAACCGGTGGTTATGGTGGGTGCCAATGGCATTACTGACGGACTGTTAGAAGAATTAAACCAAGCGCTTAATATCCATGAGCTGATCAAGGTAAAAGTGCGAGCCGAAGAGCGCGATGAGCGTGATGAGCTGATTACCCAGTTGTGTCGCCGCTCTGGAGCGCAAAACATCCAACGCGTTGGTCACGTGCTCACCTTGTTTCGACGCAACTCAGATAAGCCTAAAATCAGTCTACCGAAATAATAGGATTAAAAAGGGCGACGCAATATCGCCCACCAACGACCTACATTCAATAATCCCATTAGCGCAGAGCTGACATAAGTAAGCGCGGCGGCGGTTAAAATTTTCTTCGCAATCGGCATTTCTTGCGTCGTTAAATAGCCGCCATCGCGTAAAATCGGCAAAGCACGCTTAAAACTTGCATCCCACTCAACTGGCAGTGTCACTAAGTGAACCACTATTGATAACAGCATATTACTCACGGCAATGAATAACACCGCAACGGTTAACACCGGGGATCGCGATACAATTGCGAGTATCGGCGCCACCACAAATGCGACGGCTGCTAACTTTTCAGCGAAATAGGCCATCCGCGCCAAACGGCCGCGCCACAACAAAGGACGATAACCCTGGTGGTGCTGCAGAGCATGGCCAAACTCATGTGCCGCTACGGTAACCGCACTCAGCGAACGACCATGGAAGTGCTCTTTGGTAAGACGGATGGCACGATCATCCGGCGCATAGTGATCACCCTGCTCAGTTTCTTCAATGGTTACCGTGAGTTCAAAACGATCAGCAAGGTGACGGGCCAACTGCCCGCCTGTTCCAGGTAAGTCGGGGTAATCAACGGAATAGCGTTTCAGCGTTCGAGTCACCCACCAATTCGGTCCCAACAACAGCACCAGCAATAGGACCAAAACAATAACAAGTGCAGTCATAATCGATTTGTGGACGCCTTGATTAAATGCTCATCGCGAGGTAGCGCCACTGCTCAGCCCAGTTCTCAGTCGGCATACGCTTAAAGCCACTGCGCACAAACTGCTGGATCTTGCCTTCCGCTAATGCCAATACCGCATTTGCCACAATGGCTGCATCTAAATGATCATTTCGTTCAGCCATACGGCTATTACGAATAATTTGTTTAATTTGCGTTTCAATTCGATCAAAGAACTGTACCACTCTTTCACGTAAACGATCTTGCTCACCAATCAAAGCATCGCCGGTTAGCAAGCGGCAAATTCCTGGATTTTTTTGCGCAAATCCGAGTAACAGTCCAATGATCATTTGGGTTTTCTCTTGCGCAGAATTTTGCTCACCCATTATTTTATTGATCCGCGAAAAAATACTCTCTTCAACAAACTCGAGTAAACCTTCAAACATTTTTGCTTTACTAGGAAAATGACGATAAAGAGCGGCTTCCGATACTCCGACTTCTTTCGCTAAAGAAGCCGTAGTAATGCGACCGCCGACTTCAGTTTCCAACATGTGAGCCAAACACTGTAAAATTTCTTGGCGGCGCGAACCGCTTTTCTTAATTGCAGGCATTGTCCAATCACTCCTGGTTAAAACGGCACTTGCAGTGAACTGTCAATAGCCAAAATTTGTTCTCTGAATTGATTTTTTATGCGCTCAAGGCTGGCGGCATTATCGGCTTCAAACCGCATCACCAAACAAGGTGTGGTATTCGATGCTCGTACCAGCCCCCAACCATCGTCAAAATCGACGCGAATTCCATCCGTAGTATTAATACGCCCATTACCAAACGTGGCGACCTTTGCTAACTTATTTACGAAATCAAATTTTCGCGTATCGGAAATCGTTACGTTTAATTCGGGAGTCGCCATGCTGTTTGGCAAAGCGGCAAACACTTCAGCGGATGACCGTACATCACCGGCTAAGATTTCCAGCAAACGCGCGGCCGTATACAATGCATCATCAAAGCCATACCAACGCTCTTTAAAGAAAATATGACCGCTGCACTCACCGGCCAATAAAGCGCCAGTTTCCTTCATTTTGGCTTTTACTAAACTGTGTCCAGTTTTCCACATGATAGGCCGGCCACCATGTGATGAAATCACTTTGGGTAAATGTCGGGTGCACTTCACATCGAAAATAATATCCGCTCCGGGATTACGCGATAACACATCAATCGCATAAAGCATCATTTGGCGATCGGGCCATACGATGGTGCCATCCGAGACCACAACCCCAAGACGATCACCGTCGCCATCAAAGGCTAAACCGATGTCTGCTTTTTCCGACTTTACCATCGCAATCAGATCATTTAGATTTTCGGGCTTACTCGGATCGGGATGGTGATTTGGAAAGTTACCGTCGACGTCACAATACAAGCCAATGACTTCACAGCCAAGTCCTTGCAGTAACCGGGGCGCGATACTCCCTGCGACACCGTTACCGCAATCCACCGCAACTTTTAGCGGTTGTGCCAAAGCAACATCGGCGGTGATTTGTCCTAAATAGTCAGGTACAACATTACGCGCTTCTTCAGAGCCTTTACCGCTAACAAAGTCGCTGTTTTTAATGCGCGAATAAAGTTTTTGAATATTTTCTTTGGCCAGTGTTTCGCCGGCAATCACAATTTTCAGCCCATTATAATTAGCCGGATTATGACTACCTGTTAGCATCACACCGGAGCGTGTATCAAGGTAGTTGGTTGCGAAATACAACACGGGAGTGGGTACTTCTCCAATATCAATAACATCCCGTCCACTTGCTTTTAAACCTTCTTTGAGCGCTTCAATTAAGGTAGGCCCCGATAGTCGGCCATCGCGCGCAACCACTACTTTTTGTTCACCTCGATCGAATGCTTCACTACCGATGGCTTTACCAATTTCGCGCACAACGTCAGGTGTTAGCTGATTATCGACCACACCACGAATATCGTAAGCTCTAAATATTTCTTCTGGCACCACCACTAAACTATCTTGCCCACTACTTTTCGCTTTCGCTTTTTCACCTAGCGGCGATGTAATTGAAGGGCGCGATGGAATATCATCTTCCGCTTCTTGTGACTGACTTGGTGCACTACCTTTAGTCGCAGCTCCACTGCTAAACCCGCTACGAGATAGGGTGATAACTAAGTCGCGGAAGTAGTCAATATTAAATCGAGCAGAAACGTCGGATAATTGATTGGGAGAGTCAATCAGCACACGCGCCAACTCACCAGTATCGGTACGAACTTCATGTTGAATGACTTTGAAACCATAAAAGCATGCCGCGCCGGCTACACCTAAAATCACCAGCACCCCAGCCATAAAAAATATTAACTCGGATTGTCCGGAGAACTCTGAACGATTTTCCGGCCAGAAAGCGACTTTCCAATTAGAGTTCGCCGCCGAGCCAATTGCAAAAGGCTCGCCTTCCTTGAAGGCAGGGCTACCCTGACTGCCAACGACTTGGTTGTTATCATAAAAATTCTGCCAAACTTCAATATAGCCAGGTGCTCGATGAATGCGCTCGATAGTTTCAGAGATTACCGTTCTATCTAAACCCAACAAGACAATACCGACAATTTGATCGCCCGACTTAATCGGAGCCATTACCGCAACAAATTGTTCGTCCGAGCCTGGATTAATGACTTCCGGGTGAAATGCTTTCTTTTTTGTAATATTTCGCATCGAATCAAGTACGGCATTGGTAATTTGCGGACTGCCCGTTAAGTCTTGCTTGATCAGATCGGGCGGTACGATTCGCACGCCAATAGAGTAAGGAATTTGTGACGAAATACGCTGTTCAAACGCTTGCAATTTTTCGTTATCACCATCGACCATTGCCACAACTAGTTGACGATCTTTAGCAAATTCCTCAACAAAATCTTTGGATGTTTCGAGCTTAACAAGAATGGAGTCGATATAACTGGTCAATGCGGTATTGATGAACATTTCGTTCTTTTTCGCACTCGGACCGGACACCACTAAATAATATTGTAAGATCGCCACAAGACTTATGATCAATACAGCAAAAACAAGATAGGGTAAGCCTATCCGCAATATTGAACGCGACCCCTTTAGGTGTTGTGGTTGACCGCTATCACTATTCGATTGAACTTTTACTTTTCTTTTCACAGTCGTTCCTTAGTGAGGTAACACTTTAACTCATGGTTTTGTTTATTAGTCTTACTAATTGATCAGCAATTTTCGACTTGCAACTTTGCGGCAATGTGACGGATTCGCCATCTCGGCTAAAAACCGTAACGGCGTTCTCATCGGAATCAAAGCCAATCGTGTTACAAGATACGTTGTTGGCACAAATCAAATCGAGATTTTTGCGTTGCAATTTATCTTTCGCATAATGTTCAAGACGTTCCGTTTCCGCAGCAAAACCGACGCAGAAAGGCGGTGAAGGCAGCGCCGCAACGCCCTGTAAAATATCTGGGTTTTTTACCAACTGTATTTGTAAGTGCTCATCATTCTTTTTAATCTTCTGCGTCACGAAGTCGACTGGTCGATAGTCCGCCACCGCGGCACAGGCAACAAATACATCCGCTGCGGGAATATGTTCCATTACCGCTTGTTGCATTTGTAGCGCTGACTTTACTTTTACACAGGTAACGCCCGCTTCCGGGAGCAAGCTCACCGGTCCCGAAACTAGAGTGACTTTGGCTCCTAAACGATGCGCGGCTTTGGCAATCGCATATCCCATTTTTCCAGAACTGTTATTCGACAAAAAGCGCACCGGATCAATTTGTTCGCGGGTCGGTCCGGCGGTAATTACCCAATGCTGTCCGGCTAACAATTCACTGTGCGGATAAAACAATTGGTCAACAATTAGTTCCGGCTCAACCATTCGCCCCATGCCGACTTCGCCACACGCTTGTGCACCTGCAGCCGGACCAATCACTCGCACCCCACGTTGCTTGAGAGTCGCTAGGTTTTCTTGCGTAGTACTCGCTTGATACATTTGTTGGTTCATCGCTGGCGCCACCACCACCGGCGCCGCCGTTGCGGTTACCACCGTGGTCAGCAAATCGTCACTAAAACCGGCTACCAGCTTGGCCAAGGTATTAGCAGTGGCCGGTGCAATCAACACCGTATCGGCCCAGCGCGCCAGCTCAATATGCCCCATGGCTGCCTCGGCCGCCAGATCAAATAATTCAGTGTGAACCGGGTGGCCACTGATGGCCTGAAAGGTCAAAGGCGTGACAAACTCCATCGCTGATGCGGTCATTACAACCCGCACTTCATGTCCCTGATCTTGCAAACGTCGACACAACTCGACGCTCTTATAAGCCGCAATGCCTCCGGATACGGCCAACAAAATGTTACTCATTGAATACCTGATAGTCTGTTTGCGAGCTGCCAACACACTCATTGCCCGCGCTAATTTCGAGAATAGAGTAATGTTAGCGAATAATCACTAACTTCACCAGATTTTGCACAGAAATATCAGGAATTTTCTTATAACTAATCGCGTGATTTCGCCTTCGTTTAGCAGAGCCCCCTTGCGTACACTCAGTCACAGGATCAAGCCATTACGAGGGAGCACATGTCTTTTATATCGTTCACCCGCCAGCTAGGGGCGCGGCCTAGTACAGTAGCACCCGATAATTTAAGCGACATTGACTTATTAATGCTGTTGTTGACTGCGGAAACCATTTCCATCGATTCATTGCAGCAAACCGAGCGTGCACTCAAACAGCAAGGAGGATTACGCCAGCTGTTAGCGCTACCCTGTGCAGAGTTTCGTCAGTTAAGTGGTCTTGGAGAGCAAAATTACCTGCGTTTACAAGCAGCGCTCGAGTTAACTCGGCGCTACTTAGAGCAAGCATTGTGCCGCGACAACTTACTAGAATCGCCCGCACAAACGCGCTTATTCCTGCAGGCCAAGCTGCGCGATTGTCCCAATGAACAGTTCGCATGCATTTTTCTCGACAATCGACATCGAATTATTGCTTTTGAACAACTATTCACCGGAACCATCCACAGTGCCACAGTTTATCCAAGAGTTGTTGTGCAGCGCTCGCTATATCACAATGCAGCGGCCCTTATCTTTGCTCACAACCATCCATCGGGTATTGCAGAACCAAGCCAAGCGGACATCGATATTACCCAAAGGTTAAAACACTCATTGAGCTTAATCGATGTGCGAGTGTTGGATCATTTAATTGTTGGCGATAGCCAAATTACATCTCTGGCCGAGTTGGGTGAGCTCTAACTTAATAGTAGTAGCTGGCTTCTAACAGCCATTGTCGACCACGATTGGCAACACCATTTGGTAACACCGATGAGTAAGTTAAGTAATCTTCATCAAACGCATTTTTTACCGACAATGCCAAACTCATCGGCTCCGACAGCTGGTAGCGAAGATGGGCAGACCAACGTTGAAAATCACTTGGGTGCTGGTGGGCACTCGACTGATGAACCCACTGTCCTGTCACACTCCAACTGATGCTCTCGAAAGCTTGACTAATACGTACGGTAGCAAATGAATTCGGCATGGACATAAACGACGATTGATTTAGACGCGTTGCAATCAACTCCATATTGAGGCCCTCGTGCAAACGAAATCCAAGCACGGCTTCCAACCCTGAATTACTTCCCGAGCTACCGTTAGTAAAGCTTGGTGCCAGCAATGGATTATCCGCATCAACCACCACATCGCCCAATATTATGAGATTATCAAACGCGTTATGAAAATAATTTAATTCCAAATGCCATGCGCCACGTCGTTGTAGCCAACTGATTTCCGAGGTCTTTACTTCTTCCGCTGCCAATGCAGAATTGCCAAAATCAACTGGGTTATTTTTATCATAAAGTTCAAGAAAATTAGGCGCTCGAAACGCAGTCGCATAAAGCAGTTTCACACTTGAATTCGTCGACGGCTGATATACCAGCGCCATACGAGGATTTAGCGAACTGCCAAAGTCAGAGTAGTCGTCCAAGCGCGCGCCACTGGTTAGCTCCCAACCTTGACTGATCTGCCACTGATATTGAGTGTAGATACTTTTAATGTCGCGGCGGCGGCGCTCGAGGAAATTCAGAGCATCGCGATTGGCCACTAGAGCGCCAAAATAATCGAGTGTAATCGGATTATGCGTGGTCACATTTGCCACATCACTAATTTCCGCTTCTTGCCAAACCGCGCCAATAAGCACTGAATGTCCTGACGCTGGCAACCATGTAGCATCGAGCGCCAACGAACGCTCTTGACTTTCTAACAAAGGACCGCCAAAGAAATCATTGGCTAGCACTTCCCCTGGCGCAAATTCGACGCCTGCGGGAATAAGCGTTGCTCGTGTATTCCAACGATCTCCCGCAATGTCGGCATGAAACCGTAGGTTAACCTTAGCGGAAATTTCCGTATGGAATTCAGCAGAAATAGACCACTGCTCGGTCTCTTCTTGGTTCGCCCCATGGTTGCCGAACACAAGAAAGTTATCCAGTTGACGGTCCATATAGCGAAAATCAAAATCCCAACCAGCAAATGCTAAAGAACTGTAAAAATCATTGCCAGACACGGGATCGTCGGTCGCCTGTTGCACGCCAAAAGCATCGGTTAGACGGTAGTTTTCGCCTTGTTCGTTGATGGTGGCAAAATAAACACTCCACTGGTATTGGTCTTTGATCTGGCCGCTGGTAAATAAACTCGCCGAATAATGTCCGAAAGTACCGGCGCGCAGTTTTAAATCATTGCCCGATTTCCGAGTAATAATATTAACGACGCCTAAAAAAGCATTCGAACCATACAGTGCCGAACCCGGTCCGCGAATGACTTCGACTTGGGCGACATGATCAATGGCCATCACGCGGTTTAATAGGGAGACACCGCCACTGTATAAATCGTTAATCCGTTGGCCATCGATTAAAAATAAAACCGACTCTGATAACGCAGTACTACGCCCTCTTACCGCAATCCGCTCTGCAGTGCCTTGCTCAACATCACGGGTAACCAAAAATCCGGGCACAAGATTGAGCAGCTCTTGAATACTAACAATACCTAATTGCTCAATATCTTCGCGAGTAAACACTGTAACATTCGCAGGCGCCGTGATTAGGGCTTGACGGTCGCGCGTAGCCACAGATACTTCAAGTAATTCATCGAGGCTCAGATCGGAGAGATCCTCAGCCAGTAATACAGAGTTGAATAGTGCAAACGCAGAAAGCGGAAGAGAAACTTTCAATAGTGTTGAGCGGATAGTCGTCACCTTTTTGAATGATGAACTTTTGTTGTTAAATAAGAATAGCTAACAACCCGACAAAATTGAAGCTTTGGCCACGTTATTGTTCAATTAAGGCATTGAGTTGCAATGAAATTCCATACTCAGGGTGCCATTGGTTAACCTCCTGCCACTGGACAAAAGGCTGTACTTCAAAGCGTAACCATTCACGATAAATTTGCCGCCGATAAGCCACCGCGATTTGACTGGCGACCCAACGTGGAGCAGGCTCGGTATGGTAATCAGAGCTCCACGACAAGCGCCACGCTTGGTTATTATCACGCAGATAAATGTAGCTTACCGCCCAATTGGTTTCGGTTCCCAATTCATCCCGTCGGTCATCACGCCATAAAGTGCTTAATCGCAATTGAAAAAAACTTTGTTGGCGCTGCAAATAATCCAGCTCGACTAAAGTTTGACTTTCCCACCCGAACTGGTGGTACCAGCGCAACCGCTGCGAACCACGCAGTTGCCAACGCTCGGCAAAACTCACCGCTCGGCGCACTCGCCCACCGAGATAATAAGATGACTCACCAAACCGATACCCCACTTTAAATCGCTCGCTGTTGCCCGGCTTGCGCTTATTTAGTAATTCCAAACCTAACGTCGGATTATCATCGCTACTTTGTAATCCTTCATTAAACGAATCTGAACCCGATTCCTCATCTTCATTGCCAGCAAAAACCAAATCTAGTTTACGTGAAATATTAGGCAGTTTTATCCGGCCATCAATGCGAGTTTTATATTCAAATGGCAATGACTCTTGTTTAATCACATATTGGCGTAAATTTAAGCGAACATCGACATCTGTGTTAGGGTATTCTGGGTCGGCAAAAAAACTGTCTAACCACTTTGCAGTTGCCACCACTGAATCGGCTACCGATTTTTGCGCCGTGTCCAATGCACTCGACGACGGCTCTGATTCACTGGTTTCGGATGAGTCGTTGACTGATGGTTTAGTTTGCTCTGAAGAAGACGAATCCTTGGCCACTGAATTCGATTGTCCAGCAATCACATCAACAGCCAAAAAAAGTAACCAACAGATAAAAAGTTTAATCCAAATGGGTGGGTGCAAAACAGTACTCAAACTAAATTTTCACTCAGTTAATCGAATGAGTACTGTACTGTCAAGTAGGTTTTTATTGAAGTGCGTAAATCATTGCTATTTCATCACAATGCTCTTTGCGCGGGCAAAATTGGCAGTCCTTCAGAATTTTCTTCGGCAAGTTATCAATCGACGTTTTGCGGAAATCACATCCAGCAAAAAACTCAGGCTGTCGGGTCAACACAAAAGCTTGGCTGAGTCCCAAACGGTTAGCTTGCGCTAGCAAGGCAAATACAATGCGCTTACCGAAACCTTTGCCTTGTCGTTCTGGCCTCACTCCGACCGAACGAATTTCAACTAAGTTAGCATCATAAATATGTAAGCAGCCACAGGCTACCACTGCCCCCTGCTTATCTTTAATTAACTTAAAACTAGCTAGTTGATTAAGAATATCTTCTTTACTGCGGGGTAAGTTTTCGCCCGCTTCACTCCAGTACTTAACTAAATCGTAGATGCCATCGACATCATTTAATGTAGCGTCTTGCAATGGCGCATCGAGAATATTTTTGGCACTCAGGGAATGATACCCTACACCACCACGAACTTGACGTCGCTCAATGGCTTTTTCACAATTCAACCATGCATAAACATTCTCATCAACTAGCTCATTAACCGCTTTAAAATCGATTAATGACAATTGTTTTAAGTAGCATTTTTTGGCTTCGGCTAATTTGACTAAGCTTCCAGTTTGATGATGTGCATCACGAAAAGGCACACCGAGAGAAACTAAGTAGTCGGCGAGCTCAGTCGCATTAGAAAAACTATTTTCTACTGCATTGAACATGCTTTCACGATTTATTGTAATGGTAGAAATAACTTGACGAAACATTGCTAAGCTATCAAACCATGCATTCATTGAATCGAATAATGCGGCTTTATCTTGCTGAAGATCTTTGTTATAGCCCAATGGCAAACTTTTAATTGCCATTAGCATTTGGCTCAAATTAGCATAGGTTTGCGCGCTTTTACCTCGAATTAGCTCTAACGAGTCTGGATTTTTTTTCTGCGGCATTAGTGAAGAACCGGAAGTGACGCTGTCATCAAGTATGACAAAGCCGGCTTCCTGACTATTAAAGAAAATAAGATCTTCTGATAACCGAGAAAGGTGCAAAACGCTGGTGCTACAGCAATACAGTAAGTCGATTACAAAGTCTCGATCGGATACACAATCAAGAGCGTTTTCCGAGGCCTTACTAAACCCTAAAGATATTGCCAATTTGTCCCGATCAATATCGAAGGCCGTTCCTGCAATAGCCGATGCTCCAAGCGGACATTCATCGGATAAGCTCGACAGTAATTCTAGACGTCGAAAGTCGCGTACAAACATTTGACGGGCCGCATCTAACCAAAATCCGAAAGTAATCGGTTGCGCACGCTGCAAGTGAGTGTACGAAGGCATAATCGCATCGGAGTGCAAAGCAGCTTGCTCGTTCAACAGCATCGTAATATCTCTTAATGCATGCTTTACCTTGGCAATTGTTTTACGACACCAAAGCTTCAAGTCGGTTAATACTTGATCATTACGACTGCGCCCAGTGTGAAGTTTTTTGCCTAAATCACCCACTCGTTTAATCAACTCAAGCTCGACCCAAGAATGAATATCCTCAGCATCAGAAGCGAGAATTTGCAGTTTGTCATGTTCAACTTGAGCAGCAATATCTTCTAACGCCGAAATGATATTTGCACACTCATTTGTCGATAAAATTTTTGCTTCTAATAGTGCATTAGCCCAAGCCACCGACCCTTCGATATCTTGATTGACTAATTGATAATCGATGGGTAAAGAAGCGTTGAATTTTTTAAACAACTCACTGGTATCACCTGAGAATCTGCCTCCCCACATTAGCTCATACTCCTCGATTGCTTCAATGCTTGAATTCTTCCAGGTAGTGAGTACAAACGAATAAAGCCTTCTGCATGATATTGCTGGTAGACATCGTCAGCACCAAATGTCGCAAAATCTTCGGCATACAAACTGTTTTCCGACTCACGTTGACTAACCGTAACGTTTCCTTTGTGTAAAATTAACGTAACCGTTCCCGAGAGTTTTTCTGCTAAGTAGTCGCAAGCTTGCAAAATCGCCTGAGGAGCTTTCGCAAACCACTTACCATCGTACAAAAAATAAGAAAATTCCTGACCCAGTCGTTGCCGTAACGCTAACGAATCGCGGTCATAAACCAGTTGTTCAAGTCCCAGTAGCGCTTTACACAAAATGGTGCCGCCGGGTGTTTCATAACAACCGCGAGACTTCATTCCGACCAAACGATTTTCAACGATATCGAGACGGCCAATTCCATGATTTGCACCTAAATCATTTAGCTTAGATAAAATATCAGTCGGCGAATGCTGCTCGCCATTCAACGCACAGGGCTTGCCTGCGCGAAACGTAAGGGTAACCACTTCAGCCTGTTCAGGTGCTTGGTCGATGCTATTGGTCCAAGTCCAAACGCCCTGACTGGGCGCTTGTGCTGGATCTTCGAGCTCGCCACCTTCATGTGAAATATGCCATAAATTTGCGTCACGGCTATAGATTTTAGTCAGACTTGCCGAACAAGGAATATTTCGCGTTTGCAAATATTCCAAACAGTCTTCGCGCGACTTTAAAGTCCACTCGCGCCATGGAGCGATCACTTTGAGCTGAGGCGCAAATTGTGCAAAAACCGTTTCAAAGCGAACCTGGTCATTGCCTTTTCCAGTACAACCATGACTGAGTGCATCGGCATTAATCGACAACGCGTAGTCCACCATTGCTTTGGCAATAACCGGTCGTGCTAAAGCCGTTCCTAATAAATAACCATCTTCATAGATAGCGCCGGTCTTCAGTGTCGGGAGAATAATTTCCTCCACAAAAGACTGCTTTAAGTCGATCACTACGCAATCTTTGGCGCCCGATGCGCGCGCCTTTTGTTCAATTCCAGCAAGTTCTTCGGCGCCTTGTCCGACATCAGCGGCGAAGGCATAAACTTCACAATCGTAGTGTTCGATTAACCATGGAATGATCGTCGAGGTATCTAACCCCCCCGAGTAGGCCAAAACAATTTTTTTAATATTAGTGCTCATAATAATTTCCCCGAAAATAAACTGTAAACCAAAGCCTGTTGGGTGATCATTCGATTACGACTTTGCTGATACATAATTGAATAGTTGGAGTCGCAAACCGTTGCGCATACTTCTTCGCCGCGATGAACCGGTTGGCAATGCATAAAAAATTTCGCACCGCTAGCAGCCATCACTTTGCGATTCACTTGAAATTTCTGTAACGACTGCTTGAGACTTTCAGAGAGTTGTTGTTGCCCCATTGATTGCCATACGTCGGTATAAATGACATCACAACTTATTAAATCATCAGGGTCGTTAAGAAACTGTATTTTCCCTGCAGAAGATTGTTGCCAAAGTGCCATTTCTTTCTGACTAAAGCTGGCTTCGGAATGACAAACAACTGATAGCTTTACCCCTAACTCATGGGCTATTTGGATCAGCGAACGCGTGACGTTATTGGCAAAACCGAAATAGGCGATATGCCAATGAGAAAAATCGGTATCAATTTCATAAAGGGTGAATAAATCGGCCAGCGCTTGACAAGGATGAAACTTGTCACACAAAGCATTCACAATTGGGGTTTCGGTGATTGCTGACATTTTCTGCAGAGTTGAATGGCAATTAACCCGCGCAACAATTGCATCGTACCATTGAGACAAGTTCATGCAGATATCTTTCAATGATTCACGAGCACCTATCGGTTGTGACTGCATATCATAAAAATGCGCTTGCCCACCTAGCTTCTCGATACCGACCTGAAAACTCGCCTTGGTTCTTAAACTCGGCTTTTCAAACATCATGGCAATATGCTTACCGCGCAGTGCATATTGGAAGTACTCCGGCTTCAACTTAATTTGTTCCGATAATTCGAATAGCTCAATAATTTGTTGCGCCGTTACTTCATTACCCGAAATAAACGATTTTGTAGCTGCCGTCATAACGCTACCTCCGACGTTTTACTCGTCGCAATAATCTCGGTACCGGCATCTGGCTCAGTCAGCACTTCCAACGCGCCGATCACCACGCGCTTGGTCACCGCCCAGTTAATCGCTTGTAAGCTGGCAAGTTTGGTATGCATACCGGAATGAATGGTTTCTTGCGCCAACAGTTTAGCGATTTGCGCACAGGTAATTTGAGGAAGCGTGACGCCTTGATGATCAAAGATCCCAGGCACGTCGCTAATGAATAGAATCGCCGCTGCTTCTAGAGTGTTGGCCAATGCAACCGCGACATCATCGGCATTAACATTCACGCACTGACCTGAAGCAGTGTAAGCAATTGAGTGAAAAACTGGCCAGTAGCCTTGGCTACAAATACTGTCAATAAAATGCCCGCTGTTTGCGCACACTTGACCGACCGAACCTAACACCTGATGCTCAGGATGCAATTCACAGCGCAAAGTTGCGCCGGTCGTCGGCGTCATTCCAACCGCTTGAATACCCAGTTGTTTAAGCACGCCGAGTAATTGGATATGCGCATACCCCGCAAGCGCACCGGTAATAACCGGTAAATCGGCTTGCGGAGTGACCCTAAGGCCATTATGTTTAACCACCGACAATCCCGCGTTTTGTTGCCACTGATCAGCATAAGGTCCGCCGCCATGAACAATCACGGCTTGATGCTGCAGCGCTTGCGATTGTTTGGCAATGTTGGCTAACGCTTGTTGCAAGCTAGCCGGATCAGCCAACACTTTCCCAGACAATTTATAAATCACATATTGCATATCAAGCAGCTCCCAATTGGTCTATGGATCCAAAGCAGTTGACTAGCCCCAAACTATCGGGCCACTGATAACAGGCATTCACACATTGAATCGCGCCACTGGCCGCGCCTTTCATCAAGTTATCAATGACAGCGACAATCTCAACAAACCGTCCGTCTCGAATGACTTTTGCAAATAAATGCATAAAAGGCGTGTGTGTAACATGCGCGATAGCCGGCGGTTGCGAAACGATGTTGACTAGATCCGCTGTGGCATAAAAAGAGTGATACATCTCATCCAACTGCGTTTGCGTTAATGAGCGCTGCAAAGGCACTACCGTGGTTGCTAAAATCCCGCGCGTGAAGGCGCCAAGGTGTGGGGTAAAAATGACTGGATGCTGGAGGGCTTGCTCAATCTCTGGTTGGTGGCGGTGTGCACCAATGGCATACGCAGCCAGGCTCACTTCGCAAAAAGCATTCGCGGCGGTCGCTTTGCGACCAGCGCCACTCACGCCACTCACAGCGTTAATAATCGCCGGTCCCGACAACCACTCCTGTTGTGCTAGCGGAGCTAAACTCAAAGTTGCAGCACTGGCATAACAGCCCGCCACGGCTACACCGCTGGCATCAACAAGTTCAGCCCGTTGCAGTTCCGGCAAGCCATACGCCATTTGGCGCATGTATTCATGTGCAGGGTGGTTAAACTGATAAAACGTCTTAAACTGAGCTGCATTTTGCAGGCGAAAAGCGCCCGATAAATCAATCACTCGCTTATTTTCAGCCAATAATTCAGGAACTGACTCGGCACTCCATTCATGAGGCGTTGCTAAAAAGACTAACTCAATCGACGACCATTGCTGACTGGCGCGCAGTTCGTCATATGATAAAAAGTTGTCCGCGCCTGAAGTTGGGCATTGCCCGGCATAATTCGGATAGAGTTGGCGAAAGGATTGTTGATGCTGTTCACTAGCCGCCGATACCGCCAAAGCGGATAAACGTAATAGAGGATGTTGATGTATCAGCGTAACTAGCTGCGCGCCTGCGTAACCACTCGCTCCAACGACAGCGCAATTAATCGGCGCTTGAGACTTAATTTGATTCTTTTTCATAGGTAAAGCTTCCCCGCCTCGCGGGGAAGATTACCCACGAGGGACTAGATCATTTGTTCCAGTTCTAATTTCAGTTGCATAGCGTCTTCTCGACTTCGGGTTGCAATAAAGACGGTATCATCGCCGGAAATATTTCCCACCACCAACGGCAGTTTAATATTATCCAGCTCGTAGCCAATGGCTTGGGCGCGACCCGGTTGGGTTTTTAACACCACCAAGCTGTCGGCAACTTCGGCTGACACCAATAATGACTGCAACACTTTTTTCAGTTCAGTTTTCGTCGCCCTCACGGGCGCAGCTTCATTTCCCAGAACATAACCTTCAGGCCCTTTCCAAATTCCAAGCTCATTCAAATCGCGCGACAACGTGGTTTGCGTCGCTTTAATTCCGCGCTCGAGCAACAAATCAGCTAAAGCCTCCTGATTAGGGATCGCTTTGGTTGCAATGAGCTCTTTAATGGCGGTTTGCCTTGTCTGTTTTTCTGACATAAGGATTCCGTGAATTAAATTTACACAACACAGAATAATTATGCAATAATTAATGCATATTTATTCTATAATTAAACTGAATATTCATTATTATACCTATGTTTAGTCCTAAATCGCTGCATAATCTACTGCATCCTCTTGTCAGCATCGACAGTGTTAGCGCGGATCACGCTGCACAAGACCGCTGTAATCAGGCTTGCCTCGCGCTGTTGGCTAACTGGCTGGATGACTTGGGGTTCGACTGTCACCTACAAGCCGTACCGCATAGCCGGAATAAATATAACCTGATAGCCCACCGACCTGGCTTGCAAAGTCAAAGCGGAGGCATTGCATGGTTAGGTCACAGCGATACTGTCGCCGCAGACGCAGCAAGGTGGCAACAGGATCCGTGGCAGTTGCAACAAACCGCGGACGCATTTCGCGGGCTCGGCGCCGTTGATATGAAAGGCTTTTTCGCTGTACTCATCGAATTACTGCGACAACTGGAAAACGCTCAGTGGCGGCAACAGCATCCCCTTACTATTATTGCGACCGCGGACGAAGAGACCACCATGGCCGGCGCGCGCGCTTTGACTCAAGAGCTTATTGGCCAACCTGCACTGGCGATTATTGGCGAGCCAACCGCCATGCAACCGGTCACTCTGCATAAAGGCTATCAAGCTTTTCGGGTTACCCTAAGCAGTCGCGGTGGACATTCCAGTGAACCAAGGCCAAGCCACAACTGCATTCACGCCGCCATGAGCATCACTCAGCAGCTACAAAAGATTGCCAAGCGCTTAACCGAGCTAGCTGATAAGCGCTTTTCAATTCCGCAATCAACACTGAATATCGGGACGCTCAATGCTGGCGATTCGGTTAATCGGATTTGTGCCAGTGCTGAGCTAGGCTTCGATGTCCGCCCAATCGCGGGCATCGAGTTTGGCCAAATCGAACAATGGCTACAACAAGCCGTTTCTGCGGGGCTGAAAGGCTACCATGTGAGCGCTTCGTTAACCCCTCTCTACCAACCACTGCTCGGCTTCGAGAGCTCGATCGATGTGCCGATGCAGCAACATCTCAAGCACTGTTGCGGCCATTCGCACGGTGCCGCCAATTACGTCACCGAAGCCGGATTTATTGAGCAGCTAGGCGTACCTACGGTAGTATTAGGCCCCGGCAATATTGCTCAAGCCCACAGTGTTGATGAGTGGATCGCATTTCAACAAATGGAACAGGCCCTCACCAGCTATCGCCAGTTAATAACCCAGATCGACCGATTCGCTTGCTGATAAGCGCGATTATTGGCGGAAAAAGATCTTTTTATTGCTTAAAAAGTCTTCATCTGGTATAAAGTGCGCCCTCGTTTTCTAACGACTTCGGCCACCTCAAATGAGGGATGGGCCCATGACGACCCAGAATGCAATGGCAGGGTCGCGATTAAGACAGAATTTTAGTGGTTTTGGAGGCAATTATGTCACGAGTATGTCAAGTTACGGGCAA
>JABXHQ010000167.1 GCA_013373545.1 Gammaproteobacteria bacterium
ATTTTTCGAAAAACGATTAAGGTAGATTTTTACCGCTGTGGTGAGTGTGCCGATAAAAATCGGTTTTGGCGGAATATGGCGTTAGGCGGCTTGCTCGCGACCATTGCAGCTATCGTTGGGCTGGTGGCGTTGGAGGATGCTTTTGCGCCTTACTTTGCTCTGGCCGCGGGTGTTTTGGTTATATTTAGTCTGGTAGCCCAAACGCGACGCTTTCATGGACTAAAAGTGAAGACCTATCAAAAACCAACATTTTATCTGCGCCCTTTACCGGCTCCGGCAATGGAGGCGTTTCGACAATTAGAGAAAAGCGCTTAAGCGGCTATATTGGTGCGTTTAGCGCCGCTTATGATGCTCGTTTATGGTTCGCGCCGACCAATGGCGGCGCGGCGTATTTAGACAAGACAATTTGACAAATAATAGAGCAGAATAAGCCAGTTAATTGGTGAGTGTGTTAAGCATTGGGCGCTTAGCGTTTGCGAACCGCCATGGTTAAGCGCGATATGCAAACTAACTCGCCTTGCTCTTGCTCAATTCGAATTTCCCAGACATGCGATGTTTTGCCAAGGTGCAATGGCCGCGCAGTGGCAATAACCAAGCCATTGCGAACCGCACGAACATGGTTTGCATTGATTTCCATCCCCACGCAAAAGTGCTGCTCATCAACCGCGATGTTACTGGCAATGCTGCCCACTGTTTCGGCTAAAGCCACCGATGCGCCGCCGTGTAGCAGTCCCATTGGTTGGTGGGTAGTGGCATTAACGGGCATGGATACGGTTAAGAAGTCGTCACCAATAGTGGTCACTTGCATTCCTAAGTGACTGGCCAAGGTATCGGCGTTGCGCTGATTAAGTCCGTCGACGGTCACGTTTTTTTGCCAAATACTGCTCATGCTATGCCTTAGTTGAATGCTGTGTTAGCGGGCTAGCTTAACAAAATAAATTTATCGTCAGCAACAATAGATTTCGTTAGCTATTGCAAAATCGTCACTCTATATTAGAACCAGAAGGTGCTAATTTAAGTGAGGTAAAACCATGCAATCTTCAGGTCGTGTTAGTCGTAGCCGCAGTCATAAACACCATTGGGACGAAGACGATTTTCGAGGTAAGAAGGCGCATAAAGCGCAGCGCAATCAGAATGAAGTTAAACGAGACTTAGAAAGTTATTTTGAGCGCAAGCGATTAAAAGAGCTTACTGAAGAGACCTGGTTACAATAACCAAAAAAGGGCCCCGAAAGGGGCCTTTTTTATTGGCCTATTCTTGACTTGACTGTTGAGCTTGCCACAGTGCCGCATAATGACCGTTTTTATCCAGCAACGCTTGATGACGTCCTTGCTCAACAATTTCGCCTTGATGCAAAACGAGAATGTTATCAGCGTCAATAATCGTCGAAAGGCGATGAGCGATAATGATGCTGGTGTGATCCTTAGCGACTTGCTTGATTGCGCGCATAATATTTTGTTCAGCTTTACTGTCCAGCGATGAAGTCGCCTCGTCAAACAGCAATATGGGTGGTTGTTTTAGAATCGTGCGCGCAATCGCGACTCGTTGCTTTTCTCCGCCTGATAGTTTCAAACCGCGTTCACCAACCATGGTATTTAAGCCGTCGGGGAGACTAGCAACAAAGTCACTTAAGTAAGCATGGTCGAGTGCTGCCTGAAGAGCCGCTTCTGATGCATTGGGGTTGCCGTAACGAATGTTCTCGGCAATAGTAGTATTAAACAGCACAGTATCTTGTGGCACGATGCCCATTTGTTGGCGCAAACTTTCCAGCGTAACATTTTTAATATTTTGATCATCGATTAATATATTGCCTGCGCTCGGATCGTAAAATCGATACAGCAATTTTACTAGGGTTGATTTGCCGGAGCCACTACGTCCTACGACGGCTACTTTTTCTCCCGGTTTAATCGTGAAGCTTAACGATTTAAGAATTTCTCGGTTTGGATGATAGTGAAAGCTTACCTCTTTAAATTCAATTTGGCCTTTTGCCGGCGGTAAAGTTGTCGCATCGATTGCATCAGATATTTGCGGTTGTTCGCGTAACAGACCAAACATTTTCTCGATATTGGCCATCGATCCTTTCATCTCGCGATAAACGAAGCCAAAGAAATTAAGCGGCATAAAGATCTGCATGATGTAGCCATTTATCATAGTAAATTGACCGAGAGTTAATTCGCCCTGCGTTACCATGGTTGCGGCGAGTAGTAACATCACGGTCATCGCGGTGGCGACGATTAGGGCTTGACCGCCATTGAGTGCAAAGAGACTTAAGCGATTTTTGCGCCGAGCAACTTCCCATTCAGCCAGTTGCTCGTCATAGCGCTGGGCTTCATATTCTTCATTATTAAAATATTTAACCGTCTCGTAGTTGAGTAAACTGTCGACCGCTGTGGTATTGGATTTGGAGTCAGCTTCATTGGCTTGACGAATATAGTCGGTACGCCACTCAGTCGCTTTGGCCGTCCAAATGATATACAAAACGATACACAACAGAATGATGGCGACAAAAGTCCAAGAAAATTTGGCTTGAAAAATAATGACCACAAATAGTACTTCGAGAAATACCGGAACGATATTAAACACCATAAAACGCAGTAAAAAGCTGATACCAGAAACACCCCGTTCGATATCTCTTGCAACGCCACCGGTGCGTCTGGACAAATGAAAATCAATGTCGAGTGAATGCAGGTGCTTGAATACTGATAGACCGATACGACGCATGGCACGCTCAGTTACGCGACCAAACAAGAGATCGCGAAACTCGCCAAATAATACGGTCGCTAAGCGTAAAGTGCCGTACATAATAACCAACGTTACCGGAATGGCAACTAACGCCTGTTGGTCGGTAAGGTTAAGTTGATCAACGGTTAAGCCAAACACAAAGGGAACAGCAACACTTGCGATCTTAGCGACAATTAAAAATATTAGCGCAATAGAAATACGCCAGCGAAACTCGAGCAGGTAAGGCCAAAGCTGGCGCAATGTTTTCCAGCTAACTTGCTCATTTTTATAATCAGGGAAATGTCCGTGTCGCATGTCGATTAACCGTTTTAATAGTAATCTAGAGTGTACGATAAAACTACCGGATTGTATTGACGCTTAGCGATTTAGTGGAAAACTTTTTAATCCGTCAAAGATTCGCTACTATAGATTAATCCAATCTATTTTTTACATCGCTACTAATCATGGCTAAAACTGAGTTAACCATGCAGCATCATAAATTGGTGTTGCCTGAGCATATGAACCATCAAGGATCGCTATTCGGTGGCTATTTATTGATGTGGATTGATGAAGTCGCTTATGTGACGGCGAATTTACATTTCCCTGGAAATCGCTTCGTTACCGTGGCACTTGATAATGTAGAGTTCAAGCACCGCATCGAGTGTGGTGAAATTATTTGTTTTAACGTTAGTGTTGAACGTTGCGGTACCACTTCGCTAACTTACCATATAGCCGTTACTGGCAAACGCGCACAAACCAGCCCGTCGCTGTTTGAAACTCGAGTTACCTTTGTGAGTGTTGATCCGCAGGGCAAAAAAATTGCTCTGCAAAAAGGGGCTTAAGTCATGTGCGGACGTTACCTATTGCGCGAGCAGCCGCAGTGGTCGACACACACGGCATGGTCCGATTATTGGGAAGATATTCAACCCTTTAATGCGCGCTTTAATATTGCCCCGAGCCAGTTTGCCCCGGTAGTTTGCGCAAACAATCAGAAACCCTCTGCACAATTGATGCAATGGGGATTTCGTCCGCCTTGGGCCAAGCCATCGATGAGTAAAATAAATGCTCGTAGTGAGTCAATGTTTGAAAGCAAGATGTTTGCACAGTCTGCTCATTCGCAACGCTGTTTAATTCCCGCTGACGGATTTTATGAGCCCAAAGGCAGTGACAGCGAACGTAATCGACCTTGGTATTTGTTGCAGCAGAAATCCCAACATGCATTTATGATGGCGGGCTTGTGGACTCAATATAAGACGGAACAAACTATCGTTAATTGTTTTTGCATTATTACCTGCTCTGCTAATGCAATGGTGCAGCCAATTCATCATCGTATGCCATTAATTATTCCGCAAGATCAGTGGTTACGTTGGCTGATTAGCCCTGAACAAGCCGAACTTAATGCGCTGGCTGCCGAGTCAGCCAGTACCGATTTAGTTGCCCATCGGGTTTCGGATATGGCTAAAAATCCTGCGCTCGATACACCTGCTTGTGCGGAGCCGCAGCCTGATATTTTACCCGGAGAAAATCTCTCGTTATTTTAGCGTTTGGTGTAAGCCTTAGCTTCGCTGCGAGTAGAAAGCAGCACTGACAGCAGAATAATGACCGAACCGATGGTCAACATTAGCCAGTCGACTTGGCGTTGCCAGAGGACCAAGTTGACCAGAATTCCAGCGGGGATTAATGCGTTATTCATTGTCGCCAATTGCCCTGTGTTCACTAGGCGACTGCCGTAGTTCCACAAAAAGTAACCGAGTCCGGAAGCGCCTAAGCCTAACCAAAGTAAAGTTGCCCACTGGGTTAAGGTTTGCGGCAGTTTGGCAAAGTCAGCCAGCAAAGCGGCCGATAACGTGGTGACGATGGCTGCACCAAGAAAAAAATAACCAAACACTCGTAATTGTGGCGTGGTTGCCGGTATTAACAAACGTTTGTATGCAACTTGGCCAAAGGCAAAACACATATTCGCGCCTTGTACCAATAGTAAGCCAATCCAAAAGTCTTCGCGTACGCTTTGATAACGAATAACGGCGGCACCGATCACTGCAATGATTGCGGGGGCAAGCCAACGTAAATGAAATTGTCGGGTATACATTAGATCATCAATGATACTAACATAAACCGGAGTTAGGATAGTAAACAACAATACTTCAGTGACGGATAAAAATAGGAAGCTATGGTAAAAAAGTAGATACATAACGCCGATTTGAATCGCACCAATTAGCATTAACTTAAGTGCTACCACAGATGCAACGCGGTGTCGCAATAGCCAAGGAGTAAAAAGTAATAGTGCGAGTAACATGCGAATTGCGACAGCTATATAGCCATCGACTTTTCCTGCGAGTACTTCGCCAATTAGTGAAAAGCTAAAGGCCCATATGATGGTGACAACAACTAACCACTGCATGAACGATTACAAATTTAAGTAAGCTTTCAAGCGCGCAAGATTTTCATCAGCAAACTGGAATATCTTATTACTCGGAATATGATTACTTTCCATTGTTTCAAGGTAAAACTCTATCGAGCATAAAATATCCGCCAATAACTCGAGAGCTTGCATGGTCGCGGGCTGTTTTAAGAAGTATTGTTTTGATAAGTCGATCAACTCTTTGATTAGCTCAATCATATCTTTCGAATCGAGCACTTGCATTTTATCTACCGCGCGTTCAAGCGAAGCTGGCATGGAATGTAACAATTCAGGGTCATGGTCCTGCTTACTATAATTTTCAATTTGATTGATAACTTGATGGATCTGTTTACGTCCGTAATTGCAAGCTTCAATCTGTTCGTTACTTAACGCATTTCGGTTTAACTGAGTTTGACTGGCTTGTCCACGATTGCGTTTGTCAGCGAGGTAGCTTTCTATTTTCGCTAGAATATCGGATACAAATTGACGATCGTTATCCTTTAAGTTGTTCTCTTTGTTTAAAGTTAGCTCAACTCTTTCAACGGCTTCTTTGAGTTGAATTTCTAAAGATTCGTATTCGAGTACCGAAAATAAACTGTGTAGCTGTTTTAATTGATGGAATAACTGCCGAAGTTCTTCCGAGCCACTACGGTATTCCTCTGCGATTAGATCGGTTTGCACCTGAAGGATATCGTTGAGTATGGTTTCAAATAATGACGCATAATCATCTTCATTGAGACCTTTGAGCAATAAGAACTCTTGTGCCAGGTTCCGTTCAGTAAGGCCAAGATTTGGCAATTCAAAATGTTGTCTTAGTGATTCAGTGACCGCATCGTCCGCATCCGACAAACTAACAAGATAGAGCAATTCAAACGACAGCTGCTCGGCTTTTTCGCGGTTCTTATAATTGATATTATGATTAACTTGACCGAGCTCGCGCATTTGCAAGTCAAGACGAGAAAGCAATTTTATTCGAGTAGGGTTTAGCAGTAAGCCGCCATTGTTGAAGCCCTCAATGGCGCCACTGGCAATCCACCATAAGTTAGGAGCACTAGGACAACCACATTGACGATCCAGTTTTTTTAAAGCACGCACCATCATCGCCAAACCGCCACTGATGTTAGTTTTGCGAAGAATTTCAATCAGACCCATTTGATACATTTGGCGCAGTCGTCGTGATGTTTTAACCACGTCGTAATCATCCATGCGCTCACTGGCATCAAAATCATCACGAACTTTGCGGTGGTTGGCTTTGAAAAAGCTCGACTCCGGAAAGAGCTCAATATGTGCAGATGCCCGTAGATCATTAATCGGGGTAAACAGCAATTGCGGCAAATCAAACGGCTTATTGCAAATAAAGTCGATATAGCGTTCGAGTAAAGTTAAGCTGTAGATAATCGCTTCTAGGCGTTCTTCATCTTCACTGTTGAAAGGGTCGCTCATGTTTTTGAGAATGTTGCAGATATCCCGGGTCATCAATGAAGCGGCTTGCAATTCAATAAAGGTGAATACGCGGTTTAGCTGGTAGATACCTGACCAGGCAGTTTTTCGAGAGCCTGTCGCGGATTCGTCAGTATGATAAGCCTCTAGTGCTTTAATTGAGGCTTGAATGCTCTCACGGATAAGCTCCGAGATCATTGCAACCGACGAAATCTGATCCTGATACGACATAATTGATTAGTCCCTCTCTAGTGTTATCTCGAAATACTACTGTAATTTGCCTAAATTTCAAACGTTTCACGCGTAAGAGTGATGAGCCGGTCACGCTTGTTCATTATAGCGTCAATTTTATCTCGGTAGCAGTGCTCGGAATGCGTGAATTTTGCCCAATTATTAGTAACTTAGCCCTTTTATTTCGAGCAATATTGATTGTGCAATGGGTCAGGCTGTTCTACATTTTAATAATCAATCAGGAAATAAGGTGGCTCGGCATGGAAGGACTTGACGCAAAAGTTGAATATATGCACCGGTTTACTGCATTTGAATACTTAAATCCTAAGCAACAAGCCATTGTTGCAGGGCAAGCGAAAATTGTTAAAGCCAAGCCGGAAAGTGAGCTTTTTAAGCTCAATCAAATTGACAGTCATGACTATTATTTAATAGCCGGCAGTGTATTGTTAGTCGCTGCGGATGGTAAATCGGTGACAGTTACCGCCGACTCGCCAACCGCCAAGCGGCCTTTGGCTAATTTAAGGCCGCGAAAATACGCTGCAATTTGCCAAAGTAACTGCGTTTTTTTATCCCTACCACACGATTTGTTAAGCCATATTTTGGAGTCTCACAATGAAGAGGAGACGCGCGAACATCTGATAGAATTTAGTCATGCTGATTTAACGCCTAACCAGATGAAGCTAGAAATTCAACAAGCCATACGACAAGGCGAGCTCAGTCTGCCATCAATTCCGGAAGTGGCGCTTAGGATCCAACGCTATGCCGAGGATGAGCAGCACAGTATTGAGCAACTGGCCAGCGCGATTATGCTGGATCCAGCGATTACGGTGAAATTAATTCAATATGCTAACGGTCCTTTGGTGCGAGGTGTTTCGCCAATAACGACCTGTCTGGATGCAGTTGTGCGCTTAGGTCGCGACACTACCATCCATTTGGTACGTATTTTCGCCCTGCGAGAAGTGTTTCAGTCGAGTGATAAAGCGCTCAATGACTGTTACAAGCAGTTGTGGCTGGAAAGTGTTGATGTTGCAGTGATTGCTGCAGTGTTGGCGCGTGCCAGTCAACTCGAGTTTGAACCTGAAGTAGCGATGATGACCGGTCTGCTACATAAAATTGGCGCGTTATCAATCTATGCCTTTGCCAATGAGTATGCCGGCTTTCTTTCATTGAAAGAGCCGGTCGATAATTTAATTCGAGACTTTGAGGTTACCGTTGCCTGCGACATTGTTCAGCGTTGGCAGCTAGGCGATGTTTATTTTCAGTGTTTAAAATACTTGCGCCACTGGGATAAGCCCGAAATTATGACACCTGATTATAGTGATCTTCTCAATGTCGCAATCTTGCACGAATGCATTCACCAACATACTTATCACGACTTACCAAAGTTTCATCAGCTAGCTGCATTTAAACGCATAAAAGTAGGGCCATCGACGCCAGAGTTGAGTATTCAAGTGTTAGATAACTCTCGGCAAGAAATTACTGCCCTGAAAAAAATATTAACGTATTGATGAGGAATTAAAATTTTAATGTTCTGACGAAGAATGTTAATGTTACGGCCTTTGCAACGAGAGGTTTTTTGAAAACAAGCATGTCACTGTCTGAAGTTTTACAAGTTATATCATCTTTGATCACCGAGTATAAGCTATGGAGTTCCATAGCACTTTTGGTGCTGGTGATTGTGATCCGTGAATTTATTATTAAAAGCATTCACAAGCGCGCCAAGCGTAAGGGAACTGATCGTCGGTCAACTATCAGTACCATTCGCAATCTAACCAATTTTTTAGCCTTTATTGCCATTTTTATTTTATGGTCTGATGACATTAAAGATTTCGCGCTATCAATTGCCGCCTTTACGGTAGCGATTATCTTGGCAACTCGGGAGTATGTGCAGTGCTTATTAGGGTTTGTTTACTTATCCAGTACCCGGACCTTTTCGGTGGGCGACTGGATTGAAATCGATGGCGCTTACGGAGAAGTGGCGAATCGCGATTGGTTAAAAGTAACGTTGTTAGAAGTGGACCATCAAACCTATAGTTACACTGGGAAAACCTTATCGATTCCAAACAACCGGTTTGTAACCCAAGCGGTTAAAAACCTGAACTATTTACGTCGTTACGCTTCGCATACATTCTCGATTACCGTAGAACCAATAAAAAGTGTATTACCGGTTAAGTCGTATTTGTTAAAGCGCGCTGAAGAGTATTGCGCGCCGTTTAATGATGTCGCAACTCGTTATAGCTTTCTAATTGAGAAACGGTTAGATGTCAGCATTGCCGGTCCTGAACCGGATATTCAAATACAAACGAATGATTTGGCCCATGTGGTCATCGCGATTACCATATTTTGTCCAACTGAACTGGCAGTTGAAATCGAACAAAAGCTATTTGCGGATTTTATGGCTGTTTGGCACGAAGATGAAGTCGATATACCGTTAGAGAAAGAGCCAGAGCAAAACGAAATTCATTAGCATGCGAAATATTTTGCAACGCTTTGCAATGTCCATCGCGCCTAAAATTGACTAGGATAGAATCATTACGGCAAGGTCGAATAGCGGTAGCCGCTAAGCGACAATAGTGCCGAGATGACAAGGCTGTAAAGGAGGCAATCGTGCAAGGTAAACTCAAAGGCTTAATATTGATAGCGGTTGTCTGCGTGTGGGCAACTAATGGCTCTGCCGAGAGCGAGTCAGCCGCATCATCGGCGCAGCAGACGCCGGAACGTGATGAGAATTCGAGTCCGGCGGTAACGCAGGAGTGTTTACGTGAAGAGAGGCCGGTGGTGGTTCCGCCGCGGCCAGAACCTAAAGCCGTCAGAGCCTGCAATAAAGCACCCGACTGGCAAACTTGACCAGATTAACGCCGCGGATATAAACGCACAAAACCGCGACTTAAAATATCCGAGCGTTGCGTCTAATCTAACCGTTCACTGATAGTAACTAAATACCTTGCGTAATAGTGCACTGGCCTGCTGCATAGGATCCTGACGAATGTTCTGTTCCATTTTTGCAACTTCCGCAAACAATGAATCTACCGCATGCTCGGTAATGTATTGATCTAAATCGATGGATTGCGGTGCTTCCCATCCCACCAAGCTGCCGTACTGCGCGACGCGGTCGGTAAGCGCTTTGTAGTCTTTGGTTACACCCACTTGGCCAGTGACTTGCCGTACCTCAGGTAAAAAAGCTTGGGTCAACGCAGGACCCGCTGAGCGTTTAAAATAGTCGGTGATCGCATTATCACCGCCGCGTAGCAGTCCAATTACATCGCTAAGTGATAGGTTACGAATACTGGCTTTGAAAATACCGAGCGCGCGTGGCACTGCTTGCTCTGCTGCTTTATTCATTGAGCCTTCAAATTCATCGACGTAATGCCCTAAACCATATTGTCGTGCCTTACTCGCCAAGTCGGTTAATTTAGGCGGTAATGGTACCCGATATTGGCTGCTGCTAAAGCCTCCGGCTTTACTCAGTGATGTGACGGCTTTATCGATGCCATTATTGAGTGACAGCCGTACTGCTTGAGTTGATTCCTGCCGGCTGGGCTGCCCAGCTTGGTTAGCGATGGTTTGTGCTGTTTCTAGGTAAGGACTGAGTTCTTTACAGCCACCCAGGGCCAGCAACATTAGCACCAGTAATAAAGATTTATTCATCAGTAACTCCTGACTAAATCATATGAATGGCTAGCATTACCAGTAAAACAAGGTTACTCAGCAGTCCAATAATATAAAAATAACTGCGTGGGCTGGGATTTTTCTCAGTGGCAATGGCGTAATATAAAACCATGTGAATAATTCGCGCGATAGCGTAAGTCCAGACTAAACTGCTGAGCGTAAGTGCATCCATTTGGGTAAATAATGCGACCACAACCGGCACCAAAAACATCACTAAGTTTTCAATTGAATTGAGAAATGTTCGGTGACTACGGAACACTATTGATTCGTGCCCTAACTGGCTGTCGACCACTCCGGGAATATAGTGTTTTTGACGGCGATGAGAAATAGAAGCGACTAATGCTTGAATCAACACCGTTGCTCCGATGAGCCAAAGCCCCCAATAAACCCATGTATAATCTTGTAGCATGACTGGATTCCTTATTCTTGATGTTATGTCAGCGTAACGCTTTTTGCGTCGTTTGATAGCGTTATTAATGTGGCGCAGAATGCCACTGCTCGGATCAGTATACCTGAGTTGCGAAAGCGGTGTAAGCACAGCTTCAGCGATGATTGGGACAGAAGTTGGCCAAAGTGACTGTTTAATTCACTATTTCAACTCGATTACGGCCTTTGCGTTTGGCTTGGTAGAGCGCTTGGTCGGCCTTGGCGATAAGACTTTCTAAGTTGTCATTGGCAAAGCTTGCAACACCGATGCTGATCGTTAAAGGTCCCTCCAATCCGGTATCGCTCCAATCCGTTTGCTCGATGTGTAGGCGAACCCGTTCCGCAAAAATTTTCGCCGACTCAATATTTTCTTCCGGTAGCAAAATGAAAAACTCTTCACCGCCAACCCGGCCAAAGATGTCGGTAGAGCGCACGTCTTGACCAATGATGTCTGCTAGCTTACCCAATACCTTATCGCCCACTGGATGCCCGAAATTATCATTTACTTGCTTGAAGTGATCGATGTCGAGTAGCAATACGCTCAGTGAGTGTTGATAGCGTTGGGTTTTCTCAATCGCTTGGGCGGCTAATTGATAAGTGTGCTGCCGATTAAAAATATTGGTTAAGCCATCAATGGTGGCTTCTTGATAGAGTTGCTGTTCGCGGTTTTTGCGCCGAGATAAGTCACGCTCGATAAACAAGAAATGGGTTATGGCGTTCTCGCTGTCAAAAAGGGGAACCATTTTCAGGTCGATCCAAAACTCGCGACCATCTTTGCCGTAATTGACAATCTCACCTTGGACTGGGAGCCCTTGAGTGAGTGCCGCGCGAATTTTATTGCGTATTTCTAGATCGGAGTTTGGGCCTTGTAATACACGAGGACTTTGCCCAATGATTTCTTCCTTGCTGTACCCGAAGAGCTCAACAAAGGCGTCATTGACATAGACAATCCTGTTGTTGCCGGGATCAGAAAAATTGGCTTCGGTGATCATGATAATGTCGAGAGCATTATCGGCGGCTTGTTTAAAGATATGGTCGGGCAACGACATAAATACCGAACCTCGTTAGATTATCAATGTTCAACGCTGACACGTTCAGATGCGAAAAAGTGAGTGACTTCACCGGCGTCATTGAGCAGTGGAATAATATGAATATCTAACCAAACTGGATCGCCTTGCTTGGTAAAGTTAAGAATCTTCGACCGCAACGGTTTGTGCTGCTTTAACGATACGCGGATTTCCATACGCGTTAGTTTATCGGTTTCATTGCCTTGAAACATCCGTGGACTATTGCCGACAATTTCAGCGTTACTGTAGCCAAGAATATCGCTCGCAGCTTGATTAGCATAGATGATTTTTGAGTTGCCGACATCGTCAAAGTCGGCCTCCATTATAAGCATTATGTCGAGAGCTTTATCAAAAGCTTGAAGCATAAGATCGGGTAGAGCTGCCACGAATCCTCCTTAAAGCGGTCGAGAGGCTCAAGTGAATACCTAGAAAGCCATTGAATGATTATATTCTTACTCGATTCGAAGACAAGTCAATTATTCGAACGGAGCTTTGAGATTTACTTAACACTTTAGCTGAAAATAGCGCTGGCTGTAGACTTTCTCTTACCGGATAGCCCGACAATGCTATATCTTACAACCAAAGGTTTCTAGAAATCAGTGGGTTATACAATTTACGCTTTTAGCAAAAATTAGTCTTTTCCACAGCAGTGGTTTGTACTAGTGTAATTATATTCACTAATGAGATTTGATGACATGAACCCAAAGCGCACGTTTCGCTGGCTGAAGCGCCTAATTGTTGCAAGCGCGTTGCTCGGATTAGGAGCGTTACAAAGTGCGCAGCCACAGCGTATCGTAAGAATGGGTGGTGCGCCGATGCCACCGTTAGTGTTCGTTGATCATGAAGGTGAAGTCGCTGGAATCATTCCTCAGTTAGTGGATGAAATGGCCGCTGAACACAATTGGCAAGTGGAATGGATTATCGATAGCTGGGCGAATCAACTGGATCGCCTGGATCGCGGTGAAATTGATATCATGAGCGCAATTGGTTACTCCGAGAAGCGCGCTTTTTCCTTCGATTTTTCCTCGCAAAGTGTGTTGAGCGTGTGGGGGCAGGTGTACACCCATCCTTCCTTTAAAATGGCCAACTTTCTTCAGGTCGACGGTCGTACGGTTGGTGTTTTGAATAACGGCATCAGTGGTTTACGCTTTATCGAATTATGTAATCGGTTTGGCGTGAACTGTTTGATTCGACACTATGATTCATACGATGAAGTATTTGCCGCGATTGAAAATGGTGAAGTCATGGCGGGTGTGGTTAATAGCCATTATGGTTTTGTCGTTGAATCAAAATTTAATGTGTCGCGTTCGGATGTTATGTTTAATCCTTTCCCGGTACTGTTTGCATCGCGCAAAGGTCAAAATGCTGACCTACTAGGGCAGATCGATGTTAGTTTAAGGGCATGGAAAAGCGATGACCAATCGATCTACTATCAAATTGCAAACAGTTGGACTCGGCAAGATAACCAAGCGTTTCCCCAATGGCTTGAGTACACCCTGTATGGACTTAGCGGTGTGGTTACTTTTGCCTTGTTATTGGTATTTGTATTGCGCCGCGAAGTTAATCGTCAAACACGCCAGTTGGAACTTAGCGAAGCGCAATTAAAGCAAATTATCGATATTGTACCGCATGCGATTTTCGCGTCCGATGCTAGTGGCAAGATTGTATTGGCTAACCTCGAGTCAACGCGAGTGTTTAACCGAACCTTTAAAGAACTCAATACACTAACGCGTACGGAAATCATGCAACAGCAACCTTACTTGGAAACTTTGCTCAGTGAAGACGAAAAGATTATGGGGCTGCAGCAGCGTGAATACAGTCATGAAACAAAGATTGAATTACCTGACGGTCAAGTTTCTTACTATCAGTTGGCCAAAGTTCCATTTATTCGTAAGCGCAGCAATACGCCAGCAGTGGTCAGTGTTGCCATTGATATTACCGAGGAACGCTTTGCGAGTGAGCAAATGGAGCATATGGCTCGACACGACGATTTGACGGGTTTACCGAATCGAACATTTTTAGTCGACCGACTCGAGCAATCGTTACTTTTGGCGAAGCGTCATAAGCGTTATGGTGCGGTAATTTTTGTCGATTTAGACCTGTTTAAAAATATCAATGACACGCTCGGACATACGGTAGGCGATGCATTATTACAGGCGACTGCTTTGCGATTAAAAAAATATTGCCGTGAGTCGGATACTGTGTCTCGTTTTGGTGGTGATGAGTTCGTGATTTTGTTGACCGAAATTGGCGATAGTTATGAACAAGCTAAGTTGAATGCTAAGAATATTTGCGAAAAAATTCGTGCAGAAGTCATTAAGGAAGTCAGTATTGGAGGGCATGAACTTTCTATTTCAATAAGCCAAGGCTTAGTGTTCTTTCCATTCGATGCTGAAAATACTGAGCAAATTATTAAACGCGCTGACTTAGCGATGTACCATGCAAAACTTCTTGGGCGGAATAAAATCGTTACCTTTCATCCTTCTATGGAACAGCGTATTAACCGCAAAGAGAAAATAAAAACAGAGCTTAAGCAAGCGCTTAAAAACGATCAGTTGTCGGTCGTGTATCAACCTCAATTCAATGTTAAAACTAATTCATTTGAAGGTGCTGAAGCACTGTTAAGATGGCGCCATCCGGTTGAAGATTCGATCACACCAATGGAATTTATTCCATTGGCAGAGGAGACGGATACCATTATTGCGTTGGGTGAATACGTGATCCGAGAAGCTTGCATGCAACTTGACCGCTGGCGAAAAATGGTTGAAAACCGATTTTATATTACCGTCAACCTGTCGGCTCGTCAGATAGCGTATGAAAATTTAGTGCCATTTATTGATAATATCTTGGCAAAAACGGCTTTTGACTATTCACAGTTAGAATTAGAAGTTACCGAAAGCTTGCTTATGGTGGATATGGATCGCGCCGTCAAAGTATTGAGAAAGCTGAAAGATAAAGGGATCCGTATTTCGTTAGACGACTTTGGTACCGGTTACTCGTCGCTTTCCTACTTAAAAAAACTGCCACTGGACAAATTGAAAATCGATAAATCGTTTGTCAATGATATTCCCGGCGATCATGACTCAGAAACTATTGCTAGAACCATTATTAGCATGGCATCGGAGTTAGGATTAGAAGTGGTCGCTGAAGGTGTTGAAACTAAAGAGCAAGTTGACTTTTTCTGTGAGCAAGGATGTTACTTATTTCAAGGGTATTACTTTTCTGAGCCCTGCGATTCTGCCGAGTTAAATCGGCGCTTTTTCAGTGTTATCAAAAATAATCGAAAATTTAATTAGCCGCTAACTGTATTTTTGTCTCTTATGCTTTGTTAGAATCTAACGCAAATTTTTAGCGGAAATTACCATGATGACTTCATACCCAAAGCGTATTATTTGTATGACTGAAGAGACCACCGAGGCTCTTTACTTAATGGGAGAATCTGATCGTATCGTGGGTATTTCAGGTTATACCGTACGTCCCGCTATAGCACGCAAGGAAAAGCCAAAAATTTCAGCTTTTACCAGCGCCAAAATTGATAAGATTTTAGCGCTAGAACCCGAGTTGGTTTTAGGGTTCTCGGATATGCAAGCCGATATTGCGGCGGAGCTGATTCGTGCCGGAGTTGAAGTTCATATATTTAATCAGCGCAGTATTGATGAAATTTTTCGCATGCTATTGACTTTGGGAAGCCTAATTGGTGAGCCGCAAAAGGCGCAAGATTTAATTGCGCAATTAAGTCAGAATATTGCAGAAGTTAAAGTGATTGCTGAAAACTTTGATAAACAACCCAAGGTTTATTTTGAAGAGTGGTATGATCCTTTGATTTGCGGTATTCAATGGGTTTCTGAGCTAATCGAAATAGCTGGGGGTAGTGATATTATGGCTGATCAAGCGCATTACAGCTTAGGTAAAGATCGTATTATTGCTGATCCGACAACGGTAATAGAACGAAATCCCGATATCATTATAGGCTCTTGGTGTGGTCGCAAATTCCGACCCGAAAAAGTGGCCGAGCGTGCGGGCTGGCAAGCGATTAATGCAGTTCAACAGCAGCAGCTATTTGAAATAAAATCGGCTGATATTTTACAACCCGGTCCGGCTTGTTTGTCCGATGGAGTTAATGAGCTGAGTAATATTTTTAAGCAGTGGGTGCTTGCAAAGTAATCAAAACGGCTTATAATGCGCCAGCTTTGATAGGCGAAAAATGCCTTTGGTAAGAAACCAAAAACTGAAATTTACTTACGTAGCAAAAGCGCTGCGAATACTGAAGAGGAGAAAAAAATGAAATCAAGCAATGTGAGTGTTAAGCAA
>JABXHQ010000187.1 GCA_013373545.1 Gammaproteobacteria bacterium
CCCCATTGACGTGAAACAAATTCAGATCGATATCGAGTTGACAATCGTGTTTCGAATCCGTCGTAAGTAAAGAACAGGGTTGCATTGGCTACGTGCTTCGAGAGTCCTTCAAAAGAAACCTCACCGCGGATTTGCCCCGTCTCGGTTACCGTTTTAACCGCACTATCCGTGTAAGCGTAGCTGGCATTGACGCCAAGTCCGGACCAAATACCTGGTAATGAGTCAAATACGGTAGTGGTCGCAAACTCAAAGCCATGGATCGACCCTCCTTTGTCATTATTGAATGAATAGGTAAAGGTTCCGTTACCAACTTCAGATACAACACCAGAGTTCGGATCTGTGTAAGTTTCAGGAATTGGGATTCCAGCTGCTGCAAAGTCAAAATTTTGAACATCCGTCGTATCAACGAAGTTTTTAATATCTTTGTAGAAAACCGCAACCGAATACCCACCAGTACCGTCAGCGTAGAAATGCTCGTATGACAAGTCATACTGATTAGCTAAAAACGGTTTTAATCTTGGGTTATTGGTTTGTGAAGCGTTATAAACTTTTAGCTCAGGATTTTCTGGCGTGCGCGAGAGATTATCTTCAATTCGGCCACTAAAATCAGCTGCCAATCGATTTATCTCCGGCCGCGCCATGACGCGAGCCGCCGCAAAACGAATTTGTGATTCTTCTGTTATCTTAAAATTAAGATTTAATGAAGGTAAAAAGTCTGTGTAGTTAATACCATCAACATCTTGAGCAAACTTAAAGCTACTCAGCCCTGCTTCATCGGTTATCCATTCAGCACCTAGTGCAAGTCGTTGCTCCAGTGGTAAGGATTCATCGACTGCACGTAACCGTGTTGCCGATTGATCGCTACTCACTACACGCATACCAACATTACCGGTAACTGGAGTATCAAACCAAACTGCATCGATATTAGCCAAGAAGTAAGCGGCTAAGACATCTTCATAAACCGATCCACTTTGCCGTACTGACCAATCGCTAGAGTAATCTAAATTACCATTAAAGTCGGTTCCAAAAGTAGTTACAGGCGTGCCCGTTCCACTGGGTAACCATGCGGCTAAAACCTGATCGATATCAATCGCTAAATAACTTGGGAAATGACTAAAGTCACCTTGCCAATTAACCACACTAGCCATACCCGGCTGTAATTGGAAAGGACCTTCACGTAATGAAAATTCTTCATCACCATACTCAAAAACTTTTCGCGTTGAATCGTAGCGACGTTCAGAGTAACGCATGCCGAACTCAAAAGATGACAGATGATCATTATCAAACAATTCAAAGGTCCCATCGAGTCGTCCTGCATTAACACGGTCTTCATACAAATACGGATAAGTACCGTATTTAGCCGCCATGACCGTGCCCAAATCGGTAAGATCTTGATTAAAACCAACAGATGGAATGTCGAGCCCACTGTAGCGATAATTAATCACCACATTTTCATCGAACACCGGTTGCGCCGCTGTGGCATCTTCTGCAATCCCACTCCATAACAATCGGTTCTGATAGTTACTGGTGCCTTTTGAATGTGACAGATCCGCCACCAACGTAAAGCGTTCGGTGAGGTTCCATTCAGCTTTTACACCATAACTTTTGACTTCATCAACTTCAGTATCATCATCGTTGGCAATTTCGACGCGGGTAAAGCTATCCGGTGTTCGTGCAACGACCCCGCCCACCATCGTATTATCAATAATAATCGGGTTGTAATAGTTGGCGTCCGTTCCACCAAACTTTACTCGTAGCCCGCGAGCCCATTGTTCTGAATCAAATTTAGAAATAAAGGCATCCGCTTTCAATACAAAGCTATTGTTTGGCACCCATTCGATCGCCGCGACATAACCATCTCGAGTTTCACTGCCGCCCTTGTGCTGCAGCTCCATACCTTCGGAAACCAATTCGCATTGCGGACAAAGATCATCAACTCCTCGGTCGATGTCGCCAGCAACACCGTCAACATCTACCGTCGTTGGATAGGTTAATCCAATAAACTGTTCCGCTACTGAAGGTTGGTTTAATCGAGCGAAACCGAGTGCTACGCCCAGCGTATCATTGGCAAATTTCCCCTGATAGGAAAAACTAATTCGCTCACCCCATTTATCAGCATCGGACACTGAGCTTGCGCGATCGTTATACATGCCGCGTAAATTTGCATTAAAAACATGCTGCTCATTATTCGCCAAAGGACTCACTGTTCTTAATTCAATCGAACCGGCAACACCGCCTTCAATTAGCGATGCCTTTTGCGACTTGTACACTGAGCCAGAAGAAATCAGTTCGGAAGGATACTGATCAAAGTCAACACTACGAGTACCAGACGTTGACACCTGCTCTCGTCCATTTAGTGTCGAATGAATAAAAATCCCAGAAAGTCCGCGAATATTAATTTCAGCGGCCTGGCCTCCGGTACGAATTGCAGAAACACCCGGGAGCCTGGTTAGCGCATCGGCAATCGAAACATCTGGAAGCGAACCAATATCATCTGCTGATAATTGCTCTGATACAGTATCGGCGTTGCGCTTTTCCTCTAACGACCGAATCAACGATCCCATATAATTTCCAACGACCGTAACCGTCTCGCCTTTTTCTTGCTCTTGGTTATCTTTTTTGTCGGTGGTCTTGCGATCCGTTGCTACTTGTGGCGACTTTGATTTCTCTTCTTCATTTGCTTGCTGAGCTAGCAATGGACCTGTGAAAACCATCACTCCACTTGCTAATAAAGCAATTGCGAGACGGTTTAGTTGAAAGCTTCGCATCGAGGCTCCTCCCCAGTCAGTGACCTAATAGTAATTTTGTTTTTCAAGAGCACCGATTACTTCCTGCAACCGCGCTTTCCTGTTATTGACACTTGTTACGCAAACGTCAACATTCCCCTTTTTCGGATTGCTCCATCTTAGCCAGCGCCGATATATTGACACAATGCCTTGCATACGTATTCAACCCGCTGAAAGCGCTTTAATACGCGGTTTTTTCAGTGTGCACCGCATCATTTTGCAAAGGTATGCAATGGCTGTTAAAGCGGTGCTTTTTACCTATTCTCGGTTTCATTAATTATTGCGCTGAAACGCTGGCTAGTGGGCTTGATTCATCGCGCACAAAGTAAACACTCAATGCCCCCAACAGCATAAACACACCAGCTAAAGCGATGATGTAAACTGCTTGGTTGGCAAACGCAAAACGCAACAGTTGACCCGCGACTAATCCAGAAATAATTTGTGGCGCAGCAATCGTAAAGTTAAAGATTCCCATATAAACGCCCATTTTTTGCGCCGGTATTGAATCCGATAGAATGGCATAGGGCATAGCGAGTATAGCGGCCCAAGCGATGCCAACCCCCACCATGGGAATGAGCAACAGTAAGGCACTTCGCGGTATTGAAACTTCAGTAATTAATAAATTCACCGGAATGACATCTGAAGTCGAAAACAACAAAAATGATAGATAGCCAATACCACCGAGTAATAAACTAACGCCATAAGTTAACTTGCGACCGAACCGATTAGCGATACGCGTTAAAAACACTGAAAAAACTGCTGCAAATAACGAGTAGGCCGCAAATATAATTCCGACCCAATCACCGGCTTGTCCCTTCGCTGCCGCAATCGCAGCGGGAACTTGATGATCGACTGAAGCGAGAAACTCAGAACTAAACCACTTAGCATCAACCCCCCAAATATGTTGCGCTATGGCGGGCATGGTGTACACCCACATAATAAACAATGCAAACCAAGAAAAAAATTGTACTACGGCCAGCTGGCGCATAGTTTTCGGCATTGCAACCACTAAATCGATGAAGCCTCCCATGCGCGAGGCAAAGGTTACTTTCTCCGTGTTGGTGGGTGTAGGATCGACAATGCCTTTGTAAGCATTATATTGTTTTGGTTCATACTCTTTGGTACGGAAAACCGTCCACAAAACCGAGCCAAGCAAGACCGTTGCACCAATGTAAAATGACCAAATAACCGAGGGTGCGACCGAACCGGCTTTTGATGCGTTATCTAAACCAATAACATTGGTTAATAAAAACGGCAGTAAGGAACCGATAACCGCGCCTAAATTAATCAACAAACTTTGAATTGAGTAACCTAAGTTACGTTGTTCTGATGGCACCATGTCGGAAACTAACGCACGAAATGGTTGCATCGTCACGTTAAACGCAGCATCCATCACCGCCAACATAATCGCACCCATTATCATCGGCGCTAGTATTGCTACAAACAATGAAGCATTTGGCATTAACGCCATTCCGAACGCGGCAACTAGTGCGCCGCCTAAAATAAAAGGATTGCGACGACCAAAACGGTTCCATGTGCGATCCGATGCAGCACCCACTAATGGCTGAACAATCAATCCCATTAAGGGTGCAACTAACCAAAATAAAGATAATGAATGAAGATCGGCACCCAAATCTGACAATATTCGACTGGCGTTTCCATTTTGTAATGCAAACCCAAATTGAACGCCAAGAAAACCAAAACTTACATTCCACACTTGCCAATTTGATAACTTAGGTTGTTTCATTACGATGCTCTCTTATTATTTTGGTCGCTAGTTGTGGTTGCTACACCACGTGGCCGCAAATGATTCATCGCAGCGACAACCGCTTGCAGTGTTTTATCTTGCCATAAATTTTCAATTGAAACTGGCAATCGTTGCAGCCAATTAGGATGTTCATCTATCGTACCAGGTATATTAACTTGCTCAGTCAAACCCAGCGCATCCTCTAACGGGATCATTTGAATAAATCCAGGTGATTTAGCTAAATATTTTTGCACGCCGGTCACCAAAGCAAGATTATTTTCACTCTGTATTTGTGGCGTAAGTGAATCAACGTTTATACATTCGGCGTCTTGTAATGCCGCTAGGAGTTTCTCACGATCAGCAATTCGATGGTTTCTCTCTGCACAAGCCATTTGCGGTTCAGGATATAAATTAAGTTGCTCGCGCCAGTGCAAATCATTTTCGCTCCACCACCCGTTTACCGTTGGCAAATCATGCGTCGATACCGTTACCATTGCTTGCTCCGGATATACTTCTGGCCGATGAAACAAACCGGAATCCCAGCGTTCAAAAAATAAAATACGGTAAGACAGTAAGCCGGCACGCGCCATAATTTCGCTAAAGCCCTCTGGCATAGTTCCCAAGTCTTCGCCAATAACGACGCACTGACTGCGCTGCGACTCTAAAGCAATGACTCGTAACATATCTTCAAATGGGAAACGAATATAAATACCTTCATTAGCACGTTTGCCGGGGGCTACCCAATATTGGCGCATATATCCGAGCACATGATCGATTCGCAAAGCCCCAGCATGACGCATACAGCTGCGAAGAGGTTTGATCAGCGCCTGGTAGCCCTGACGCTCAAGTTGCAATGGGTTAATTGGTGTTAATCCCCAGTCTTGTCCGAGACTGTTAGTCGCATCGGGCGGTGCACCGACCGATCCGCCGGCAACATAAACCGATCGGTTCGCCCATACATCGGCACCACCGCCATCGCTACCAACAGCTAAATCTAAATATAGGCCAACCGGCATACCCGCGCGACGCGCATCGCTAGCAATTTGATTAAGTTGCCAATCACAGTTCCATTGTAAAAACGCATAAAAATCGATGCGCTCGCGATGTTCCGATTGAAACTGTGCGACGGCTTCAGTAGTGGGCGATTGATACTCTTCTGGCCAATAGCGCCATCCGTATGCTTGCTCATCTCGTTCACGAAAATATTCGTACAGCGCATCATAAGTCGTTAAGGTTTCAAGATCTTGACCTTGCTCATGACAAAAACTAACAAACGCTTGCTCTAGTTCACTATTGCACGCACGATGTTCAGAACAAAATGATTGGTATAGCAACTCAAGTACTTGAAATTTAAGTTCACCAGCTTTGCTATAGTCTATTTGCTCACGCTCATTGAGCGACTGCAATTGTTGTTTAAACTCATTAGAATTTAATAAGGCTTGCGCGGCTGAGCAACTAAGTCGCTCAGCAATTTCATGCACGTCTAAATACATCACATTCCAAAAACAACGTGAAGATGGCGAATAAGGGCTGCGGTGTGCTGGATTATTCGGAAATAATGGATGCACAGGATTTATCCCAACTAAACTTGCATCGTTTTTCGCAGCCTCAACTACAAACTTATTCAGATCCGAAAAATCCCCCATTCCAATACTGGAAGAACTTTTCAATGAGTAAACTTGCGCAGCAAAGCCCCATATTTTTGCAGCATTGGCTTGTTGCGGCTGATAGCAAGTTGGCGGAGCGACGATTAAAAAGCTTTCGGCTTGCCGATGCGAGGTGGTGAGTCGCAGTTGATGATAACCTTGTTCAAGCTTTGGTAGCGGTAACCGACAAGCGCGGTAGTTTACTTGCTCGATTATCCGCGACTCTAATGTAGCGCTCGGAGTAAAACTAAACTCGCCATTTAATTGCGAACCATCTTCGAGTTCAAGTTGCCACACAACACTTTGTTCATTGTCTAACAAAACTATTTCGCAAGCATGCTCAGTAAGCTCAGATTTGATCACATTAGTTGGCTGAATCAACTCTAGCCAACGACTATTTTGAATCTGTTCTATCTGCCTAAAAATCGCGCTATCGCTACTTAAATCGTAACCCATAGCGGTAAGCAAGGCAGCGCGCGACTCATCTTCTGCGGTAATGGTCGCACCAAAGCAGTTGACATAACTATCATGAAACCCAACCGCTTGTGCTAATTGATTAATTAAAGTCATTCGTTTTCTCTTATTATAAATAGCCGTTTAGGCAGCTCGCTTATCTATCTGCTGTTTAAAGCTCAGTACTACCGCACTACGCTGTGCTATGCGTATTTCGGCAGCTGTATATTCTTGTTTGGTTATTGCTGTGGTATCGGTGTCGATTAGCAACTGCCACTGTCGAGTAAATGGCGGCAGTAAAAATTGATTAGGAGTCGTAGCAGCATTAAATAAAAGCAATATACCGGCAATCTGTTTACCGCCACTCTCTGTCGTGTTCAAACTATGCGCACTGCAAAGCAATAAGCCAAAACATTTTAACTCAGCCTCATTCCAATGTGACTCAGCCATTTCGACACCACTTGAATGCCACCAACTAATATCTTTTATTGGGTGAGTGTCGAATAGTCTATCGCCATGCATGAATCGTGTGCGTTTCAGGCTCGGATGAGATTTGCGTAAGGCAATTAAGTGTTGAACAAAGTCCAAGAACGATTCCTGCTCTTCACTAAGGTTATTCCAATTTAGATGGGTGATTGAATTATCCTGGCAATAAGGATTATTATTACCTTGTTGAGTATGGCTTCGTTCATCGCCAGCAAGTAACATGGGTGTTCCCTGCGCTAACATTAGAGTGAGCATAAAGTTGCGCTTTTGACGAGCACGCAAGTCGTTAATTTCGGAACACTCAGTGGCGCCTTCTACGCCATAGTTAAAGGAGAAATTTGCGCTACAACCATCTACTCCGTTCTCACCGTTTGCCTCATTGTGCTTCTTGTTATAACTAACTAAATCGGTTAAACAAAACCCATCATGTGCGGTCACGAAGTTCACACTGTTTCGCGCCTTTCGATTGCCTCGAGAAAACTTATCATATGAGCCTTGCAGACAAGCCGCGAATGCCCCGGTCATTCCTTGATCAGCGCGCCAAAAGCGACGCACCGTATTACGAAATTGATCGTTCCACTCATGCCAAGCGCTCGGAAACTGTCCCAATTGATAGCCATTAGCGCCTAAATCCCATGGCTCAGCAATCAACAACACATTTTTTAATACAGGATCCTGATGAATAGCACTGAATAAGGGGTGATAACGAGAAAAATCAGCTTGTGCTGCAAACTTGTCGCGATTACACGATAGATAATTTCGCCCTAATGCCACGGCTAAGTCAAACCGAAATCCGGCAACACCAAGGCGGCACCAATAACGTAAACAGTCGAGTATCATTTGAATAACTTGTGGGTGCTCTGTGTTAAGGGTATTACCGCACCCCGAAAAATTTTCATATTCGCGCAAGTTATCTTTTTCCAAAACATAATAGGATTTGTTATCAATCCCACGAAACGATAATGTCGGTCCGTTACTATCCCCCTCGGCGGTATGGTTAAATACCATGTCCAAAATTAATCTAATGCCGCGTTGAGCGAGGGCTTTTACTAAGCAGACAAAATTTTGAGCAGACTTGTACTGATAAAGTCGAGGCTCCAAGGAAAAGAAATTTATGCTGTTATAACCCCAAACATTGCGCATTTTTTGCTTGGTCAAACGCGTTTCGTCCACACAAGCAGCAATTGGCATTAGCTCAACAGCACTAACCCCCAAAGCAGTTAAATAGTCCAAAGTTTTCGCTTCGGTTAACGCGGCAAGCGTTCCGCGCAAGGGTTGGTTTATTTGTTGATTCGCGGCAGAAAAGGTACGCACGTTCAGCTCATATATAATTAGATCTTCTTCGCTTTTATCAATATCGTTTAGTAATGGCGCCACACCCTTTTGCGCGTCCGTTTCGGCTGCGGTAACAATGGCTTTTGGAACATAGCTTGCGCTGTCTTGCTGATCCATTGCTGCATCATCAAATACTTGATTTACTTGATGCCCTTGCCAACTAGGATGATAGAAAAAAGACTGGCTAAGTGCTTTGGCATAAGGATCTAGCAGTAACTTGTTTGGATTAAACCGATGTCCATTATTAGGTTCATATGGACCGTAAACACGATAACCATAATGTGCGCCAACGGTTAAACCTTCAACCATACCATGCCAAATGTCTTCGCTACGCGCGACTAACTTGAACGAAGCAATTAATTCATCACTTTGCGGATCAAATAGACACAGTTCGACGGCACTAGCATGAGCGGAAAATAATGCAAAGTTGACACCGATTGGCGTAACCGTCGCGCCCAGTGGATACGGCATACCGTTAGTTAAACGCACGATCCACCTCCCATTGAAAAACACAGGTTGCTAGTGGCGGAACACTAATAGAAATTGAATATGGCTGGTTATGACAACTGACCTCTGTCGCGTTTACTCCGCCCATATTGCCTTGATTACTACCACCAAAAATTTCACTGTCAGTGTTTATTATCTCCCGATAGTATCCACGCCGAGGAACGCCCAACATAAATCGATGATGAACTTTCGGAGTAAAATTACATACCACAATGTAGAGGGTTTCAGCGTCATCATCACTTTTACGTATAAAGCAAAAAATTGACTGCTTTGCATTTTCTGCATCAATCCATTGAAACCCATGTTGGCTATGATCATTTTGATACAGTACAGGCGCGGTTACATACACTGCATTTAAAGACTGAATCAGCTGTTGCATAGCGCTATGTTGAAAGTTGTCTAACAATTCCCAATCAAGCGCGTGATCAAAATTCCACTCATTACGCTGCGCAAACTCGTTGCCCATAAATAATAGTTTTTTACCGGGGTGAAACCACATAAAGGCTAAATAAGCGCGTAGTTGAGCAAACTGCCGCCATTCATCCCCGGTTGTCTTATTAAGCAAAGAACCTTTCTCGTGGACAACTTCGTCGTGACTCAGCGCCAAAACATAGTTTGAGTCGAAAGCATAAGTTAATCCGAAAGTAATATCATCATGATGATACTGACGATGAATCGGATCGCGACGCAAGTAACGCAAAGAATCATTCATCCATCCCATATTCCACTGAAAATCAAATCCTAACCCTTGCTTCAATGGACTTTCAGTGACCTTAGGCCAAGCACTCGATTCCTCCGCAATTGTTATGCACTCTGGAAACTTATTCTTTATGGTTTCGTTAAGCTGCTGCAGAAATGCAATAGCTTCTAGGTTTTCAGAGCCTCCCAAAATATTCGGCAACCACTCGCCCTCTTGACGACTGTAGTTTAAATGCAACATGGAGGCGACCGCATCAACCCGAATTCCATCAACATGAAAACGTTCGAGCCAATGTAACGCACTGGCAATTAAAAACTGCTTAACTTCTTTGCGACCATAATTATAAATAAATGTATTCCAGTCTGGATGAAAACCTCGACGTGGATCTTTATGTTCATAAAGATGAGTACCATCGAGTAGGCCCAAGCCATGTTCATCACAAGGAAAGTGTGCTGGCACCCAGTCAATTAAAACGCCAATGTTATGCTGATGACAGTAATCAACAAAATATTTAAAACCATCAACAACGCCTCGTGACGGTGAACGAAAGCGACTGCTTGGAGCAAACATTCCTATGGGCTGATAACCCCAAGATCCATCAAAAGGATATTCACTAATCGGTAATAGTTGAATATGGGTAAATCCTAAGCGCTCAACATACGCTACCAATTGATGAGCGAGTTCTTCATAATTTAGGAAGCGTTGTTCTTGATCGCGCCGCCATGAGCCTAAATGGACCTGATAAATACTCATTGGCTTTTGTGTAGCATTGCCACGCTTATTCATCCACACTTCATCCTGCCATGGATAAACGGTTTCTTGCACCAAAACACTTGCGTTCGCGGGTCGTAATTCCATCTCTTTTGCAAGCGGGTCAGCTTTTAGTGGTAAAACATGTCCTTTACTATCTTTAATTTCAAACTTATACCGTTCACCGGCCGTTAGATGGGGAATAAAGATTTCCCAGCAGCCAATTTTATGCCGCAAGCGCATTGGATGACAGCGTCCATCCCAAGCGTTGAAGTCGCCGACCACCGCCACCGTTTTAGCGTTGGGTGCCCAGAGCGCAAACAGCACGCCAGGTACTCCTTCATGCTCAATAAAATTTGCCCCCAAAACTTGCCACAATTGATGGTAGTCGCCTTGCTCTAATAAACGTTCTTGCTGGGCCGAAATGACTGGCTTAAATTGATACGGGTCAATCAAGGTGATTATTCGATCCACCATTGCAATTTTCAATGCGTAACGGAACGGATTTTTACGCCGCGTTTCCACCATAAAAAACCCGCGTGGGTCGACTTTTTTAAGATTATTGATGACCCTTCCACTTATAGGGTCAACCATTGCAACGGATTTAGCTTGAGGATTAAAGTAGCGACATTGATAGTAACCCGATGAAGACATATGCAGCCCAAGAATAGCAAAAGGATTTGCATGCGTAGCGCAGCAAATCCTTTCAATAGCATCATCTAATTCACAGGCTTCTTTTATCATTTCTATATCATCACATTAACTAGCCTGAGACCACTGCTGAAGTGTTTTTTTTTGCGGTATTTGCGACCATATCAGTCGTTGATAATCATTGATTGAACGATCAGAGTTAAACTTACCCATCGACGCAGTATTTAAGATTGCCATTTTGGCCCAACGAGCCGAGTTGCAGAAAGTATCATTTACTCGCTGTTGCTCTACACAATAACTTTGAAAGTCGGCCAATACTCGATAGGGATCGCCGGCCTCGAGCAAGCTGTCGCGAATAGCGGATAATTCTCCAGGTCGCCCAGGGGTAAACTGATCGCTAAGAAAACTATCGAGGACATGTCTGAGCAAAGAATCCTGATGATAATAATGCCATGGTTCATAATGCTCATTGTTAAGCTGTTTTATTTGCTCAACATTCAACCCGAAGATAAAAATATTTTCACGGCCAACTTCCTCGGCAATCTCAATATTCGCACCATCCATTGTGCCAATCGTCAACGCACCGTTAAGTGCTAACTTCATATTACCAGTTCCTGAAGCTTCTTTGCCTGCGGTAGAGATTTGCTCGCTAAGATCGGCCGCAGGAATAATTTTTTCAGCCAGAGATACACGATAGTTTGGCAGGAAAACTACCTTAATAAGGCCCTTTACTCGAGCATCATTATTGATGGTTTCAGCCACGCAGTTAATTGCGTAAATAATTTCTTTTGCCAAGTAATATCCGGGAGCGGCTTTCGCACCAAAAATAAAAACTCGAGGATGCATAGTAAAGTCTGGCTCATTTAAAATACGCCAATACAAAGCCATAATATGCAATAAATTTAAATGCTGCCGCTTGTATTCGTGTAGGCGCTTAATTTGCACATCAAACAATGCATCCGGATCCACCCGAATTTGACATTGTTGCCAAATAGTTTGCGCCAAGCATTGCTTGTTATGTCGTTTAACTGCCATAAATTTTTGTTGGAACGACGCATCATCAGCGAGCGACTTTAATTGCGCTAGCTGAGTAAGATCGAGCGCCCAGTCGCCGACAATATGTTGGTCCAATAACTCACTCAACTTAGGATTACACACTTTTAACCAACGGCGCGGAGTAATCCCATTGGTTACGTTTACTAGCTTGCTCGGCCACAGTTGATGAAACTCTGGAAATAGATCGCTTTTAACTAACTCGGAGTGTATTGCAGCAACACCATTGACTCGATACGCGGTTACCACACACAAATGCGCCATGCGCACTGACTTTTCTGGCGTTTCGGCAATCAACGATAACGCTCGGCGTTTCGCTACATCGCCCGGCCATTGCTGATTAACCACTTGATTTAAAAACCACTCATTGATCTCATAAACGATTTCTAGATGGCGTGGCAACACACGTTGGAACAAATCAACAGACCAAGTTTCGAGTGCTTCTGGTAGTAACGTATGATTGGTATAAGCGAACACTTGCTGGCACATTTCCCATGCATCATGCCAAGCCCACTGGTGCTGATCGATGAACACTCGCATCAACTCAACAATCGCTAGTGTCGGGTGTGTATCATTTAACTGAATGACCACCTGGCTTGGAAACTGCGACCAGTCATCGCCAAAACGTTCTTGAAAGCGCGCTAAAATATCGTTAATTGAACAGGCACAAAAGAAATACTGTTGAATAAAGCGCAGCTCTTTACCTGCGGCTGTATCATCGTTGGGGTACAAGACTTTTGAAATAGTTTCCGCTTGGTTTTTCGCGATATGAGCACTTTGGTAGTTGCCTTCATTAAAGGCGACCCAGTCAAAATGACTGCTCGCTCGACTTTCCCAGAGGCGCAAGGTATTAACCGTTTTGCCTCGATACCCCACTACCGGAACATCCCATGGAACGCCGCGAATTATTTGTCCCGGATGCCAAGTTTTAGTCACCTTCCCTTGCTCACCGGTATCGATTTCAACGTGACCATACAGGAAAACTTCCTGCTCAGCTTCGGGCCGGCAAACCTCCCAAGGAGAACCATACTCGCGCCATTCATCCGGCGTTTCAATCTGGCGACCATGATGAAATTGTTGTTCAAATAATCCGTGTTGGTAATGAATGCCATACCCCATAGCATCCAGCTCAAGAGTAGCCATGGAATCTAAATAGCAAGCCGCTAAGCGTCCCAATCCACCATTTCCCAATGCGAGATCATGGCCTTCTTCAAACAAATCGGTCAGTTCTACCCCAAGTGCTTGGAGCGCTTCAGCCGCCACCGCAAAGCAATCAAGATTGTGCAGATTATTACTGAGCATGCGACCCATCAAATATTCCAGGGATAAATAGTTGATGGATCGCGACTGCGCTGTTTGGTGCCGTTGTACGGTTTCATGCAAACGATGATGAATCACATCATTAATCGCCATACACGTAGCTTTTAAATAGGCCTTGGCACTAATTGCGGCCTTATCAGGTAAGGCCGTTTGGGTTAGATAGTGCTCAATGCGCGCCTTAAATTCAGCCACGGTCTGCGCTTGTGGATGGTCCATTGAAATCTCACTTTACTGTATCGAGGCCGGTTAATCCGACCGATTAATGCCGCTACTACTGCCATCCGAATGGCAGGCTAGCCACGGCCTGATCTGTTGTAATAACGGTACTCACTCAACGAAATCCACGCAATAGACTGCATACGTATGCAAAATGAATTACCGCTGCATACGTATGCAGCACCAAGTCAGCAATTAACTTAATAAATTCAATCAATTAGAACCTAAAACAGCGGTAAAATAGCGCTTTAACCAAGTGCTGCATCGCAATATCCGCTGTTTCGAAGGGCAATTACCGAAACCTCCCTGGTCTCGTTCATAAGAACATTTAGAATTAAACAAAAGTTTTTTAATATAGAAGAGCACTAAAGAATGATTGATAACCCTATGATTTCAGGGGATTTATAAATCCTAATATGAGATTGGCAGAGCTATAAAGAAGGTACTTTTCCTCAATAAAAATTTATTTAATGTGATTTAGTTCGTTAATTGATTTACATATATTGCAGAAAGGTTATAATTCCGCCTTAACGGACTAACAATTAATGTGATAAGGGAGTATACAAATGAAACCATCTTTGATCCGTCTTCTTCAAGTACTAACAATTACCGTAATGGGCCTTGCTGCCAACAGCGCTATGGCGGCCTATGGCATTTGTCTTAAGAAAGAAATCAGTGCCGATGGCAGTGCTTGGTATGATGCTAATACACAAGCTGAAGCCGTTGTGATCAGCGATACCGCTTTCTTCCGTTTTACCGTGAGCAAATGTCCTGACCATCCAGGTGGTTTAAATAATATTTTATTAACCGACAACGACATTGGCCTTTCAACTCCGATTGCTGATCTACCACATTCCACGACTGAGTGGCCAGAGCACGTGTATACGACGCAAGTAGATGGTTACTGTGACGGTCAAGGTTACAAAGAAAACGTTGCGCAAGTTACCGCACTCAATCAATACGGTGGCACCGTAACACCTGCTACTGATAATGCATGGGCGCTTTGCGAAGATATTCCAGTGGGCGGCGAAGGCTGTACCCCAGGATACTGGAAGCAAAGTCAGCACCTAGACTCATGGCCGGTTGATACCAACACAACTTTCCTAGAAGTGTTCGGACGCTCAATTGAGATCAAAATCAAGCGTCAAGGTAAAGTATATGAGCCAACATTGCTTGAAGCACTTAACGCTAATGGCGGACAGGTGAACATGGCTGCACGTCACGCCGTTGCCGCTTACTTAAATGCTATGAACTCTGGCGTTATGTATGATGTTACGCCTGACTCTGTAATCGAAGCTTTCCAAATGAGCTTTGACAATAGCAACTACGGCGTATTGATTGAAAATTTAGTTAACTTCAATGAGCAAGGCTGCCCGCTAAACTAAGGTTGTTGCTTTAACTAAATCTGAAGTTACATAAAAAACCCGGTCAAGACCGGGTTTTTTTATGCCTATCGAACGCCAGCCAGCACGCATGCTGGAGACTTCGCCAAGCCTAAAACGGAAGATTATTTTACCTCGAGAATCAATCAAGGTTACTATATCCACATCTAGAACCTAACTAAACCAACATATATGACGATTAAAATTTACGGCATTAAAAATTGCGACACGATGAAAAAAGCGTTTAAATTTTTTGCTCAACACCAACTCGACTATGAATTTATTGATTATAAAAAGCAGGGAATTGATGCGCAGCTCGCAGCTAAATTTATCAAGGCAATTCCGCTGCAAACACTGATTAACCAGCGCGGTACCACTTGGCGCAAATTAGACGACGCCACAAAAGAAAATCTGAACCAAGAAACCGCGGCAACGCTAATGATGGAACACACCAGTATCGTCAAACGTCCGATTATAGAATTCAACCAGCAGTATGAAGTTGGATTTAACAGCGAGCGCTATGAGGAGCTATTTTTATAATGACATCAGAAGTTTTACAATTAGCACAAGCGTTAATTGCACGCCCTTCGGTCACTCCGGAAGACTGTGGTTGCCAACAACTGATGATCGAACGCCTCGCGCCGCTCGGCTTTAATACCGAAAAAATGGATTTTGGTGATACCGAAAACTTTTGGTCATTACGCGCTGGTCAAATTCCGCAAGCACCGGTACTGATTTTCGCCGGCCACACAGATGTTGTTCCGGCAGGCAATCGCGAAAAATGGCATACCGATCCGTTTCAACCGGTCGTAGTGGATAACCGCCTTTATGGTCGTGGTGCTGCTGATATGAAAGGCAGTTTAGCCGCGATGATTATCGCCACCGAACACTTTCTCACACAACATCCCGACTGCGCTGGAAGCTTGGGTTTTTTAATCACCAGTGACGAAGAAGGCCCCTTTATTAACGGCACTACCAAAGTGGTCGATACACTCATGGCACGTCAACAGCGAGTAGACTACGCCATTGTTGGTGAGCCCTCTTCGCGTAATAAAATTGGCGACGTGATCAAAAATGGTCGCCGCGGCTCACTGACCGGTTGGGTCACAGTGCATGGTCAACAAGGCCATGTGGCTTATCCGCACCTGGCCAACAATGCGTTTCACACAGCGCTGAAAGCACTGGATGAGCTCGCTTGCCGTACCTGGGACAATGGCAATGCCGCTTTTCCACCCACGAGCTTGCAAATTACTAACGCCCATGCCGGAACCGGCGCCGGTAATATCATTCCCGGTGAGTTTGCCTTCGAGTTTAATTTTCGTTATTCAACAGAGCAAACGGCGACTGGCCTTATGCAACAGGTGGAGACGCTGCTACAAAGCTACCAACTCAATTATGAAATTAACTGGAAGCTCAATGGTGAGCCTTTCTTAACGCCCGAGGGCCCGCTACTGGAGGCTTGCAAAGCCGCGATCAAACAAGTCACCGGGCGTGAAACACAAGCTGAAACCAGTGGCGGCACCTCCGATGGTCGCTTTATTGCGAAGATGGGCAGTCAGGTGGTTGAGCTAGGCCCATGTAACGCGACGATTCACCAAGTCAACGAGTGTGTGGATGTTGCCGAGCTTGAAACTTTGGTTAAGCTCTATCAAAACATTCTTGAACGCACTTTGCTAAAGTGACACTGAGTAAATCCACAATGACAGAGTTTTCGTTACCCCAGGCGCAACATCTTATTTACGGTTTACCGGCACCGGAGCTGGTAGAGGCGACTATTAACGACCAAACACTAACTCTGCATCAATCGGTAGCAGCGCCATTAGTTAAACTTTGTGACGCGTTGGCGCATGCGGGTCTAGGAATTAAAATTGTCAGCCATTGGCGTTCGTTTGATCATCAATGTCGCATTTGGCGCGAGAAATGGGAGGGACAGCGTCCACTGCTCGATCGCGCCTCAAATCGACTTGAAACACAATCGTTAAATTCAGAGAGCAAGTTTGCCGCCATGTGTTTTTGGAGTGCACTGCCCGGCTTAAGTCGCCACCATTGGGGCACAGATTTCGATATTTTTCTCGCGGCGCCAATTGCTGCCGGTCACACGGTTGAACTCACGCAACAAGAGTTTGCACAACAAGGCGTTTGCGCAGAACTCAATCGTTGGTTAGAAGCTCATCTTGAAGAGTACGGTTTTTTTCGTCCTTATCAGCAAGCACAAGGCGGCGTCAGCCCAGAACCATGGCATATCAGTTACTTCCCTGTAGCTGAGCCGCTACGCAAAAAAATAGAGGCAACCGAAGTTGCCTCTTTACTAACACAAAGTGAACTGCCAGAGAAACAATTCTTATTGGGTCGACTGGAAAACTATATAAATAAATTCGTTAACAACATTGCACAGCCTAAAAACACGGCAGTAAAACTCTAGCGCGCGCGGCGTCTGCGTCGACGCGCAACCCGTTTCATCATATCGTCATCACTTGCGAGACTGCTAGCTGTCGCAACGCTCGGCGACTGGCTTAGCTGTTGTAATGACTTTTGCAACTCTTCCACGCGCGACTGGGTTAAACGAATCTCTTGATCCATTGCGCTAATGTTGTCCGGCTCTGATTTAGCGCTCGCTTGCTCAGATACCGCCGTCTGCGCCGTATTGACCGGTAACGTTCGCACATTATTTTGCTGCAGAGATGGTCGTTGCATTGGCTTAGCGGTTGGCGCGGTAACCTTGGTACTGCGAGCTTGAACGCTGGGAGCCTTCATTTTGACCGATTTAGAATCGACTGCGCGCGGCTTTTCCGAACATACAGCTTGTACCGCTTGCGCGCTATTTCGCTTAATTTTCATCCATTCATTCAACAGCGCTTTTCGCTCTTGCAAATGACGCTTTTCCATTTTCGCCCATTGCAATTTAAACTGCGCGACCGGATCGTTAACGACAGGAACACTTTTACGCTTCGCCGCTTGCACTTGGTTCTGGTTTGAGTTGGTTTTATCAAAGTTATTGGTCATCATTTGCGGGTCCGATGATACTCGAGGGGTTGGATTAAAATCGGCTTGATTGGCTGACAATGTGTCTAGCCAAGCTCGGGCAGGGATCCACTTGGCAAGTGTTAAATTCCAAACGGAATACCCTTCTCCAGATGACACGCGTTCAATAAGCTGAGCCTCACTAAAAGGCCCTTCAACTCTTCCATTGCGACTAAAATACCAGCTTTTACCTTGCATCATCTTTGCTCCTTGCATTGCACAGGTGAAATTTTAGTCGCTTGGCACTGAAATGCTGTGAATGCAATCACAGCTTATTAGAAAGAATGAATAGAAATTGAAGAAAGCAGAACCGCATCACAGTTTAAAGCAAAACGGATGCGGTTTTAATCAAGGAAACAAGACGCGCAGGCAGATCCTAGAACATGTGTTGTCCGCCATTAACGGATAGGTTTGAGCCAGTAATAAATCCTGATTGCTCTGCGGCTAAAAACGCCACCGCATGGGCGACCTCTTCAGGTAATCCCAAGCGTCCGACAGGAATACCCGCCACAATATGTGCCCGAATTTCTTCTGGAACCGCCATCACCATTTTGGTGGCTATGTAGCCGGGAGAAACCGTGTTAACGGTGATCCCTTTATTTGCCACCTCTTGCGAGAGCGCTTTAGTAAACCCATGCATACCCGCCTTTGCGGCAGAATAGTTAGTCTGGCCGAGCTGACCTTTTTGCGCATTAATCGAGGATACATTAATAATGCGGCCAAACTTGCGCTCGATCATGCCATTGATAACATTTCGGGTCATATTAAAGACCGAGTCTAAATTGGCGCTTAAAACTTCTGCCCACTGATTTTGTGACATCTTCTTCAGCGTTGCATCGCGCGTAACACCGGCGTTATTCACCAATATATCAATTGGCCCCAAGGCCTCTTCAACATGTGCAATACATGCCGTGCACGACTCATAGTCACGTACATCACCATAACTGATATCAAACTCAAAACCGGCTTCCGCTTGCTCTCGCTGCCAATTTCGTGCGCGATCGTGATCGCCACCACTGTTATAACCTGCGGCTACTTGGTAACCCTCTTGCGCCAATCGTTGACAAATTGCAGTACCTATTCCACCTGTACCGCCGGTAACCAATGCTACTCGTGACACCATAGACTTTCTCCTGTTCGTCTTTGTCAAATTGCTGACTGTGCAAACTATACTTTATACATGACTATTTGATGAAGTCATTCACTTTCTTTTCAATTCTCGCAATAATATTGCAATATTAAATAACCTTCGCGAAAAATTACCACTATGGTGCAATTTCAACACGCTTTTGGTGAATCAGAGCTGCAACGCTATCCGAGTACCCATGACCAAACTCTGCGACCCTTTGATGCTGCAGATGAGGGATTACTCAGCAAACTACAGCCGGCACTTAACGAACAACCGCGCCCGGCCAAAATTCTCTTAGTGAACGATCAGTTTGGCGCGTTAACGGTCGCCCTAGCCACCCATTATGACGTATACCATTGGGGTGATTCGGTAATCGAGCAAAAAGCCATTGAGCTAAATTTAGCGCGTAATCAACTCCCTAAAGTTGACCTGTATCAAACGCAGCAAACTCTGCCGAAGGACATCGACTGGGTGTTAATTAAGCCGACTAAGAACCTAGCTTTTTTTGCCTATCAATTAGCCAAGCTTGCTCATGCTTATCCAACCAAACCGATTTTAATCGGTGTCATGCAAAAGTTTATCACTAATAATTTTCGCGAAATTACCGAAAAATATCTGTGTGATTTGAATCCCGGTCGCGGATTTAAAAAGGCACGCATCATTAGCGCTCATTTGTCAGCGGAATCCCCTCCACAGCTAGCAGAGTATAATTATTTTTCAGTGAACGATGGTCACTCACTTCCGGAGTTTCAAGTGGCCAACCTGCCCAATGTTTTTAGCCATACCAGCCTTGATATCGGTGCGCGGTTTTTGCTGCAAAACTTCCCTGGCCATTTATCCCCCGCAACCGTTGCTGATATTGGTTGCGGCAATGGCGTGTTAGCCGTTGCTGCCAGTTTGGCATTTCCCAACGCAACGATTACTGCCATTGATGAGTCGTTTAGTGCGGTGAGTGCGGCGACAGAAAGTTTTCGTTGTAATCAGCGTGAGAATGGCGAGTTTGTCGCCAGTAATTTATTCAACGCAGTAAGCAACCGGGCTTTCGATTTAATATTGTGCAACCCCCCGTTTCATCAACAACGACGAACCACAACTGACACCGCTCACAAAATGTTTAAACAAGCTGCGGCGCGCTTAACAGAATGCGGCCAGCTTTGGATTATTGCCAATCGTCATTTGGGTTATCCACGACCTTTGAACAAAATTTTTCACGAAGTTAACGTCGTCGCAGTTAATCAAAAGTTTGTCGTGATACAATGCATGCAACCCATCAATAAAGGAGAGTAATAATGCTCAAGCAGTGGATTTTTATCAGTTTAATGATTCTTGGACTCGCAGCCTGTGCGGGCCGACCTACTCATTATACCGTCGATCCAGAATTACGATTACCCGAGTCGTTTAAAACTCAAGATAAAACCGTTCTAGTTAATGTGATCGCGCCAGAATCCACCGGACAGTTGGGAACCCAAAGAATTGCGCTGGCAGCCGATAATAACTTTGCCGAGTCGGTGAAAAAAGGCATTGTTTCGGGGCTGATTAATTCTGGTTATAAAATTAGCGCCAATAAACATTTTTCTGATGTTGTAATGAATTTTAATTTTTCCGAATTGTCGGTTGAAATTGATCCTGGTGTGGTGAAAGACGAATTAATCGTAACCGGAAAACTCACATTAACCATGGTCAAAAAACCAACAACTTTTAATAAGTCCTTTACCCGCCGACAAACATTAACGGTTGCTGGACAAGCGAGTGAAGCTGA
>JABXHQ010000035.1 GCA_013373545.1 Gammaproteobacteria bacterium
GCGTGGGGTTATGGACGCCAACTCCAGCACCGAAACTACCGCTCTTGGCGGAGTATTCAAAGCCAACTCCAAGACACGGAGCGAGTTTTTGGCGTCGTAGTTAGACGCCAAACAATGAAGGCTTAATGGCTATCCAGTGCCGTAAACTGCGCTGGCTTTACCGCAACTAAATCGCATTCGGCACTGTCAAACAGCGCTTCTGCTGTGCTGCCTAATAAGCCGGAACGATAGTGGGTACCCACCACCAATAGCGCCGCTTGCTGTTCGTTGCAAAACTGTAACAAAGCGTCGACCGGATCGCCCTCTAGCTGCACCACTTCATTATCTTTCAAACCATGATTTTTCTGTAATTGGCTTAAATTCTTTTGGTGTTCTTCGCGCAGGTTTTGCAACATTTGCTGATGATCTTCTGGTGTATCTAGCACCACAAACTGTCCCATGACTCCCGCTGATGCGGTTGAATTTAATACGACTTCCCAGCCAATTGGATCAAAAACATGGCATACCTTAAGCGGCAATTGCAGCCGCTCGGCGACTGCCTTAGCGTGTTTCACCACGGCTTTATCGAGCCCACTCGGTTGGCTGTCATTGTGTGACGGATCAACTGCCGCTACCACACAGGCGTCTTTGGCCCAAGACTGTCCTTTGGTGAGTAACAGTGGTTGAGCGCAGGTTTTTAGCAGCTGATAATCGGAGGAGGTAAATAACCATTTGCGTAAGCCCTCGCGCGGTGTTGCCATTTTAATAACCCAATGGGCTTCCATCGCTTCGGCTTTTGCGATTAACGCTTCATAATAAGGTTTGTGCCAAGCGGTTTCACACTGATAGTCAATATTGGGATGGGCAAATTCAGCCGCTAATGCCTCGAGGGTTTTAAGGTGTTGCGAATTGATATGATTAATCGCTTGTTCGAGGCTTTCCGGCTGCAGCATTAAACGCGAGGCGATCGATGAGCGGTAATCACACATATACAAAGTTACCGCGAGTTTTTGCTGTTCGGCAAAGCGCTGTAACTTTTCCATAACACGGCGGTCAGGGTGTTGTGGGTGCAAGGCAACTAATACTTTCACAGCGGTCATATTGGGTATTCTCCATCCTGGTGGTTGTCATTCATTGAGTCACTGTTCTACCACCATTTAACATTAAACTTCAAATCCTTGCGGTTTTAGCGCAAGCACTTCACATTGTAGTTGGGCGAGTACGCGCTCAGCGGTATTGCCCATAAAAGCGGCGGTTAATCCGGTGCGTGCGACGGTGCCCATAATCACTAATTGCGCGCCAATTTGCTGGGCGGTGAGCGGGATTTGTTCCTCGGCTAATCCCTCAACAATATGCAATTGTTCGGCTCTTAATGGATACTCGTCTATAAGCTTTCGCATGCGCTCTTGATGAAACGCGTTAACACGCTCACGCAGCGGTTTATCACTTAGCGGCTTATAGTCTAAAGGCACATCTAAATTGGGAGTGGCGTGGGTGCTGACTAAGTGAAAGTCACAATCTAATTGACGACTTAATTGCTGCGCTGCGTGGATAATTTGCTGGTTGAGCGCTTGGTGCTTACTGTCCACTTGGGTGAGTGATACGGCGGCGAGTAACGGTCGATCGGTGTGCCACTGTTCATCTTTAACTAATAACAACGGGGTCGGACAAAAGCGTAATAATTGCCAATCGGTGGGCATAACAAAAGGATTTTCCGAACTGGCATCGCGACTGATGCGTTTAATGGTTAAATCAAACTCATGGTCCTCGAGATAGTCGAGTATGGCCGTGCTCGGTTTTTTATTCCACACTGTCCGGCAATTATATTCTACATTAGCGTGGGGAAAGTCTCGGGTTAGCTGCTCAAGGTATTCTTGCCGCGCTTTGAGGTATTGCAGCCGCATTGCTTGACGCTCATCTGGAGCAATAACTGCGGTTAGCTCTAAAGCGGGTTGATAAACCGAACTGAGTAAGGTGATCGTGACCGACGTGTCCTTGGCAAAGGCAAGCGCCCGCTCGAGTGCCGGTTGGGTTGGCGCCTCGCGCGTAATCACCACTAAAATTCGTTGAACCGGTTGCATAATGCGCTCCTTTTCCTTTTGGCTTCGATGGCGACCTAGGTTTTGCAAATGGGCGCTGTAAGGCCCAGTTTTTCGGCGTCAGTTTAGTGTCGCTGAAGTTGCCGAGTAGGGTATTGATTCAGATCATGAGTTTGGCCGACCGGTCATTGCGCTTCGCGATACAAAGATTTACAAAGTCCTTTGGTTCAAGAGGGCTGGACACTCGCAATCAGCGGAGAAACCGTTATAATCGTGCAGCTAAGGCAGATAAAACCAATTGCCTTAATAAAAACATATGAAATTCAAAAGGTTGGGGATCATTATGAAAATTAAACTACTCACCACTGCAGTGGCGGTAGCGATGCTCGCCGGTTGTGGTCAAGACCAAACCGAGACGAACAAGCCCGCAGCAGCAGCTGACAGCAAAGTTCAAACACAAGCCGCCGAAACCGCAGCGCCAGCAAAAGAAATGGCATTAAAGTCGGGCGTTATTCTGGATAACTTCGACCGCAGTGTGCGACCACAAGACGATTTATTCCGTTTTGTTAATGGCACTTGGTTGAAAACCACTGAGATTCCAGCGGACAAGTCGAACTATGGTTCGTTTACGGTTTTAGCTGACAAAGCTCAAGAAGACTTGCGCGCCATTATTGAAGAGTCGGCGGCCGCAAAAGATTTAGCGAAAGGTTCGGATGAACAAAAAGTGGGTGACTTATATAACAGTGTGCTCGATGTCGACACGCTTAATCAACGTGGCGTTGAGCCATTAAAGCCTTACTTAGATGAAATCGCCGCACTAAAAGACAAAAAAGAGTTAGTGGCGTATTTTGCTAAAGCACCCAAAGTTGGAGCGTCGTCTCCTTTTGCATTTTGGATCAATAACGATGCAAAAAATCCAACTGAGTATATTATGTATATGACTCAGTCTGGCCTTAGCTTACCTAACAAAGATTACTACTTTGCGGATGATGAAAATCATCAAGCGATCCGTGAAGCCTTTGTTAAGCACATTAGCAAAATGTTCGAGCTTGCCGGTTTGAAAAACGGTGCTCAAGCTGCGCAAGATATTATGGCGCTTGAAATGGCGATTGCGAATGCGCATTGGAACAAAGAAGACAATCGCAACAGTGTTTTAACCTATAATAAGTTTGGTTTAAAGCAACTTGATGAGTTAACCACTGAGATTGATTGGAACACTTACTTCACAACGCTTGGAGTTGCTGATCAAGAAAACTTAATTGTGCGTCAGCCGACCTATCTTTCTGCGTTGGGTGTTATTTTCAAAGACACATCATTAGACGCATGGAAAACCTATTTAACTTGGCACTTACTATCGGGTAACGCCAACTTACTAACGTCTGAATTGGATGCTGAAAATTTTGCGTTCTTCGGTAAAACGTTACAAGGTACTCCAGAGCAATTACCACGTTGGAAGCGTGGCGTAAATGCGGTAAATGGTTTGCTTGGTGAGGTAGTTGGTAAGGTTTATGTTGCTAAGCATTTCAAACCAGAAGCCAAACAACGCATGATGGAGTTGGTCGAGAATCTGCGCGAAGCCTATCGTCAAAGTATTATTGATCTTGATTGGATGAGCGAAGAGACTAAGAAGCAAGCGTTAGATAAACTAAGCAAGTTCCGCCCCAAAATTGGTTACCCTGACAAATGGCAAGACTATTCGAAGTTGACCATTGAGCCGGGCAAGTTGTTAGAAAACTATATGTCGGCACGTACCTTCGGTATGAATGAGCAACTCGATAAACTTGGTAAACCGATTGATCGCGATGAGTGGTTTATGACACCACAAACGGTGAACGCTTACTACAATCCGGTTATGAACGAAATTGTTTTCCCAGCCGCGATTTTACAACCGCCTTTCTTTGATATGAACGCTGACGATGCCGTTAACTATGGTGGCATTGGTGCGGTTATCGGTCACGAAATGGGTCATGGTTTTGATGATCAAGGTGCAACTTATGACGGTGACGGCGTGTTACGTGACTGGTGGACTGCGCAAGATAAAGCAGAGTTTAAAGCACGCACTGGTAAGTTAGCGGCGCAGTATGATGCGTTTGAACCTTTACCCGATGTTCACGTTAACGGTGAGTTTACCTTAGGCGAAAACATTGGTGACTTAGGTGGTTTAACCATTGCTTATAAAGCCTATCAATTGTCGAAAGAAGGTAAGCCTGCACCTGAGCTTGACGGCTTTACCGGAGACCAACGTTTCTTTATTGGTTGGGCACAAGTTTGGGCGCGTAAGTATCGTGATGCAGAATTGAAACGACGCATTAATGTTGATCCACATTCACCGAGCGAATATCGTTCAAACGGTGTGGTGCAGAATATGCCTGAGTTTGTGAATGCATTTGATGTTAAACCTGGTGATGCTTTATATTTAGATCCAGAAAAACGCGTTAAAATTTGGTAATTGCTAGTAAAAAAAGCTCGCTACGGCGGGCTTTTTTTCACCTGTGGATTACTTTGAGAGAATGATTGTTGCCAACATCGGCAAGCACTCTGGGTGATGGTTTGGCAATGCCTCGCTATGAACGCTAGTTTTATCAGCTATTTCTATATGGCTGTGATACAGTGAACTCAAGCTTGATGCATCACAATTGCAAGCCGTGTTGCATTATTAATCGAGCTAAACCTCAGTGCAATGACGCTCGAGGTTGTTAAATGGAATTTTAGTTAAACTTAATTTTTATCAAGGATACTCATATGAAATATTGGATTTTAGTTGCCCTGTTATTGGTCGCTTGTACGGGTCATACTGATCAAGCTACTTCGGATGACGATGTTCTTAACTCGACACTTTATATTCAGTCGGTAATGGCCAGTGAAATGGTACCGCACTGTGAACAGCTGAGTGATATTGGCAGTACCGATAATTTATTGGCCAAGTGGCGCGAGAAGCATGCTTCACTGATTGAACGAGGTGAGCGGTTCTTAAAAACGACCTATGAAGCTCAAGGGTATAATGTTGATTCGGTGATTGCTCAACAGTTACAAAAAGCCATGACTGATTTTGCCAGTAAGTCGCTCGCCGAAAAAGTTTCAAGTTGCCGGAAGATGATTGATGTGATGCGCTCTGAGATGGCGCAAAGTTGAGAGGTAAGCCGACATGAAATTCGTTACTTTTCTGATAATGGTTCTGCTTTCACCTTTAGTTGTGGCCGATGAGCTATGTCAAGGCTGGGAAAAGAAAATTGAACCAGATATGCAAATGGCGGAAGCGATCTTTACTCACGAAGCCGCAAAAGCCGCCAACAAGGCGTTAGGTGAACTCATCGAAACTGGTCGTTTTGATTGGTTTGAACCGCTCAATCAGCAAAAAATTATTTACGGCTACTTGCTGAAAACTCAGGCACAAAAGGCGATAGACTTAAACGGAAAACAAGACATCCAATCATTACGAGAAGTGCAGGAGTTTTGTCGATTTTTGGTTGAAGAGGCTTTTTACTACGATTAACGGATGGTTAGCTGAGTGCCGGCTTTAATTTAGCCAGTGTTTGGCCGTTAGCGGGCGATGATTCTCTTAGCCGGGTTGGGTTACCAATTTAAATATGAAGGTTAGAGTGTTAAATGAAAAACAATAAAGAAAGCTATATTACATTGTTAACCTTTTTTATCGCGGTAATTGCTTGTTATATTTTAGGTTACTGGCTGATTTACCGGCTAGGTCAAGCCACTCCGCTAATGTTGTCCGTTGGTGTTGCAACGTTACTCACCTGTTGGATCAGAAAGCGTAAACTATCCAGTTTAGGTTGGCAGTGGGGAGATTGGAAGCAGCAGAGAACAAACTATTTAATTCCCTTTTGTATTGCCTTTGTTGCCTACCTAATTATATGGATGTTTGGCTTCGCTGATTTCTATAATGTCGAATTTGTCACTGAGAAAAAAGATAGTTACAACTTGCCGCATTGGAATGACGCGGCTATCGTTCTTTTGCACTTAGCAATCATTGCAACTATCAGTTTTGTGGTTTCGTTGCCATCGATTTTGGGTGAAGAGATCGGCTGGCGAGGCTTTTTAGTACCCGAGCTGGCGAAGTCCTTTTCGTTTACTGGAGTTGCCCTCATTAGCGGATTTGTTTGGGCACTATTTCACTGGCCATTGATATTTCTCGGCTTGTACGGCAACGAGGTAACCCCTCTGTATTATCAATTATTAGTATTTACCGTTTTCATTACTGCGACGGGCGTAATTATGGCTTATTTTCGGATGAAAACTAATAGCGTATGGCCTGCTGTTTTTTATCATGGTAGCTCAAATATTTTCATTCAAAAACTGTTTACGCCTTTAACGTTAACGAATGAGGTGTCGGCTTGGTATATTGATGAGTTTGGTGCTGTGCTAGCCATTGTGGCATCAGGAGTCGCGGCATATTTTTTACGAAAAGGCCAAGCTGAGTTTACATCACTAAAAAATAATTAGGAGAATAATTAGGGTCAGAGTCAATTTGCCTCAGTAAATTCTATACACAGCGCTTCGGCTTACTCCAGAACACAGTATTTATCTTTAAATGTAAATGAAAGTGTAATGATGGCTGGCTTAATAGGCTGACTTAAAATATAGGAAATTAAAATGTCAGGAATTATTAAAAAATTTATTATGTTTGTTGTTGGTGGACTAGTTGTTTTTTCACTTGGATATACACTGAATTCTCATTTAGATGCACAAGAAATAAAGAACAATGCTGAAATGGCACTGTCTGAATGCGGTAAAGGAAATGTTAAGTCTGTTACTTTAACTGGTTTTGAATGCCACAAGCTGTAATAGAAAATCAATAATAGGATAAATAGTAAATAATTAGGGTCAGAGTCAATTAATAGACTCTTCAGGTACCAAATGGATGAAATCGAAGAAATCGAAGTGTTAGCTAGATTAGCAGAGAGATCGACTCTGACTCAATTTTACACTGGCCTTATGTTATAGGCGTTATGTGCAGCTAGATGATAATCTCGAAGGGTAATGAAATATGAAATTTTCTCTAATTAATGAGTCAAAATATCAAGAGGTGATCGAGCTTTTCAAGAGAGTGTTCTCTGCATCCGAGGGAGAAGCAGAAGGTCAAGTAATTGCAGATTTTGTAGCAAATCTAATTGCCACTACTGTGCGACAAGATCTAATTGGATGTATTGCAGAAGAAAACGAGATTGTTGTTGGGTGCATATTTTTCAGTCGCTTTACTGTGCCTAGTGGGCAGGTTGCTTTCATTCTATCGCCGGTTGCTGTTTCAACAGATGTTCAAAGTACAGGTATTGGCCAAAATCTAATTAAATATGGTTTAGATCATCTTAAGTCCCTAAATGTTAATTTGGTTTTTACGTACGGCGACCCAAATTATTATTCCAAAACGGGCTTCGAGCAAATCAATGAAAGTATCGTAAAGGCGCCTTGCCCTTTAAGTCAGCCAATTGGCTGGCTTGCGCAATCGCTTGATGGGCAAGTAATCCAGCCTATGATTGGTCCTACTCAATGCGTTGAGGCATTAAGTGATCCTGGGCTATGGTAAGAATGTAAATAACAAGCGCATGTTTTCGGGCTGGCCTTCCGCTAGAAAAATTAGGGTCAGAGTCAATTTTCCTCCGATCTTACCCTTTGTAGATATTGTCGTTTACAATGCGAAGTTTGATGGAATTCGATAAATCATTGATTTTAATCAGTAAGTTGGCTTTGGTAGAATGTTGGGAAATGTCTCTCGGCACTCAACGAGGACATAGTAAGTTGTTATGCATCATCGATAGGTAGGTAAAATGGTCACAAAGAGAGAATTTGAAGCTCAGTTGCGATACTTGGAAAACCCTCCTGAAATGAGTATGGAAGATGCGTTGAATTCAGAACAACCGGTGTTTGAAATATCCATACGGCTTGCAGCTAGTGATGTTGAGTTGACTGAATATGAAAACATGTTCTTCGAGGCTGATTGTTTCCTTGCGGATACATTGAATGGTGGGTTAATACAAACAATGTGCAATCGTACTGGAGAATACACAGATTCGGTACATCATTTCGTCTCAACATATTGTGATGCAGACGTGTCTCAAATATTTTCAGAACTGAAAGCTTTGTTTCCAGGTGGTGTTATTCCACTAAATCTTGTCGAGCGTAATGATGTAATTGACACTTTGTCCGATGATTTGGATGAATTTGACCCATTCGATGAGCTTACTTTGCGGTTTTACGAGCTTGAATCAAAATTCAAAGAAGGGCTTATAAAACTAGCTACTGAAAAGAGCAAGTACTTCCCCACTTTAAGATAATCTTTTAAAAAAATGGTGGTGAATATGCATAGCAAAAAAAATAATTATCCAGGGAAGTAGCAGATGAATTTGCGTGTTATGTAGTATATGGGAAGTAATATGATGATAAAGTTTTTAAAGCTCTTACTTTTTATTTTGGTATCTATTGAATGTTCATTCGCAGCCAAATTTACTGAGTATGCCGGATTTAGGGTAGGTGGTTTAAGCGGTTTGCCTAATTCTAATGCTGGAGTGAATTTTACGGTTACCTTTGATGAACAAAGTAGAAAGTATTTCGAAGACGGTGATTTGGGAACTATTTGGAGCGCGTGTTCTAGTGATTGGTACTGTGTTGATAGTCGGATTTTAACTTTTGCTTTTAGGCAAGAAATGATAGCTGATAGTATTCAGGCATGGGAGTTTGGTGAATTTAAGTATTTCTTGAAAGGAGCTTTATCGCAAGGGAAAGAAACGATTTATGTTGTAGATGTCCAGTATAAGAAATCAAATTCGGTGGTAAATACAGTATTTTACTCAAAGGAAAGAGGTGTTATTAATTTTTTACATAAAACTGAAAATGAAATAGTTTATTACTCGCTACTAAACCGAATAGGTCTACTGAGTTTGAATGTCAATTAGTTAAGGAAAATTAGGGTCAGAGTCAATTAAGTCACATTAGCGGACATGCAAGGTACTGTGGCAGAGCGTCGCATAGTCGATGCATTTGGAAAGCCAAGAACGAAACGACTGCATGACAAGCAAACGTCATCTGAAGTCTTGCTCAACATCCTTAATTCTGAGTACTCAAACTGCGGCTTCACTGCTCATGAGTACTTCGATAATGCTCGGCCGCTCCTTAAGAAAGGTTGTGGCATAGTATTTTTAAACTGGTTTGCTTGGAGAGGTTGTTAAATGAATAAGGTTTGGTTTTTTCTGATGATGTTTTTACTATCATCATGCTCTACGAAAAAGGAATTCGAAGAGAAAAGTGTGGATGAGATCATAAAAAACATAGAACAATCGATTAGCTGCTATTCCATATGGCTTGATATTTATGACAACTGGGAAGTTGAAGGCGGTGGGCTGAAGGCATCGCTACTCGCTACAAGAGAGCAAATACTCAATGATAAAAAGACCTTGTTTTCAGCCATAGTTCGGAATAACTGGCTTCAACAGGAAGCTAGGGATTTTTATGTAAATGATAGTAGCTTTGGTCACTTTAGTTATTCAAGTGAACAATTTAGAGAGGCTACTTTTCCGGAGCTTAAAGTGTTTCACGATAAATTACCAGAAGGATGTAGGACCTACAATATGCTTACGGAGGTCTTATGGAAGAAAATAACTGAACTAAGTAAAGATCGTAAGGATTTATTCAAGTTTGATGAGATCTCTGAAGACCTTAGATGGGAATCGCCGATCGTACAGAATTGGACTACCTTTTGGCTGTTAGTGAATATTAAGAGCGGTGAGTAAGCTGGGGCACCCATCACTCATTCTAGTTTGAGATTAAAACTAAGGTCAGAGTTAATTTAGTTGCTACAGTCTCCTATGTCGCATTAGCGGACATGCAGGGAACCGTCGCAGAGCGTCGCACTTTCGATGCATTTGGGAAGCCAAGAACGGATGAAGCAGTTAATGATAATTGCCCCTAATTATCTTGCGTCCTCGGTGAA
>JABXHQ010000007.1 GCA_013373545.1 Gammaproteobacteria bacterium
ATCGGAGATCTTCTGGTCCTCAAGAATTTCCTGCCAGTTATGCTCGCCAGTTTCTTCATGCTCAGAATCATCTTCATGCTCAGAATCATCTTCATGCTCTGAATCATCTTCATGCTCTGACTCATCTTCATGCTCAGAATCATCTTCATGCTCAGAGTCATCTTCATGCTCAGAGTCATCTTCAGCTTCATCTGCAGTTGTCGCTAGCTCACTATCCAGATTCATCAACTCAGCTGTCGGTGCTAAATCCTCGGGGTTAGCGTCATCACCAGCGGATGCTGCCAGTTCCGAAGTTTCGTCGGCTTGCCCTTCTCCTAAGTCTAGCTCGGCATTAATTTTATCCAAGTCGCGAATTTCAGCCAAAGTTGGCAGCTCTTCCAAGCTCTTTAAGTTGAAGTAATCTAAAAACTCTCGCGTGGTGGCGTATAAAGCCGGACGACCTGGTACATCACGATACCCAACCACTCGAATCCACTCGCGCTCAAGCAACGTTTTCACAATATGAGAGCTAACACTGACACCGCGAACTTCTTCAATTTCCGAACGGGTAATCGGCTGACGATAAGCAATGAGCGCTAATGTCTCTAACAGCGCCCGCGAATAGCGCGGAGCTTTTTCTTCCCAAAGCCGCGCAATCCACTCAGCATATTCTTGTTTGGCTTGGAACCGATAGCCGCTGGCTACTTCTTTTAGTTCCACCCCTCGTTCGGCATAAGAATCATTTAAAGTCGATAATGCCTGTTTGATCTCAGCCGTAGTCGGACGCCGATCCTCTTCAAATAAGGTCATCATTTTATCAATCGACATCGGTTTACCATAAACCATCAACGCCGCTTCAAGTAGATTTTGTAATTTTTCTTCGGTCATACTACTCATGATAAAAGTTCTTCTGTTTCAATTTGAGCTCGCGCACGAACGTGAATGGGTCCATAAGGTTCGGTTTGAACCAACTCAATTAACTTTTCTTTCGACAGTTCCATCACCGATAAAAAGGTTACTACCACTCCCATGCGACCTTCTTCAACGGTGAACAATGTAACAAAGTCGGTGAACGACTCAGCCGATAGTATGGCGAGAACGTTAGTCATCTTTTCCCGTACCGATAAAGTCTCCCGCTCAATATGATGGTGGGTAAACATATCAGCACGCTTTAAAACATCTTTGAACGCATGCAATAACTCTTTTAAATCGACCTCAGGTTGCGGACGAACAAGATTTAATTCAGGCGTCGCTACGTCAGCGGGGAAAAGGTCACGTGCCATACGCGGCATTTCATCAATGTCTTCTGCCGCTTTCTTAAAGCGCTCATATTCTTGTAAGCGACGAATCAAGTCTGCTCGCGGATCGATCTCGTCTTCATCTTCGGTTTTGGGTCGCGGTAACAGCACGCGACTTTTAATTTCGCATAGCACTGCTGCCATAACTAAATATTCAGCAGCCAGCTCAAGATTCATACTTTTCATCAATTCGACATATTCCATATATTGCTCGGTAATGTGAGCAATCGGAATATTCGAAATATCAAGATTTTGCCGCCTAATTAAATACAAAAGTAAATCCAGCGGACCTTCAAACGCTTCTAAAAAAACTTCAAGAGCATCCGGTGGAATATATAAGTCTTTTGGCATTTCTTTAACGGGTTCACCGTTAATTAATGCAAAAGCCATTTCTTCTTGCACTGGTTGTGATGGCGCGCCACTGGTTTCCGGCGCAGCAGCAGCTACATCGCTCGACGTTGCCGTGGGCTGTTGTTCCGCTGCTTCAGTGACGCTTTCTTGGTTCATGAGCTTACTCTTAATCGTTCAATTAAGCCGCTGACTTAGCGGTAACTTAATCCCATAGCTTGACGAACATCGTCCATCGTCTCACGAGCAACATCGCGCGCGTGTTCCGAACCTTCATTAACGATATTACGTACCAGCTCTGGGTTTTCCACGTACTCTTGTGCATTATCGCGGAACACTTTTTGTTCTTTAATCACGCAATCAATCACCGGCTGCTTACATTCAATACAGCCGATACCCGCAGTGGTGCACCCCTCGCGGGCCCACGCTTGGACTTCTTCATTCGAGTAGATCTTATGAAACTCCCAAACCGGACAGTTATCTGGATTACCGGGATCGTTGCGGCGAACACGCGCAGGATCGGTCGGCATGGTTCGAATTTTCTTTTCGACCGACTCCGGTTCTTCACGCAGAGTAATGGTATTACCATAGGACTTGGACATTTTTTGCCCATCCAACCCGGGCATTTTCGAAACAGGTGTTAACATGGCTTGTGGCTCTGGCAAAATCACCTTTCCGCCACCTTCAAGATAACCATACAAACGCTCTTTATCACCTAGACTTACCGATGCATGACCTTCGAGCAATGCACGGGCCGTCGCCAGCGCTTCATCATCACCTTCTTCTTGATAACGCTTACGCAATGACGCATAAAGCTTGGCGTTCTTTTTGCCAAGTTTCTTTATCGCTGTTTCCGCTTTTTCTTCAAAGCCAGGCTCTTTCCCATAAAGATGATTAAATCGGCGTGCAATTTCACGAGCCAATTCAATATGCGGTACTTGGTCTGCACCGACCGGCACTTGTCCGGATTTGTAGATCAATATATCCGCGGCTTGTAATAGCGGATAACCTAGAAACCCATAAGTCGAAAGGTCTTTCTCTTTAAGTTTTTCCTGCTGTTCTTTATAGGTCGGTTGACGCTCAAGCCACCCCATCGGCGTAATCATCGACAGCAATAGATGTAACTCGGCATGCTCAGGTACTTTCGACTGAATAAAAATCGTTGAGTTACCTGGATTTACCCCAGCGGCTAACCAGTCAATTACCATATCCCAAATGCTTGGCTCAATAATCGAGGGATCATCGTAGTGAGTCGTCAATGCATGCCAATCAACCGCACAGAAAAAGCACTCATACTCGTGCTGCAATTGAACCCAGTTTTTTAAAACTCCATGATAGTGGCCCAAGTGCAATTTCCCGGACGGCCGCATTCCGGACAGAATACGCTGATGCTGTATCGCAACCGAACTCAAAATAAATCCCCTTTAAAAACTTGTCTAAGTTTAATCGAACCGAACATTATACAGACTGTCGTTTATTGAAGTAAGCGATTTAATCGCTCAAAATTCGTTCAATCGTTATTGCAACAGCGCCGGATCACCGGCACCCTCACGTAAAATCACTGGAGTGCCTTCGGTTAGGTCAACCACCGTGGTCGCTAGGTCACCACAAAATCCACCATTAATCACCAAATCGAGTTGACTACCATAGGCCTCATTAATATCAAACGGATCGGATAGCGGTACTTCGTCATCGGGAAAAATAAGACTGGTGGACATTATCGGTTCTCCAAGAGCATCCAATAAAGCCAGCGCGATAGGGTTATTGGGAACCCGGATCCCAATCGTCTTACGCTTTGGATGCAGTAACCGTTTCGGTACCTCACCAGTCGCTCGCAGAATAAACGTGAAAGGTCCCGGCGTTAAATTCTTTAAGACGCGAAAAGTTGCATTATCCACTCGCGCATAAGTGGCCAACTCGGAGAGATCACGACAAACCAAAGTAAAGTTATGCTGCTTATCTAACTGACGGATGCGCCGAATGCGATCCAATGCGCCTTTATCTCCAATGTGACAACCCAATGCATACCCAGAATCGGTTGGGTACACCATTAATCCGCCCTTTTGCACCAAAGCAACCGCTTGGGTGATTAGCCGGGCTTGCGGATTGTCCGGATGAATTTCTAAATATTGTGCCATAAATGGTCCATTTTAATTTTTTGTTATCGACTTAACCTGCTTGAATAGGACTATAACGGTCCATGGGTTGGATCAACGTGAGGCCACCACTAGCGCGTCGACAGGCTCGCAAAATCCTGCCAAACCGGCGTAATCGCTTGTGGTAAGTCCGGAAAGTAGCCCGGCTTTACCCATTGCCAGCGCGGATCGTGAAAATCGGCACCTTGCGATCCTTTTAACCCCAAGTTTAACGCCTTTTCAGTGATCCAACGAGCGAATTGTGGATCAATATTCGGATATGAGAGCTCAACCCCGTTCCCGCCCATCGCAGCAAAATATTCCAACAACTCGGTAAGCTGTTTACGTGATAGTTGATAGCGACCAGGATGGGCCAGAACCGCTACTCCACCGGCCGCTTGAATCACCGCAACGGCTTGTTCAATGCTCGGCCATTGTGCTTTTACGTAGGCGCGCGCCTTTCTTCCGATGTAGCGCTTAAAGGCCCGATTGGCATCAGGCACAATGCCGCGTTGAACTAAAATTTGTGCCAGGTGAGTGCGCGTAACCGCCTCGGCCGACAGTGCTGATACCGCGTCAACAATCCCAGTATGTCCAATCTGCTCTAATTTATTGGCAAAGGCCATTAGTCGTTCACGGCGGTAGCTTTGTTGCCCAGCGACAAATTCGTTGAGTGTTGAATTTGCAATATCCACATTAAGTCCGACAATATGGATTTCGCGGTTACCGAATTGAGTTGAAATCTCTAATCCGGTTATCACCTCACAGGGTAACGAGGCCTGTCGCGTAGCAAGCTCACGATGCGCGCCAATCGAATCATGATCGGTAATCGCCAACGTCATCACTCCATGTTCACTCGCATGTTGCAATAATTCATCCACCCCCAATGCGCCATCGGAATAACGTGTATGAGCATGTAAATCAATTGTTTGCGAGCGAGCAAGCAGCATGATAGTCAAGTTCCAACGCTTAAAATTTAACGAAATTACCGAGCCGAAGTTGGCGAAACTCAGTCAAGTCAGTATTATACCAGCTTTGTAACACCTGTAAGCTTAATTAGCCAAGAGGCACCATGAAAGTATTGCTCGATTTTTTTCCGGTATTAGCGTTTTTTATTACTTATAAACTGAGTGATATTTATACCGCCACCATGGTGCTTATCATTGCCAGCTTTGTTCAAACCATCACTTTTCGACTGATCAAAAAGCGTTTTGAAACGCTGCATTTGATTACGTTTGTCATCTCCATTGTGATGGGCGGGCTAACCATTTTGCTGCAAGATGAATCGTTTATTAAATGGAAAGTGACCGTTGTTTATTGGTTACTGAGTGCCGTGTTGTTTGGCTACTGGCTGGCAAACAAACTGGTGATCAAACAAATATTCGAAGCGCTGTTTAAACAAGAGCTTGGTATCAGTCTCTCGATTTGGCGCAGATTAAATGCTTTTTGGGGTCTGCTGTTTTTAGCCATGGGTGGAATTAATTTATGGGTTGCTTACTCCTTTAGCCTCGACACTTGGGTGAACTTTAAAGTTTGGGTAACCATGGCGACCAAGCTTACCGCTATGATTATTACCTTTGTCGTGATTTTTAAATACATGCCGGAAGAGTATCGCAAGATGCTCGAGGAAGCTGACGCAAAAGAAGAGGAATAAACCATGTGGTATGCGATCATGGCCGAAGATGTTGCCAACAGTTTAGAGCAACGTTTAGCAGCCCGCCCTGCGCACTTAGAGCGCTTGCAACAATTGCAGCAAGAAGGCCGATTGTTACTCGCAGGTCCTCACCCTGCGGTTGATAATGACGACCCGGGACCTGCTGGCTTTAGTGGCAGCCTCATCATAGCTCAATTCGACAATCTCAGCGCGGCAGAAGAATGGGCACGCCAAGATCCCTATCAAAGTGCCGGCGTTTATCAAAACGTGACCGTTAAACCGTTCAAAAAGGTGCTTCCAAATGGATAACCAACAACGCATGCAAGACATTCATCAGCGTTTACAGAGTCTCTCGCCAACCACTTTAGAGGTCATTGATGACTCACATTTACACGCGGGTCATGCCGGAGCAAAAAGTGGTAAAGGTCACTTCACGGTAGTTATCGCTAGCCCTGCATTTAGTGGCAAGCGTCCGTTGCAGTGCCATCAAATGGTATATGCCGCACTCGGCGAAATGATGACCACCGATATTCATGCGTTATCGATCAAAATTGCCGACTAAAGACTGTTTAGCCAAACGACTGGTTTTTATTACGCAGGGTAGTTAGCGCGATAAAAAGTAATCCTCATCAAACGTTTTCATCCAGTGTGGAAAAAAAACCGTTATCGACGAGACGATTACGCCATTGATAAAGGCTTCGGGGAACATCGCCAGTAAAATCCACTCGGGTTGCCATTGCACTGAAGCCGCGCTGGGAATTGAAACCGCTAAAGCGAGCGTCAAATAACTACTCACAGCCACCAGTGGCACAGTTAAGGCACTGCCAATAAACCCAACACCTAAGGTATAAAAAAATAAATTACTCGGCTCGCGAGCACGTAGCCAACGAGTTGCCAGCGCAATAAAAGCACTTGGAACTATCACATTAAGTAGCAGATAAGCCCCTAGATTCGGCCAACCATGGCCAGCCACGATAAAGTAACCCACTGCCGCGCAACTGGCGCTAATCACAGCGAAACGAAAGCCCAAAATTAATGTAGCCGCGGTAATCACCAGAGGATGAATGCTCAGCCCCTCGATGACGCTAAATTCCATGAGCCAAAAACCGCACAATGCAAAGCTGCTCCCAATGAGCAAGTGCTGCCGCTCATTAACCGGAAGTAGTAACGACCACTGAGCCAATCGAAGGCAAAGGACAACAGCGCTAAAGGCTAGGCAATTCAACACCCATAACCAACTTGAATCACTGGCGATCCATTCAACGAGCAACTCTAATTTCCTCTAGCGCGCATTATCGAGCCTCAACAAGCTGTTTACGGTTAGACCTTGGCTCGATAAAGAGTAATTAAAACGGCTTATCGGCCATCCACAACACCCAGCTGTACCACCAGTTGTTGCTCGAGCGCTCATCGCCTTGTACCGTCCAAGTGCTTTTCCAATCCATTTTTTCATAGGAAACCGCAGGTTGGCCGTTGCGTGCACTGCGGACTTTCTCTCGATTTACCTTAATCAGATAAGAACGAGCCGAAGGTCCATATGCTGCAGCTATGGCTTTATTCAGCACTAATACACCATACAAAGGCTCAGGATCATCACCAACGTAAACTTTTACTTTCCTTGCACCACAGGCTAATGCGGGTTGGTAAGAACTTAGTAATCGGTCAGCCGACACGCCTTGGCAATCCCAAATGTCACTTTGAAATGGTGCTTGAAACTCTTGCCCAGAAGCCAATTCGAACGAACCGTCAATGGCGACAATCCGGATTTCATCCGATAAGCGGCCATATTGAATAGCCACTTTGCTGCGATCGGTTGTACTGACCACTTGTTGCGGCGTACTGCCACTGGCCAAAAACCAAAATCCAACTACCGTGACTAGAGTGATTAAAACATTGCAACCATACTTCGCCATCCTGCTACTTCCTCCTGCGGATGTTTAGCGGCATCGCAATTGCTGTTCTGGCGATTGCCGCGATTGACTCAATCATACATTGTGGCGTCCTGCCCGTCCGTTTCCTTTATTGTCGACTTACGTATTAACGCAAAATCCGCTGCATTTTAAACGAGATCATTTTGCTCTGTCGACTGACCACGAGCGGTAAAATAAACCAACAGCAGCGCAAATAGCGCCGCGACCAGAGAAACCATAATATCGAACCAATCAAAAATCCCTGACACCCAGCCAAATCCCTGCGCCACCTCAAACGATAAGGCTGCCGCTATCGATAACAGTGCCAACCAGCGCCACCTAAGTACCCGATGCCAAATAAGGATTAACGCTATAGCCAATGCAAAAGCCCATAAAAAATCTGGCGCATAAGCACGCATCGCAGGCACTACCAGCCAGTTCGGCAGCTCAGCAGCAAGAGCGTGCAAGTGCCGATCTAATTCTGGCCAATGGTTGTGTAGCTTAGCTATTAAGGTCAACGATGCGGCATCATTACGGTAATAAATGAGCCCTCCGAGCAGCAAAGCAGCGCCACTCATGCACCACAAAATCACAATAGCTATTCTATATTGGCGGCGACTCATCGGAAAAAAGCTCACGTTGGTAGGCTCATACTCGAATTTTTTTAACCCTCTCGGTAGGCTAGCGTAACATACTGTTCAACATCAACGCCTAATCACCCTTTGGGCAGAGGAGCCGAGCGCACTGTGACTGAAGCCAACCATCCTTGGATTGCATTTTATCGCCATCAAGCCGGCGATCATCGCGAGCGCTCTTTGGTCGAAATTTGGACCATGACGTTTGATGAATTGGAACAAGAGCACGACTTTATTCAATGGCTATTTCCGCTACCGGAACCCAGCCCAGTCAACCCTCATGCGCCATTGCTCGATGAGCAGGTCATCGCACAAGCCGCCAGCTGCGATCTAGTGCAAGAAAACTTATTACGCTCCTTCGACACCATGGCCGCCTTTTGGGGGTTTTGCCGAACCGAACAGAATCAAATTAAACCAACCGCTCATTACACCACTCAAGCCACTAAGTGGTGCTGTCCCCACAATCACAACCAATTGCGAATCTCGCGGATGTTACGCTGTTTAACTCTAACCGGGTTTACCTCGCTCGCAGCCAATACCTGTGAATTTTTATTGGCTCAGGTGGACCAAAACGGTTTGAGCCTTTCCACTGTTAGCGCCGTTCCCTATTGGATTGACGCTATCACTGATGAAGCACCACAGGAATTAACCTTGGATGATTTTGAATTACCGGAATGAATTCGGCAATGACTAACGTTTAGCTTATGCGCGCAGGCAAGCGGCTCGGGCTAATTCTGTAATCGACGACCATTGTTCGCTATTCACCAAATCATTCGGAGCCACCCAAGTTCCACCGACACAGCTGACATTATCCAATGCAAGGTAAGATTGATAATTCGCCGCCGAAATGCCTCCGGTGGGGCAGAACTGCAACTGTGCAAATGGACCTGCGAAGGATTTCAAAGCGGGCACGCCTCCGGACACTTCAGCCGGAAAAAACTTAAAGTTTTGATAACCGAATTCCATTCCTTGCATAATTTGCGATGCATTGGCAACCCCCGGCAGCAACGCGACCTCATAATGTTCGGCCGCAGCGAGCAACGTCGGTGTTAAACCTGGACTCACCGCAAACGCTACGTTGCGCTCATCCAAAGCCTTTAATTGCGCCTCATTAACGACTGTCCCCGCCCCAACGATCGCCTCTGGCACATGCGCAATTATCTGCTCGATCGCAGCTAACGCAACATCGCTGCGCAGAGTAATTTCCAGCACTTTTAAACCACCGGAAACCAGAGCCTTTGCTAAGGGCACAGCATGCTCCAGTTGGTTGATCACCAATACCGGTACGACCGGTGCTTGTTGCATAATATGTCGAATTTTTTCGTGACGATTTTGCACCAGTTGCCCTTCCTAATTGTCGGAGTTGTGTAACGATAAGTAAGCGGCAGCGCCGAGCAAACCCGGCTGCGGATGCATTACGATAGCCGTCGCAATGCCACTTAAATAATGCTTAAAATTTAATTTGTTTTCGAAACGCCGGCGAAATCCACTGCGTTTAATCTGCGAGCTAAATCGTGGTGGAATGCCACCACCGATGTAAACACCACCGGTAGCACCGAGTGACAGCGCGCAATCCCCCGCAACACTGCCAAGAATTTCAAAAAATTGCTCCAATGTTGTTTTGGCCATCGCGTCACCACTTAGCGCCGCTTGACCGATAGACTCCGCATCAGAAAACAAAAGCGGCTGTTGGTGATAACTGCACAAAGCGCGATGGATATTAACCAAGCCACGTCCTGAAAGTAATTCTTCTCGGGAAACCACCGCCAGTTCACTGCGCAGGTATTGTAAAATATAATCTTCCACTTCATTTTCTGGCGCAAAACTTTGATGCCCGCCTTCCGTGCTGAGCACCAAGGTGGCGCCATCCACCGGCAACATGCCGGCCACGCCTAGCCCCGTTCCAGGCCCAATAATTGCGCGTTGTTGAGTTAAATCGAATGCTAGCTCCGGTGCCAGATGACATAAATCATTGCCGGCAACCACTGTGGTTGCCATTGCAGCGGCGGTGAAGTCATTAATGACTTCCAAATGTACGATGCCCAATCCATTTTGCAACTGACTTTTCGAGAAGCTCCAATGATTATTGGTAAGACGAATTTCATCGCCGTTAACCGGACAAGCAACCGCCAAACAAGCTGCCGCAACTTGCGTATTCACTTGTGATAAATAATGGTGTATCGCTTGTAAAGGAGAGCCGAAATTTTCGCATTGCAGCGTTTGCACCTGCTCCGGAATGCCAGACTCAGGTGTCACCAAAGCAAATCGAGCATTGGTCCCGCCAATATCAGCCACTAGTTGGGTCGTCATAGTTCCGACTCCGCCGTAAACTTGAAAATAGTTGCGCCTTGTTCAGCACCGGACACCTGCGCACGAAAACCAGCAAAAAGCTCCCGCCCCATTGCGCGATGATACTGATTCAAATCAGCCGTCGCGGGCGTTCGCTGGGCAAGTTCAGATGCCGTCACGCACAAAGTTAACTCACCGCTGCGCGCATCTAGGCGAATAATGTCACCATCGACCACCTTCGCAATCAAACCGCCGTCAACGGCTTCTGGGGTCAAATGAATCGCGGCAGGTACTTTGCCAGAAGCGCCAGACATGCGTCCATCCGTCACTAGCGCCACTTGCAAACCTTGATCTTGCAAGTTAGCTAAGAATGGAGTCAGTTTATGTAGCTCAGGCATGCCAATGGCTTTCGGTCCTTGAAAGCGAACCACCGCAATGGTGTCACCGGTGATTTCGCCATTTTGCACCGCCGCGGCTAACGCATGTTGATCATGAAACACGCGTGCAGGCGCTTCAATCACTTGATGCTCAGGAGCTACCGCAGACACTTTAATCACACTGCGACCTAAGTTACCGGTTAATATTTGTAAGCCACCCTCGCGGCTAAAAGGTTCGGATGCCGGTCGCAATACTTTTCGATCACCACTTTGAATTGGCCCCGCACGATAAGTGAGTTGACCCTCTTCAATAAAGGGCTCCGCCACATAGTCCGCTAAGGTGTCCGCAAACACCGCTTTTGCATCGCCATGGAGCAGTCCCGCTTGCAACAACTCTTGAATGATAAAGGCCATCCCCCCGGCAGCATGAAAATGATTCACGTCGGCCGAACCATTCGGGTAAACCTTGGCTAATAACGGCACAACACTGGATAACTCAGAGAAATCGTCCCAATTGACGATGATTCCTGCGGCTGCAGCAATCGCAACAATGTGCAAGGTATGATTGGTTGAGCCGCCAGTGGCCAATAAGCCAACAATACCATTCACAATGGATCGTTCATCAATCACATCGGCCAGCGGACGGTAGTTGCGGCCGAGTTGGGTCAGCTCGGTAACCCGCTGGGCGGCATAAACCGTTAACGCTTCGCGCAACTCACTGCCAGGCGCGACAAAGGAGGCCCCCGGCAAGTGTAATCCCATAATTTCCATCAACATTTGATTGGTATTGGCGGTGCCATAAAAAGTGCAAGTTCCCGCACTGTGGTAGGCTGCCGATTCCGCTGCTAATAGTTCATCTCGTGTTGCTTTACCTTCTGCAAAGCGTTTTCGAACTTGAGCTTTTTCATCATTGGTGATCCCTGAAGGCATAGGGCCGGCGGGTACAAAGATACAGGGGAGTTGACCAAAGCGTAACGCAGCCATCACTAAGCCGGGCACTATTTTGTCGCAGATCCCCAAAAATAAAGCACCATCAAACATGTTATGTGACAATGCAATCGCCGCCCCTTGCGCAATGCTGTCACGACTAAATAATGACAGTTCCATGCCGGCTTGACCCTGCGTGACACCATCACACATTGCTGGAACGCCGCCGGCAAATTGCGCAGTAGCACCTAACGCTTGCACCGCTTGTTTAATTTGCTCTGGATAATCGGCATAGGGTTGATGAGCCGACAGCATATCGTTATAGGCAGAGACGATCGCGATATTCGGCGTTTCCATGCCGCTTAATTTCATTTTGTCCGCTTTCGAACAAGCGGCAAAACCATGCGCCAAATTACCGCACGATAATGCCGAGCGATTTGGCCCAGCACTTTTTGCTTGCTCGATTTGCGCGAGATAAGCGCGGCGAGCATTACGACTGCGCTCAATAATGCGGTTAGTAACCGCTTCTAAAACTGAATTTTTCATTGGCCTCACTACGGCGCCCAATAGATTTCCAGGCGTGGCTCAGTGTTATGTAAAAAATACCGAATTGGCATATCCATTTCCTCACCCGCTTGCTCGGCTTTCTTCAATGTATTCAACTTCTCTTCGCCAAATATCAAAAGATAAATATGACGCGAAGCCAACAAACGATTTAAGGTTAATGTCAGCCGCGGATGCGGTGCAATTCGAGGGTGCGTAACTGCGGTAAAGTCGGCGTTCTCGGCCGACACCACTTGCTCAATCTCGGGAGCACAAGGAAATAACGACGCAGTATGACCGTCATTTCCCATCCCCAGCACAACAACATCCAGCGCGCCATGAATATGTTCACGTAGCGTCTGCTCTAGTTGCGCTTGGTTTTCTTGCGGCGACTGCGCAATCTGAAAAAAGGGAATAAACTGCGCATTGTCTGCGCCATTAGTCAGTAAGTTTTCTTTAATTAAACGCTCATTACTGGCTTCATCAGTTGGCGGTACATAACGCTCATCAACCATTGAGATAGTGACGTTCTGCCAAGGCAAGTTAGCCACCGATAATGCACGGTACATATCCATTGGAGTCGAGCCACCGGAGACCCAAAGCGATGCCTTATTACGCTCCATGATCGCGCCTTTTAAATCGCTTGCGATTTTGTCTGCCAATGCACGATTGGCACTGTCTCGATCATCAAAATAATGTAAGCCAGCTAATTCAACAGTCATGGTTGGTCCTTATCAGTCGTTGTCGTAACGATTGTTAAACCATTTTCTGCCGTCTTTGGCAAGTAACTGTTCAGCTGCATCGGGACCCATCGTACCAGCTGGGTAGTACTCGACCGGAACTTCATACTCTTCCCAGCCCGCCAATATCGTGTCGGTCCATTTCCACGCTTCTTCCACTTCAAAGCGCGACATAAACAACGTTGAATCACCAATAATGCAATCATAAAGCAAGCGCTCGTAGCCTTTCGGAATGTCGGCCGGATCGTATTGATCATAAAAACTCAAATTGAGCGGATCAGCGACCAAGTTAAGGGCCCCGGACAGACTCGGTTCTTGGTTCATAATTAATAATTTAATGCTATCTTTAGGTTGCAATCGAATGATGAGTCGGTTCGCTTGAGTCGGTAATTTAAAAATTGAGTGATGAATATTTTTAAATTGAATATCAATTTCAGCGTATCGACTTTTTAAACGTTTACCGGTTCGCAAATAGAACGGCACTCCTGACCAGCGCCAATTATCAATATCAGCTTTAATGGCGACAAAGCTTTCCGTATCGCTCGGCATCGGGTTGTCACCTTCTTTGTTATAGGCGGGTACCTTTTCACCGTCGACATCGCCACTGCTATATTGACCACGCACCGTGTTATACCGCGTACGCTTGCCCTCTATGGCGCGCAATGAGCGAAAGACTTTAATTTTTTCGTGCTTCAAAGCTTCCGGCGTTAAATGTGTCGGAGGCTCCATTGCGATCAATGCCAGCAATTGTAATAAATGGTTCTGCACCATATCTCGCAACGCACCGACATTATCATAAAAACTTTTCCGATTACCGACACCGACAGATTCCGATACGGTGATTTGAACATGGTCAATATAGTTATGGTTCCAAAGCGGTTCAAACATAACGTTGGCAAAACGCAGTGCTAATAAATTTTGCACGGCACTTTTCCCCATGTAATGATCAATTCGATAAATATTATTTTCTTGAAAAATACTCGCGACTTTATCGTTGATTTCAATCGAAGAAGCGAGGTTATAGCCAATGGGTTTTTCAATCACTAAACGCGACTGCTCATTAACCATTCCGGCACTTTGCAATTGCTCACATATTGGAACAAATAATCCGGGTGGCGTAGCTAAATAATAAATGACACAACCGTTACTCGCAGGCTTTCCGAGCAGTTGTTTTAATCCAGCATAATCGGCAGGCTGCGTCGCATCTAGCGCAATAAAACTAAGTCGAGAGAGAAACCGCTGAGTGACTTCTGGAGTGGAGTTTGGATCGGCCGTGGCATTTTCAACCAAACCTTGTCGTGCTTCTTCGCGAAATTGCTCGGCGCTAATGGTCGCTCGAGAACAACCGATAATTTCAAGCTCATCGGCCAACAGGTTCTTACGTTCTAAATTAAATAACGCTGGCAGTAGCTTGCGATAGGACAGATCACCATTCCCACCAAACAAAACCAAGCGGCAGGCTTTTTTATCAATCGAGAAGCTCATATGTAACTTTATTACAATTATTAAGTAAATTCGATCTCCATTATACGAAAGAATTGTCAAATAACAACATATTTCGCCCCTAAATCCACCAAAAAGCCACTAAGCCGCACCAAAAACTGTAATTTAATTACATTTTCATGTAAATTACGGTAAGAAATAACAAATAACTGAAACATTCTTTCTAAATTTTGCTATAGTGACCGCAATTTGTTAAATGAGATTTACCTATGAAGCTGATTTCCCGTATTGAAGAAGCTCTTCAAACCCTAAGCAAATCAGAGAAGAAAGTCGCCCAAGAGGTCCTCGCCGATCCGCAGCGAGCCTACCAGTCAAGCATTGCCGCGCTGGCACGCGCTGCCGAAGTGAGTGAGCCGACGGTCAATCGTTTTTGTCGCTCGATGGACTGCAAAGGCTTCCCGGATTTTAAATTGCAATTGGCGCAAAGCTTAGCGACAGGGACCCCCTACTTCACCGGTAATGTATCATTAGATGACAGCACGGAAGAGTTCACTCACAAGCTGTTTGATGCCACGATGATGTCACTCAGTGAAGCACGTAAAATGGTCGATGCCAGTGCTGTCAGCCGTGTTGTCGATGCGCTCGCGCAAGCAAAGCGCATATTGTTTTATGGTCTCGGCAGCTCCGGCGCCGTAGCCTTTGATGCTGAGAACCGATTTTTTCGCTTGGGTACGCCCACTATCGCTTACGATGATGTACTCAAGATGCGCATGGCCGCAGCGGCTGCTCAGCACGGCGATGTTTTGGTTTTATACTCTTACACTGGCCGCACGATTCCGCTAATCGAAGCCGCGCAAATGGCGATGCAATCAGGCGCCTTAGTGATTGGCATAACCAGTGCCGACTCACCGTTAGCTAACCTTTGTCATTTGGTAATCGAAGTGCCTGCGGATCAAGAGGATACTGACATTTACACCCCAATGACTTCGCGCATTATCCACTTAACCATCACCGATATTCTCGCCACTGGCGTAATGCTGCGCCGCGGACCCACCTTCCAAGAACACTTGAAACGTATCAAGCAAGCGTTAAAAGAAACGCGACTGCCAAAAGAATCTTAAGTTACCAGAAATGGCTCTGCCGAGCGGCGACGCTCGGGAGACATATTTTGCCCGAGACGCTTCCCCAAAATTCCTCTCCCACCTCAAAAATAATGTAGAATTACTACATAAATAACATTTCATGTTCATATTTCGATCTTATTTCGGTATATTCAGCGCTCTGCAATGTAATTTTACTACATAAGGACTTAAAATGACGATTCGAGTCGCCATCAATGGCTTTGGCCGCATTGGCCGTAACATACTGCGAGCACTGGTTGAAAACCCTGCTTACCAACATATTGAGGTGGTCGCGATTAACGATCTCGCGCCACTCGAAGTCAATGCCCATTTGACCGAGTTTGATTCTGTACACGGACGTTTGCAGGCGCTAGTTGCGCACGACGACACCCATTTAATCATCAACAATCAGCCGATCCGTTACTTGCAACAACGTGATTTAGTCGAGCTACCTTGGCAGGCACTGGAAGTCGACTTAGTATTTGAGTGCACGGGTGCCTTTACCTCTCGCACAGCGGCCGCGAATCACCTCAAAGCGGGAGCCCAAAAAGTTATTATTTCGGCCCCAGCAAAAGATGCCGATCTCACCGTGGTATATGGCGTTAACCACCATAAGCTCACCAGCGAGCATCAAATCATTTCCAATGCGAGCTGCACCACCAACTGTTTGGCACCACTGGCACAAATTCTTGAGCAACAGTTTGGGATAGAACAAGGCCTTATGACAACGATTCATGCCTACACCGGAGATCAACGATTAACCGATACTTCACACAGTGATCTACGCCGCGCTCGCGCGGCTGACCTATCGATGATCCCAACCAAAACCGGCGCTGCGGCCGCGGTTGGCTTAGTACTGCCAGAGCTGAGTGGAAAACTTGACGGGCTCGCCATTCGTGTCCCGACAGCAAACGTGTCTTTGGTCGATCTTACTGTCACTTTAACCCGCGCGACAACGGTTGCCGAAGTCAATGAAGGTGTGCGACAAGCGGCGGCAGAACACTATGCCAACATCATTGATGTGAATGATAAACCTTTAGTATCCATCGACTTTAACCATAATCCACACTCGTGCATCTTTGACGCTACCCAAACGCGCGTCGACGGCAAAATGGCAAAGCTGTTTGCTTGGTACGATAACGAATGGGGGTATTCAAACCGCATGTTGGATACGGCAACGGCGTTGATGATGCAGTCACATCAATGGCAACAAGCATCCTAAAAGCAGTTGTTGTCGGTTAATGCCGCGGCTGGCGTTGCGCTTTGCACGCATTCATTTTGCGGCTCACTTTCGATGCGGCAAAATACATAGAACCCCCACTAATCTGTTTGCGCTGGCAATGTTGTTGGTATAAAGCCCAATAGAGCTGGCGCGCAGTGATATAACCCAGCTCCAGCAAACAGTTTCCCAGCCGCAACCCGCAGCGTTGTTGTAACTCTAAAGCATAGTCAATCTGCCGTGCACGCAACGAATAGAAGCGACAACAAAGCGTCCCCACTCGAAGATCAAAGTACGAAAAGTTAGCGTATACCAAGCGTTTTTTCATCGGCCTATTTTCTCGCGCAGCCATATCCGTTTTGGCAACTCAATCAATTTGGTGTAAGTTATTATTGTATTAATGTTAATTTCCTCGTAACTAATTGAGAGCAACCGAATGTTATCCAGCCCGGTAAAAAAACTTCTCAGCTTACTTTTCTCCGGTACATTATTAATCGGCTGCATTCCCGCGTTTGTAGAAATTTTCTTAACGCCTGCTATTTCAGGAAAGGTTTATGATGTTAACTCACTAAAACCCATCGCCAATGTCACCATTGCCTTCGAACGCTATCCCGAGCATAAGGCAACCAGTGACAAACGCGGACTCTTTGTGTTGCCAGCAAAGAGAGAGACTCAAGCGACTATCATGATGCCAGCTCATGCATTGGCTCAACACCGAGTTAATTTCTCAACGCCTAATCAACAATGGTTTCGCTTTGCCACCAGTAGTTTAAAGATGTATCGCGAGGAGTCCTTTGCATTTCATTCAGTGTTTGTTGATACCCTGCCCCAAGTTGCCGCTGCTGCACACCCTCTGATTGAGCTCAATGACAACCAACTGAAACAGCAAAGTTACCAAGACGATGCTTTTGGGCAATGCGAGCTTTCGACTATCGACGCAGCTCTAGGCAGCACACGTAGTGCGCGCAAGCTCGCGCTGCAAATGTTTAATCAACCGCAAGCGATTCCTTCCGATCAATCCTTAGCGTCTACGTTAAAAGGTGCGTATCAGCAAAGTATTTGGATTTGGCAAAAACTCAATCAAACCTGTGAACGAACTGCAGCCAACTATCGAGCGCGTGGAGCGATTATCGAGCAAATTGAGCAAGAGCAAAATCGAATGCTTGAAGCATTAAGCGATTGAAAGCCACAGGTTCTAACCACAACTGCGGGCAAATTTTTGCAGTACTTTATTAACTTCTTGGCGAACTTTTTCATTATTGATTTGGCAGTAACCTTGCCACTCATCGAGTACTTGTCGGTCACCTCCTTTTAGCAATGCATACAATGCTAGAAATTTTAAGTCGCCGCGCAATTTCGGTAAGGCTTCATAAATGACAGCCGTTTGCTTAAGCGCAATTAAATTTTTAAGTAGTTCACTCCAAGCATCGATTTTTCGCCGCGCCGTACGGTCTTCAATTTCTTCAATATCGAGTGCCTGCGAAAAAACTATATACCCTTGCTTGGGCGTTAACGTCTGCAAGGCGTTTGCAAGGAAAGTCGTTTGTTGGGTTTGCGGCAAACACTTTGAAAGCTTGACCGCTTTACGCACAAAGCGGCGGCGTGTCGACTTTATATTAAAAAGCAGCAGTGACTCTCGCACTTGTGCACAGTTTTGCTCCAGTGCCTGGAATAACGCGCCCCCGATCAAGACTTCTGATAGTTCGCTGCAACGACGCGCAAATTCTAATTCTACATTCCCTTGGCGGAACATCAGCGCAATACTCATGGCCGCTAACGATAAACCCGAGTTGGCATTGTCGCGCAAACGTTCTGCTATGTGTTCATGTTGGCTGTCAAATCGCCTAGCGATCATCCAAGCGAGTTCGAGCGGCTCGATAACCGAGTCATCTAACTGACTCGAGCAGGCTTCCAGTGCTAGGTTGGGGTAAGCCTCAAAGTCGTACTCAATTCGAGTTAATAACGCATCGGTTAACTCGGGATCATCAAAGGCTAAGAAATACTTAACATAAGGTTCGTAGCGAAACCGCTGATTTACGTCATACAAAGCTTGCATGATGTTGGCTCGGGTTTGCTGCATTTCTACCGATGACTCAAGACCCAGTTGCATCGAGAATGAATGTGGGGTGCCTTTAACTCGGCCTTGATACGGCGCAACTGACTCATCGCCGCGCACCGGTTGGCAAAGCAATAATGATAAAAGCAAGAGACTTATGGCTTGTAAAGAATTGATTGAGTACTGCATGACGCTTCTCAGTTATCTGCCAAAAGAGCAGGAAAACTATAAACGAGAAGCCCGGCTAAGCGGGGTTAAAGATTAAACGCTCACTGTTACACGCAAAAAGCCAATAATTATTCGCCGTTGCATAAAAATAACCTAGAGTGGTTTAGTAGAATTGGTGAGCGCGTATGGTACTGAAATAAAGATAATCCACAAGCTGAGAGAATTAACATCGTACTGACGCTACAAAGTAGCGCCAGTATTTGTGATTAAACCGCTGCTATTAAGCTAGATTTGCTCCTGCGGAACTCGCACCCAACCTTCCATCAATACCCGAGCGCTGCGACTCATACTAACCTTCGACACCTGCCACTGGGCTTGCTCTTGATTAGCAACCGCACCGACTTTTAATGTACCGGATGGATGACCAAAGGTAATGAATTCGCGCTCACCGCCGCCGGCGGCACTGTTCACCAAGGTGCCCGGGATCACCGCCGCTGTTGCAATCGCTACTGCAGCTGTGCCCATCATGGCGTGATGTAACTTACCCATCGACAACGCGCGTACATTTAAGTCTATTTCACTTGCACTGACCGCTTTTCCACTGGAACTAACATAATCTTGCGCCGGCGCAACAAACGCAATTTTCGGCGTATGTTGACGCGCTTGAGCCTCTTCCGGCGTAGCAATCAAACCCATTTTAACCGCACCATAACTACGAATAGTTTCAAATTTAGCCAACGCCTCTGGATCACCATTAATGGCTTCTTGCAATTCAGTGCCGCTGTACCCGAGCGCATCGGCGGTTAGAAACATGGTTGGAATTCCGGCGTTAATAAAGGTCGCTTGAAAACGACCAATCCCCGGTACGTCAAAGTTATCCACCAAATTACCGGTTGGAAATAATGCGCCCTTGGCATCGGCAGGATCAATAAAGTCCACCTGCACTTCAGCCGCAGGAAAAGTTACACCGTCGAGTATGAAGTCACCGGTTTCTTGTACTTGTCCATTACTGATCGGCACATGAGCAACGATAGTTTTCTCTATATTAACTTGCCAAATTCGCACTTCAACGATGCCATTTTGCGGAATACGCTCAGCATCCACTAACCCCGAGTTGATCGCGAAAGCGCCGACAGCGGCGGTTAAATTGCCGCAGTTACCACTCCAATCAACAAAGGCTTTATCAATTGAAACTTGGCCAAATAAATAATTTACGTCATGTTCAGCCGAATCACTTTTCGACAATATCACCGTTTTACTGGTGCTCGAAGTTGCGCCTCCCATCCCATCGGTTTGTTTACCGTAAGGATCCGGACTACCAATAACCCGCAGCAGCAAAGCATCGCGCGCTGCGCCCGGTGTTTGAGCGTTAGTCGGCAAATCAGTTAGATTAAAAAACACCCCTTTACTGGTACCACCACGCATATAAGTCGCAGGAATTTTCAACTGTGGTAAAAAAGTCATAAGCAGTCTCTGTTAACAATTAATTAGTAAATTGACGATAAACATTAAATAACACCAACAACACGATTACACTCGCAATGACGTAACGCACTCGCTGTTGTGACTTGGGCGAATCCAGATGAGCGGCAAAAGTTGCGCCTAACCACAACCATATGCCATCAACCAACAACGCCACGGCAAAAATCGTAATGGCTACCAAAGTCATATCCAACAAGGTGACACTCGGTAGTTGCCAAAGCGGCCCGATAAGCGCAAGCAAGGCCACATAAACTTTTGGATTGATTAAATTAAACACCACCCCAAAACTAAAACTCCAGCGCGTGTGATGGGAGCTCAAGCTCGCCGGTCTAATCGCCAACACCTTGTACGCAATCCACAGCAATAAGGCGTGGCTACTCCATTGCAGTAACGCTTGTAATGGCGGCCAGTGACTAAGACCGAATTGAATTGCAACGAGTAAGCCTAAAACCGCTAGCATTAAACCCGCTAACAAACCAACCAACAATGGCAAACTGCGCCGCGTGCCCAACAGCGCTCCGGATGACGCCAAGATTAGTGGCGCAGGCCCCGGGCTTCCTAACAGCAGTACAGCGCCTAACGCCATACTGCCTAACCATTCTAACGGCACCACGCCGCTAGTGCGCTTCAGATTCTAAAAAGTCCTGTGCAAAGCGTTGTAATACACCACCGGCTGAGTAAATGGAAACTTCTTCGGCCGTATCGAGACGACATTTGACCGCCGCTTCTTGCGACTCACCATTAGTGCGGTGAATCACTAACGTTAAGTTAGCTCCTGGTGCTATGTCACCTTTAATATCGAAAGTTTCGGTACCATCGATTTGATAGGTATGGCGCGTTTCACCTTGAGTAAACTCGACCGGTAACACGCCCATACCAATCAAATTGGTACGATGAATTCGCTCAAAGCCTTCAGCGACAATCGCTTCAACGCCAGCTAAGCGAACACCTTTTGCCGCCCAATCGCGCGACGAACCCTGACCATAGTCCGCACCCGCAATAATGATAAGTGATTGCTTGCGCTGCATATAGGTTTCAATGGTTTCCCACATCCGCATTTCTTTACCTTCCGGTTCTAACCGCGCCAGTGATCCTTGCTTTACATTGCCGTCAGCATCTTTAACCATTTCGTTAAACAATTTAGGATTTGCGAAAGTCGCTCGTTGGGCTGTTAAGTGATCACCGCGATGAGTTGCGTAGGAGTTAAAGTCTTCTTCCGGCAACCCCATTTTTGCTAAATATTCACCGGCCGCACTGCTGGCTAAGATCGCGTTCGAAGGCGACAAATGATCGGTGGTAATGTTATCCCCCAATACCGCCAGTGGTCGCATGCCACTGAGACTACGTTCACCTGCAAGCGCGCCTTCCCAATACGGCGGTCGACGAATATAAGTACTTTGTTCACGCCATTGATACAAGGGATCAACATCGTCACCATAATCAACATTTAAATCGAACATGGGTTCGTAAACTTGGCGAAATTGCTCCGGTTTTACATGCGCTTTGATCACCGCATCAATTTCTTCATCACTCGGCCATACATCTTTCAGTGTCACTGGATTACCATCGGCATCGTGACCCAACACATCTTTTTCAATATCAAAACGAATCGTACCCGCAATAGCGTATGCCACGACTAACGGCGGTGAAGCTAAAAAGGCTTGTTTTGCATAAGGGTGAATGCGGCCATCAAAATTCCGATTACCGGATAGTACCGCGGTCGCATAGAGATCACGCTCAACCACTTCGCCTTGCACAACTGGGTCGAGCGCGCCACTCATACCATTACAGGTGGTACACGCAAACGCGACGATACCGAAACCTAATTGCTCGAGTTCAGGCAACAGATTCGATTCTTCTAAATACAGTTGTACCGCTTTTGATCCGGGCGCCAAAGAGGTTTTTACCCAAGGACGTCGAGTTAATCCCAAACGGTTTGCGTTACGCGCCAATAAGCCCGCCGCGATCACATTGCGTGGATTGGAGGTATTGGTACAGCTAGTGATAGCAGCGATAATACAAGCTCCATCGGGCATATTTCCTTGCCAGTTATCATCACTGGGCATTTCCACCGCACCGGTAATGCCTTGCGCAGCAAGTTCAGCCGTAGCCACACGGCGATGCGGATTCGACGGCCCGGCAATGTTACGGCCTACCGCTGACAAATCAAACGTTAACACACGCTCGTACTCAGCAGTATCCAAACTGTCCGCCCAAAGTCCTGTGGTTTTCGCATACTGTTCAACTAGTGCCACTTGATCATCATCACGGCCGGTTAGTTTTAAGTAATCAATGGTTTGCTGATCGATGTAAAACATCGCAGCGGTCGCGCCATATTCAGGTGTCATATTGGAGATCGTCGCTCGATCCCCTAAGGTTAACGCTCGCGCGCCTTCACCATAAAACTCAAGATAACTCGACACGACTCGCTCTTGACGTAAAAATTCCGTTAACGCCAACACAATATCTGTCGCGGTAATACCGGGTTGTGGCTTACCCGTTAACTCAACACCGACGATGTCGGGTAGACGCATATATGACGCACGACCAAGCATCACGCTTTCAGCTTCAAGTCCTCCAACACCTACCGCAATAACGCCAAGTGCATCCACATGCGGAGTATGAGAGTCAGTACCGACTAAAGTATCGGGAAAGGCAACGCCGTCTCGCGCATGGACCACTGGCGACATTTTCTCCAAGTTGATTTGATGCATAATGCCATTACCTGGTTGAATGACATCGACATTTTTAAACGCTGTTTTGGTCCAGTTAATAAAGTGAAAGCGATCTTCATTACGCCGATCTTCAATCGCACGATTTTTCTCAAAAGCATCTTTCTCAAAACCCGCATGTTCAACCGCTAACGAGTGATCCACAATTAATTGCGTCGGGACCACTGGATTAACTTTCGCCGGATCACCGCCTTTCTCGGCGATAGCATCGCGCAAACCGGCTAAGTCCACGAGCGCCGTTTGACCTAAAATATCGTGACACACCACGCGTGCCGGAAACCAAGGAAAGTCCAAGTCACGCTTACGCTCAATCAACTGCTTTAATGACGCCTCAAGTTGCTCCGGCTCACAACGTCGCACTAAGTTCTCGGCCAAAACCCGCGAAGTGTAAGGCAGTTTTGCATAGGCTCCCGGACTGATTTCATTAACCGCTGCGGCGGTATCAAAGTAATCCAGCTCGGTTCCAGAAAGCTTTTTACGATAGCGACTGTTCATAATTCACCTTTTCTTAGTCGATTAATTTGGTCAAAAGATTGTGTTCGGTATATTGAATATGACGCCGCATTAACATTTCGGCTAATTCGGCGTCACGGTTGGCAATGGCCAAAGCGATATTACGATGCTCATCAAACGCGGTGGTCACGCGCGGCCCTGCCATTCCCAACTGCACGCGATACATGCGGATTAAATGGTACATGCCGTTGATTAACAAACGAATCAACTGGGCATTTTTACTGCCTAATATAATGCGATAGTGAAAGTCGAGATCACCGGCTTCTTGATAATAAGTTTCGCCGCTTTTCACTGTTTTGAAATGGCTGCTAAGCAGCGCGGATAATTCGTCGATTTCAATGGCGGTCATGTTTTCTGCAGCCAATCTCGCCGCCATGCCTTCAAGGGCTTGCCTAACTTGATATAATTGCGACAAACCCGCCTTGGATAAATGCACTACTTTTGCGCCAACATTCGGGCGACGCTCAACCAAGTAACAAGACTCAAGACGACTGATCGCTTCGCGAATAACCGCCCGCGAAACTTGATAGCGAGCGGCTAAGTCCGCCTCACTTAACTTTGAACCAGCCGCAATGACGCCTTCAACGATATCGTCGCGCAAGCGATAAAAGGTTTTGTCCGCAGCGGTTACCGGCTGCTCTGCTACCGAATTCATAGTTTTTAATGACGGGCCTGATTAATTGTCGACAATACTAGCAGATAAATCGCTATTTACAACCCGAAAACCGTTAAATTGTCGACAATCAAACCATTTATTCTCTCTGCTGCGCGCTAAACGTCTGCCCCAACCAGTAATCAATTTGCTCCACAATCTGTCGGTCGCTTCGACTGAGCCCATGGTCACCACCTTCAATCCGCATTTCAACCAGTGGGTGCTGGCGCTGACGTAACTGGGCAACTAAGCGATCCACGTCAGCGATTGGGATCCGTTTATCCGCCGTGCCATGGATGATAAGCAGCGGCTGAGTTAGCTCATCACTCCATTGAATCACCGAGCGCTCGGCAAGCACTTGTTCAGGATTTTGCTGGTATTGAGGGATCCATCGGGCAAATACATCGGTTATGAATCCGCCACGCTCGCGTGCCGCCAGCAAATCAGTGGGCGCACTTTGTGCAATCACGGCACTAAAACGCGGCTCTTGGCGCGCAGCAAGATAAGCCATCATTCCACCGCGGCTGATCCCCCACAAAGCCACCCGTGTTGGATCCGCGTGCTCGAAGGATGGCAGCAGATCAAGTAACGCGTTGACGTCATTAACATCGCGCCCGCCAAACTCATCGAGTAAAGGATTACTATGCGGTTGTTCGCGGTTTCCATTACCGCGATATTGGCTGCCAATCACAATATATCCGCGCGCAGCTAAGGGGAACAGCTTGCCATAAATATACTGCGACTTGATTGCCCCAATATCGGCATTGCCGCCATGATTAAACACCACAACCGGAAGCTTTTGCTCGCTAAATTTAAGCGGCGTCACCGCAAAACCCGTGACAGTGATCCCATCGACCGTATAATCGAACCATTGGCATTCAAAGTGGCTGCGCCAATATTGGTAGCGTTGCTCAGCTTGCTTAATCGCTTCGGGCTGGGAACCCAGCTTCGGATGATTTGCAATAAAACTCAAATAGATCTTTTGCGACGCAAAATTTCCATCAAAACAACTCCTAAAATTACGTAAATCATGTGCTTGCGCTGTTGCAGAAGACTGCGGATGACTCGACACTGGAAAAACAAAACCGCACAACAACAATATCAAACCAAGACTCGCGTTCAGGCCAATCTTCAGCGACTTTCGATCCTTGAGAAACGTGTTCCTAACCATATTATTTAGTCCTTTTATCAATAAAAATAAAAATCTTTAAACGGTTTACTTCTTACCTCGGGGCTTTCGACTTCCCTTTACTTGCAACCAAGACTATTTTCGTCATACTTAACCTAAGCGTTATCTCACTTTGGGAAACCACTATGAAAACTTTAGTCACACGTTTAATGCTTTACTGGCTGATCTTATCCTTAGCAGGCTGCACCAGCATGCGCGCGGTCAACCCCGGGCAATCCCATGAATCGCTCGCGTTAAAAGATCGCATCGTCGTTTACGAAAAAAGCGGCCGCGTGATTGATATGACGCTCGTGCGCATCGATGAACACCAAATCGTCGGCTCCCTTACCAACGCCCCAATGACGTCGGTGATTATCGATCTTGATGATGTCGAAAAGATTGAAGTTGAAGCCATTGATGGTGGTAAAACAACCCTTGCTGTTGTCGGGGGCATAATTCTGTTGCCTTTATTCATTCTTGCCGCATTCATGGGTGTCATGAGTGGGGTCGAAAGCACGGTTAATTAATCCGGCTTCGATACCCTATACCCGTCATCAGATGTGGCCGCCAACAGAGGCCACCAACAGTCGCCACTTCATTTCCCCAAATATTGCCACATCAGTGCATACAATCAGTTTAAGTTTGTCTGCAATCGAAATTGTGATAGCGTGATCATTCGATCTAAGAGAAATTAATATTATGGCGCGTTTATTCATCACCAGTTTTATTTTGCTCGGTTTACTGGGTCTACTTTCAAACCACCTTACGGCGGCTTCCCGTGATGCGTCTTTAATGACTGAAACAATCACCGGCCCCACGGACAACACCGCAACTATTTCTGCGCCAACGAAACGACAGAATAAAACAATTGCGTTAACTTTTGATGACGCTCCGCGCAGCGCAGTCGGTTATTTTGATGGTCCAACCCGAGCGCAGAAACTGTTAACGGCCCTGCAGCAGGCGCAAGTTAATCAAGTCGCTTTCTTTGCGGTCTCGAAACGCATTGATGATGAAGGTCATCAGCGGCTAATGACTTATGCCAAAGCCGGTCACTTGATAGCCAACCATACCCACTCGCACCCTGACTTCAATCAAACCTCGCTGGAACAATATCAAAATGACTTTAACCAAGCTGATAAGCGGTTGTCACAGTATCCCAACTTTCGTCGCTGGTTTCGTTATCCATTTCTACGCGAGGGCGATACCCTCGAAAAGCGCGATGGCATGCGTAAAGCATTGGCTCAAACAGGCTATGTGAATGCCTATATAACGGTGAATAACTACGACTGGTATTTAGAAAGTTTATTTCAGCAAGCCATCAAAGCGCAGCAAAAGATTGACTTTGATGCGTTACGCGATCTGTATGTCAACACCATGATGCAGGCAGTACGTTATTACGATCAAATGTCGCTGCAACATACCGAACGTTCAGTGGCCCATGTTTTACTTCTCCATGAGATGGATATCAGCGCACTATTTATTGACGATCTGGTTAGCCAACTTAGAAAAGAAGGCTGGACAATCATTTCACCGATTCAAGCTTACCAAGATCCGATTGCGCAACAGGTAACGAACAACTTGTTTAAATTTAATCCTGGACGCATTGGAGAAATAGCCAAAGATAATGGTCAACGCAAAGGCTTGTGGCACACATCACTCGAGGAAGATTATTTAAAGCAACGCTTTGAGCGCGAAGTAATCATTACTGACGCGCCCCGACCCACTGCCAATTAAGTTTTAACTTTATCTTTAAAATACTGATTCAATTTTGCCACTTTCTCGCCCACCACAATCTGGCAATATGGCTGCTGTGAATTTTGATTGTAGTAATTATCGTGATAATTCTCGGCTGGCCAAAACCGCGTCGGCGCTAACACCTCAGTAACAATAGGCTCTGCATATTGTTTTGCAGCCTGCGTGAGTGCTTGCTCAACCACTGGACGTTGCTCTTTAGTTGTCACAATGACCGAACGGTACTGGGTACCAATATCATTTCCTTGACGATTTAACGTCGTGGGATCGTGAATGGTAAAAAAGATGGTCAGTATCTCGTCTAATCCAATGATTGATTCATCAAACTCAACCGCTACCACTTCAGCATGCCCCGTCGTTTCTGCGCAAACATCACGATAGTTAGGGTTATCCACGTGCCCACCGGCATATCCCGACTTTACCGAGGTGACGCCATTAACCCGCTGAAACACGGCTTCCAAGCACCAAAAACAACCACCACCTAAAATAATTGAGTTCATGGTTTAATACCTTTGATAAATACATAAAACGGCTAAAACCTAGCATAGTCAGCATACGGCGAAATGCTAACAATGGATACAAAAAAGGCTCCCTTTTAAGGAGCCTTTTTCAAACCACTAAAACCATTGATTAAAATTGATACGCTACTTCAACGGAAATAGATTCACCAATTAGGTCGTTGTCGTAGCTGATAATTTCACCTCGAACCGCTAAGTTATTATCGAAAAAGTGTGATGCATTGATACCAATGGCTTCATCACCTAACTTCGCGCCGACCGAAGTATGCTTATTGAAGTAATACTCAGAACCAACAAACCAGCTATCGTCAATCACGTCCGAAGAGTAGATTTCACCAAACACAGTTAAGTATTCGCCGTTTTGTAGCGGCGTGAAATATTTTGATGACAGAGTTAAGGTATCCATCTCATCATCAACTTCAACATTGAAGCCAATGTAGCGGTTGTTATCTAAGCTATGCTCATAACGCGCCGACATTAAAAAGTCGCGCTCACTGTCATCATCTAATAACTCAACTTTAACTAAAAAGTTAGGTGCAAATAAATATCCTAAATCAACAGATGTTGATTCCCAAACGTCGTTATCGGTGTGACTTGCCCCAACTAAAAAGCGGCCGATAAACCACTCGCCGCCAACCGAATAAGTGTCTTGGTTAGGGCCTTCAACATTTGCTTGGCCGTAAATAGCATAAACATTACTGACGGTGTTTAAATAATCGAACTCCTGCAGCGGACCTTTAGTTGATTTTTTATCGAAAAAATAGCGAGTGCCAATGCTCGTTAAGTCAACATCAGATTCGGTAGCGTGACTAAATCCAAGATTAGAAAAAGAAACATAGTCTTCTGCTGCAACCCATGAGCTTGAAAGCGCTAAAGCAACCACAGCAACAGATTGGGTGATAGTTGGTTGTATTTTCATGTTATAGGATACTCCTTTTGCAAAAATAAATGCTCTAGCTGATACCGAAAAATGAGCGGCGAATCGAAATAGGTAATCGATTCAGCTAAAGTAACTTCTTTACAACTGCGCATGCGCAAATTGAAAGATTGGCGCGATTATATCACTGACAAAAAGGAAAGATGTGCACTAAGTATCACTTTGATGTAACCAAACGTAACCAGTTATTTATCAACTAAATGATTAGTTGAAAGAAAATTCATCGGTTCAGCTTGGGTTAAGATTCATTAGGAATCGAAGTGAAATTTTTTTAATACCTCAAGACTTGATGGGAGGTGAGTTCAAAGCCGCTGGCTGCTCTTCTTCATCGTTCTCTTCAACATCTTCGCAAATATCATGTAAAGATTTTAAGCGGTCCGTCAATGATTGGTGCAGCTCACTAAGTTCAGCGGCGCTAAGTCCGAGCAATATCTGTAATGCTTGGTCAACATTACTCACGGTATAGACATGGAACTGGCCCGCCTCGACGGCGTTAATAACTTCTTGCTTGAGCATCAAGTGCTTTTGATTGGCTAACGGTACAACGACACCTTGCTTGCCGGTTAAACCGCGTGCTTTGCAGAGTTCAAAAAAGCCTTCTATTTTTTCATTCACACCACCAATGGCTTGAACTTCACCAAATTGGTTAATCGAACCGGTAACCGCTAGCGATTGCGTTATCGGCTTCTCGGTTATCGCTGAAATTAACGCGCATAGTTCAGCAAGCGAAGCACTGTCACCATCAATTAACCCATAACTTTGCTCCATCACAATATTAGCCGATAAAGTTAAGGTGAACTCGCGAGCAAAACGATTTGCAAGATAACCGGATAAAATAAGAACGCCTTTTGAGTGGATCGATAATCCCAATTCAGATTCACGTTCAATATCGACAATACCTTTATTTCCTGGAAATACCGTAGCGGTGATCCGTGCGGGTGTTCCAAAATCCGTTGAACCAATCTCCCAAACCGTTAAACCATTAATACTACCGATGATATCACCATCGGTATGAATAATAATTTGCCCTTCTAAAACTTCTTGTAGCATTTCGCTGCGTATTCGCGAATGACGAAACTCACGTTGATTTAACGCTTCAAGTATATGCTGCTCAGTTATTTTTGGCGCGTCTTGTTCAAAACGCAACACATCGGCTTCACCAAGCAACTCAAAAACCTCACCAAAACGCGTACTCAACTGAAACTGGTGACCGCTTAAGCGACAACTAAATTTAACTAATTCTATAAAGCCATTTAGACTCACTTCTGCAAACCCTTCGCTTTCACCATGAGTATGCACCAGCTGCGCCATATGCACGAGACTGTCGACCGACTTTTCTAGATGTTCGTCAAAGTCGACCAGCACGCGGAACAACTCACTAAACTCAGGATCGTTTTCTTGCAATAAGTAATAGTATTGACGACTACCGACCAAAATAATTTTCACATCGAGCGGAACGCCATGAGGACTCAGGCCTATGGTAACCGCTGTTTGCCCTTCCATCATGGGCGGCTCAAACTTTAACTCCTGGGTTAATAGTGCTTGTTTAAGTTGTCCCCAAATATACGGATCTTCGAATATTTTTTCCGCCTCTAAAACTAAATACCCGCCATTCGCGCGATGAATAGCCCCGCTACGAATGCCTTGGTAACTGGTCGTGATCGCTCCACCTTCATTAACATATTCCACCCGACCAAATAGATTACTAAAAGTTGGATGAGCTTCGTAAACCACCGGCGCGCCAAGCGCAGGATTGTTACTGACTAATAAATTAGGCACAAATGTTTGCTGTAGAAGTTCGCGTAAGCCTTGATCATTTTTTAATTCTGGCGATTCAATTAAGTTAAAATTCTCCAGCATGATTTTGACTAAATGCCCAAGCATCTCTTTAAAGTAAATTTGCGTGCCAGTTAGCCCGCGGTATTTGTCTTGTAACTCAGCGACCACTGGTGCACTCGCTGCTTGAATGGTTTGCGAGTTGAGCTCTTGTAGAGCTTCATAACTTTCCCGCTTCCACTGCGGCATTTCGAGTAAAGCTTCGGTTAGTTTATCTTCGAGCAAATCAATAGCTTGGTTAATTTGATCGCGCTGCTCGAGCGGTAAACTGGTAAAGGTAATATCATCGACGGGCTTGCCATCAATAATTGGAGAAAAGGAAATATTGGATGCATCTTGGTAAAGCGCAAAGCCTTGCTGGTTGGCCTCTTTTTCCACCTGCTCAATGGCATATTCAAAACGCGAGTTAAAACGTTTATCAATCGCCTGCTTCTTGCGTTGGTAACTCGGATTTTCAAACGCAGCAGGAATAGTGACCAATAAGCGCCCCACCATTTTTTGACAATCACTCACCAATTTTTTGCCAAAACTGGTAGGTAACTGAACCACCCAAGGTTCGCGACTTTCATCAAAATTGTTTACGTAAATCCAGTCAGGCTGTGCTTTTTGTAGTTGCGCCTTAGCTTCAATATGGCGCATAACCATGGAGATCCGCCCGGTACCACTGTCGCCCATTACAAATAAATTGTAACCTCGACGCTTGGCCTCCAACCCAAAGGCTAATGCATGCTTAGCACGGGTCTGCCCCAAAAAGTCAACGTTGGCATCGAGCTCAGCCAACGATTTAAACGGCAACTCACTTTCGTCAATGGCTGTGGTTAACTGATGGGCACTGAGCGGTTTTGGATTCATGCAATATTCGCTTAACAAAGGTTAAATTGATTAAAAAACATTCACAGCGGTAACCTATAACGCGCTGCGGATGCTAAATAAAAAAGACTCGCTGTCTATTAACTTTACAGGATATTCCGCAATGAGCAACTGAGAAATGCATCCGCCGGAGTGAATCGGCGCTAATCGGAATGGCGGCTAGCGAGGCGCTCGCGATAAGCGTTTAATAACTCATCACTTTCCCGATATAGATCAATGTCACTTTGCTTAAAAAACTCAGCAATTCGGGTAAATTGCGCAATCAGCTGCGCGCGCTGTTGATCCTTAATTAACGCACCCGCTTGCTGATAAACGCTTGCTAACTGACGGGTAAAGTCAAACCCCGCGGCAGCCTGCAGCATGATATCAATATAGAGTTCCGGCGCTTGGGCAAACATGCGACCAACCATAGCGAGCTCAACCCGATAGATAGGCGAGCTCGCGGCATAGAGTTCTGGCAGTGAATGCTCACCGTTTAAAAGGTGCCAGCCATGACAAAACGATAGGAAGTGACGCACGCCTTGAATTTCACTCATTAGCTCATCGTGCTTTTGTGCCGTAACAGGCGCTAACACACAGCCCCATAACTCCATTTGCCGCAGTAACCATTGACTCGCAGCTAAATCTCGCCCGACGCTGTATAACACCAGTTGCCGTGCCAGTTGCTCAAGTCCAGGACCAAACATCGGATGCAGACCCAGCACCGGTCCTTTATGTGCCGTCATCATTTGCGCCACCGGAGCGCGTTTCACCGACGCAATATCCACTAACAGCGTTTCGGGCTTAAGATGAGTTAGCTGTTTGACTACCGCTTCCATCGCCGCCATAGGGACAGCTAACATCACCATATCAGCGTTACTCAGTGCTGGATGTGTAGCGTCCCACTCGCCTTTTTCAAGACTCGTCACTTGGTGGCCACTGCGGGCAAACAGCGTTTTGAACAGCTGTCCTAATTGACCAGAACCGCCGATAATTACAATCCGTTTCGGACTGCCGGCACAAGGAAACGCTTGTTGCGCTTGACGACTATAGGAATCACGCACAATGCGCTGCATAACATCGATGACTAATTCATGGGAAAGCTGATGAGCATCCGCGAGAGCTTGTAAAGCGGCCAGCATATTCGCTTCGCGACTCGGATCACGCAGCGGTTCTCCCTGCGCTTTTTTAAGTGTCATCAGTTCATCGACACATTTTTGCCGCTCAGCAATGGCGGCAATTAAGGCGCGATCACATTGATCTATTCGCTCGCGGATCTCATTTATTGTGGACACAGGCTTTCAAGCTGCAAATGGGTGATAGCGTTACTATACCCTTTGTTGCAGCTGTTGATAACTCTCTTCGAGCAACTGCTCAGTCGTTTCCCAATCAATACAAGCGTCCGTAATGGAAACACCATACTCAAGTTTGGATAAGTCCGCACTGACACTTTGGTTACCTTGATTAAGGTGGCTTTCGAGCATAAGCCCTAAAATCGATTCATTGCCCGCTTTGATCTGGTTGATCACATTACGGTAGACCAAGGGTTGTAAACGGAAGTCCTTTTGCGAGTTGCCGTGACTGCAGTCCACTACAAATCGTGGTGTAATGTCATCGTTCTTTAGTCGCTGTTCGAGCATGGCGATATGCACAGAGTCATAATTCGGATGCTTCCCGCCGCGCAAAATAATATGACTATGACGATTACCTCGCGTTGTGATCAACGAAACTTCCCCTTGCTGGTTAATTCCAATAAAACGGTGTGCCGAGATCGCTGACTGCATTGCATTAATGGCAACATCGATATTACCGTCGGTACCATTTTTAAATCCAACCGGCATGGATAACCCAGAGGCAATTTCACGATGGGTTTGCGACTCGGTGGTTCGTGCGCCAATCGCAGCCCATGAGAAGAGCTCAGCCACATATTGCGGTGTAATCGGATCGAGTACTTCCGTGCCCGCCGGTAAACCTAAGTCGGCAATCCAGGTTAATAGTTCACGCGCCTTGCGCAGGCCGGCCTCGACATCGAAGGTATCATTTAAGTGCGGATCGTTAATTAAACCTTTCCAACCCACAGTGGTTCGCGGCTTCTCAAAGTAAACTCGCATTACAATGAGTAAACGATCAGCATAACGATCGTGAAGCACTTTTAGTCTGCGCGCATATTCTTTAGCGGCATCAATATCATGAATCGAACAAGGACCGGCAACCACGATAATACGTTTATCCTGTCCATCTAAAATATTGCCGATTTGTTCACGATAACTTAATACCGTCTCACGCCCTTTATCCGATAACGGAATTTCAAGCTTCAACTGATCCGGTGATGTGATCACCGTTTCTTGTTCAATATTAACGTTATTCAGTCGTTTAGACATAAGACACCTCGGCTGGAAAAGAATGAGTGCCGCGTAGATTACGCGAAATAATAGCTAAAATACGGCGCCATTGAGCTAGGGTTGCTCATTGTGGACTGGCTAAAAGCTTGGCGCTCGTTGGTAGACATGGTCGTGTTGGAGACCTTTACTTTGGATTAATACTATTAGTGTTTTCGAGACTACCAGATGGCGTGGTGCTAGGTAAATACATTTTAGTTATCAAAAGCCGCCACTAAAAAAGGGAAGCACTTGGCTTCCCTTCTCTAAAACTCGGCGGTCATCGTTTTTATCGTAACCTGCAGAATTTGAATCACTATTGCCATTCGGCACGAAGAGTGACGCCAGAGTATTTTGCATAGGCACGTATTCCTACATACCAAGTTCCCGCCGCCGGATTACTGATAGTACAAAGTTCTTCATTTCCGGTTTTGTATGGGCGACAATCAAATTGTCCAGTTGTAGGCTGACTGGCGCGACGTAGGTAAAGATCCGCATCGCCCGAGCCGCCCGTAATCGAAACGGATAGCTGAGTCATACCGGCTGGAATTTCCAGCGCAACGTATTTCCAACCACCTTGGTTATCGGCAATATCGGTGTACTCAACGCTATCACCCGTTGGCGCTGAACCTTCATCATAAGTTGCCAGTAGTTGCACATTATCGAATTGGCTATAGCCATAAACAGTAACATAATAGGTGCCGGCTTGTGGCGAGCTAAACGGACAAGATTCGTTATTTCCATTTTTCCACGGACGACAGTCGTAAACGGATAAGGTCGGCTTTGCGGCATAGCGAACGTAAAGGTCAGCATCGCCTGAACCACCGGATAATTGAAAACGCAAATTGGATGCATTTTCCGGAACAATCATTTCGAATGCTAGTGAATCACCTTGCTCACCCGTTAACGCAGATTTCGCCACGCCATTTTCCAATAGATTGTTCGTTTGAGTGCCGTTCGACAAAGTCGCCGTAATATTAACAAACTCAAATGAACGGTCATTGGGCTCAAGCGTGATATACCAGGTTCCCGCTTGTGGATTATTCACCAATACCAGCTCTTCATTTCCGCTGTTCGCTGAGAAATAGTCATAACTAGTGCTTGAAGGAGTTGCTTCGTAACTGACATAAACATCCATCAATCCGCCAACCTGCCCATCAAACAAACTGGTTTCAACTCGTAGTTCAGCAACATTTTCTGGAACATTGATAAAGTATGTACGGCTGCCCTTTTGTCGTTGGTCAAGTCGTGGCTTACCGCTCAATAATTGATTCGCACTTTGTTCGTCGCAAACAATGTTATCGCCATCAGAATTAGGTGATACTACAATTGCACCAGCGCCCAGTGTTGCATTAATAAAGTTAACCGTTTCGCAAGCATAAACATCGAGTGGATTACCACTTGCTAGAATGCTGTTCATCAAGGGAGGAAAAGACCAAGCGGTATTAAGTTCACTGAATGCGTTATTACTGATATCAAGATACTCTAAAGCCGGCGGTAAGCGCTGCTCGATGGCCGAAATATTTTCATTCGCCACGGAAAGTGACTTTAAACCACGAAAAAATTGAATACCTTCTAACGATGTAATTTCACCGGCACCAGGTGTTTGGATCTGAGTGACTAAAGCCGCTTCAATCGAGTCAATCTCGCCATCAGCATTATCATCGAATTGCGCCACCAAATAATTTTTAAAGGCAGCATCGGGAATTTCAATGATCTTAGCACCATAGGTTCTTGCCGCTGCTAGTTGATCGCCTGCACTAATATAAGAGTTTTGACCGAGTAGTTCGGTGTACTTTTCATAACCTGGTTTAACGGTAATGGTCGGTAAGCTGTTTTGAGTCCAAGCATATTGTCCGTAGTGCATAACGGATTGAAAATCATACTCAGCTAAGTTATTAGTATTACGTTTGGTGAAATTGTAACGCTGATCGGGATCAATATTATCGATATTAATCGTTACATAATCGTCACGATCACTGCGCATTTGTTCATGCCACATACCGAGTGAATGCCCTAACTCGTGCACGATAACATATTGGGTACCCCAGCTAACCATAGCCAAGGTTTGACGACCACCCACCATACCCACAGTAGCAAAGTTTTTATTATCATTGGTAATGTAAATATGATTAGCTTCTGTGGTTCGCTCAATAAACTCTAAGTTCGCAATTTCAGCCCAAATTTGCGCTGCCGCTACAAAATTCTGACGATTTTCTGCCGTAACATCGGGCGCAAACTCGTAAACAACTTTGCCATCGGTCCAAGCAGGTACATTGGCATCCATCTTGTTTGTATGCGCAGATTCTTTGGTTGAAATTAACATATCGTCGAGTTGATAGTATTCAACATTATCGACATAAACTTTTGGTGCGCCTTTAAGAAAGTTTGCCTCCGTCCCCTTAGTAAAAGCAGAGGTTGAAAACGTACTCGCCATTATAAACGCCAAGACTAATTTTAAGTGGTTCATTGTTACTCCTTTGATCAAGAACACCCATTTTTGTCGGCGCTATTATTAAGACGAGTAGAAAAATGAACAATTGAGATTATTTAATTATTCGCATTAGTTTTTTTCATCATAAAGAATTTATTAACAGGAGGTAAATTTGGTTAAAAAAGCAGCTTAAAACGTTATTCATTGAGTAAAAAATGAGTCATCAATCAGTAACTCAGCAAAAATTATCAAAAGCATTACTAAAAAGACGTGAATATTTACGGAAGTTGTTTATGACTCAAAAAATAAAAACGATTAAATAATCTTCGATTTGAATAACCAATTAACAACCCGTTTGATTTTTCGGATTGCTTAAGTGCGATAACTCTCAGCTGAAAAGTTTAAAGTTTAGCGAACATTAAATGACGCTAACGATTAGGTTTAGGTGCTCAAAACCTTAATGACTGAAAACACTAGTCATTAGTGCCTTTAGAGAAAATGAATATAGGCAAACAGGAAGGTAGATCAAGTTAACTAGAGAAAAATCAACCTGCCACTAAAATTAGTTAACCTCCCTATTTAGCCGATTAAATGCGACTTTGGTTTAAAAGCGGTTAACCCAAAGCAAACTTAACTAGGCTAGCAGCTAAGATAAAAAAGACGCCAGCGGCAAAGCCGATTAAAAGAGCGCGCGCAATTGATTTTTTCTTATTACCTGGCTCATCGGCTCTTGGTTGGTTATTGCTTAAATCGGAATTCTCATTCTGCTTACTCATACGACTCTCATATTCCTTAATGGTTGATTGGTTCGCCGATGCTTATACCCAAGAGAGGCTTGCCCAGTGTCTCGTTAAGCGGCTCAAATCGGCCGCTTTGATTATACACGATTCTTCTGCAGGTCAGCCCTAATGGGTAATTAGGGAATGACGGAATGCGGCTTGGTATCATTTTCATGATACCAATTTAATTGACCCGACATTTGTCTGTGGCAACTCATAATTTTCAGCTTAGCCGATCCTTTTACAGACCGATAACGTACTATAGTGATATCTAAACTTTGCTCAACTTATGAGGTTATTCATGAAAGCAACCACTCAGCATTGGCTCTTAGCCATCATTGTCAGCTTTTGTTACTCATCCTTAATCGCTGAGGAGCGCCCAGCTGCATTGGTCCCTTTGCCTTCCGTCGATGACTTTACTCACGGTCAAGATGGCTGGGGATTTGGGCTTGGTTTAGGAGTCGAGTATGAATCGGCCTATGAAGGCTCCGATGAGTTTGGGTTTGAGGCTCAACCTGCTGGCGGCGTGCAATGGCGCAGCGGCAATGATGTGTTCTTTTTCGCTGGAGAAGCGCTCGGTTGGCGCGGCCTGCGTTCCGATACTTGGCTATTTGAGGCGGTCGTTGCATTTGATGAAGGACGCGCCGAAGGCGACTCCGACGAGGGCTATCTTAATGGGCTCGGCGATCAAGAGGAAGGCACCGAGCTGGTATTCCAAGCGCGCCGTGCTCTGGATCTCGATTGGCGCAATTGGCTGGTGGGTCGAGTCGTCACCGGAGACAATGGTAACCTCGGTCTTTTCGGCTTTGGGCACCGCTTTGGTGATAATAACGATGGCTCCGGCTCAGAACTTTCGCTTGTCGTAGTATTTCACGATAGTGAATACGCGAATACTGGTTTTGGGATCAACGCTACGCAAGCGACTAACTCCGGCTTAAATGAAACCGAATTGGATGCGGGATTGCGCTCAGTTGCTCTCGATTACAACTATCGCTACCACATTAATAAGCATTGGCAGATCTTTGGCGAAGCTTTATATGAGCGTTTTAGTAGTGATGTTACCAACAGCCCCATTGCACGTAGCGACTACGAAGCCGAAATCGGTGTTGGTTTTATCTACGTGTTTTAATGGCGTACTAATTCACTCATCAGAGTTAACAGCAAGCTTTATCGGTTAATACTGGCCATTAAGCTTGCTGTCACATTCGGTATGCTGATTAATTAGGCTTCCTTAGATTAAGCACAAACGACGGTTACCCGTAATGCTCTTTCAGGAAGCCTTCAATATATTCAATGACTTCATCCATCGTGAACTCACCTTGTTTGCATTTCGCACCACTTGCTTTTAGCTCAGCGACGATTGTGGTTAACCTTTCACGCCCTACATCGCCGAGCGAAACCGCACATTGAGTGTCGAAAGAAACTTCCTTGCCAAGAAAATAATCTTCAATATAGTCGGCCCCGGTCTGCATAAGCAGCATTTTACCCAGCGGTCCAATAGACTCAGTTGCGCCCCAGATTTTCTCACAAAAGTCCGCTTCCGCACGAAAGATGTCACGCAGCAGTTCAGGTTTTACGGCGCCCTCTAATTCCATAATCGCGGCGATGACTTGATTCCGAAACGCTTCGTTCTGGTCGCGCCAGTGTTCAGCGTCTGAATTGTTCGAGTGAACCACAATATGCACTTTTTGCTCAGCGTTATAAGATTTTATGAACTCTGAAACGTTGATCATTTAACGCTCCTACTTCCAAAACTGCCACCACGACTTTGCCGCGGCTTGACCCGGTCGATGACCACGCAGTGGATCATCAAAAGTATTTAGCTCGGGCGTCAACGCTAAAAAAGCTTTCGCGACTGTTTCTTGCCCATACTGAGCCTCTAACGCCGCCCATCTTGAGCTGGGTAATATCGCGAAAGCCAGCGTATCACTGCCGTCAGAGTCCCATACAAATCGAATCTGGAAGTCAGGCGCTAAGATCTCATTAATGGCGATTAAAGTAATATGGCGATCGGCTCCCGAGTATGTCAGAGGTACCTTGGTCGTCTTTCCTTTATAACTAAGAATAAGCTGATCCTGTTCCCATTTTGAGCTCAGCGAGCCTGTTTTAATAATTGTTTCGCAGTAGCCCGCTAGTTCGCCATCGTCTTCACGCCAATCAACCCAAAAAACTTCTTGCTCAGACTCGTCGTCTAATAATCGCATGACCGTTTGTTCGCTCGGCTCTGCTATGAGTTGCTCTACTAATGACTGCATGAATAAGTTACCTATTGTTAATATTTAAAACTAAATAGTGATATAGATGGTTCTGCTGCCGCCACACTGATCGGCAAGCTCAGTATATTGAAACTCAGCATCTTGAATTTCACTTGCAGCAAGATTTGGATAATGTTTAGCAACAAATTTAGTCAACTCATCTCGATCACGATTGATTCGATAAAAACTTGTCCCTTCTTCACGAATTACTTCAATTTCACCTAGATAATAAATCCCAGGTGTTTGCAGTGAAAAATTAAACAACTTTTTTGAGCTGCAGCGAGAGAATTCATCGGGTGTATACACTAAACCATCGGCGCGTTTGAACTGAGCAATCGAAATAGCATAGGCTTCATCTTGCGGTAGCAAAGATTGAGGTTTTAAAACAACGTAATCTAGTGTGGTTTTAATTTCAGACATATCAGGAAAGCCCGATAACCCAATGGAACGAGTTAACTCGCCATTTTCCTTTCGGTTGACTTTTTCCAGAACGACCATGTCCAAGGTTGCGTTTTGATCTTTTAATTTAAAAATAAACACCACATCTTCTTTGGTATCAACACTTGAGGTACCCGAGAATTTACTACTAATCGAAGAGCAGCCAGACAATAGCCAGACGAACCCGGCAATAGTTAACTTTTTCAGTAATTTCATTGCGCATCTATCCCTATTAATGATGATTTTTTTATTTATTATTAAGTATTGTAATTATTATTCGTCACGCGGACGTTCAAACCATTTTTGCCAGGTAGCCAACGCTTGTCGCGGTTGCTGTGCTTCATCATACAGCCCAATATCTTTCCAAATCTTTGCGACAGGATCTTGCGCAAGCTCATTTTCCCAGAGCGTATCAAAATCTGTCGCCGTCCACCAGATGACAAATGCCATATCTAAGTTTTCCGACTCAGCAAGCAACTTCTCTAAATAAAGGTTTTGTTTGGTTTGATCACTTTGCTCCGAATATTGAAAATCGGCGATGGTTAAGTCTTCAGCTATCCAGCCAGTTTCAGAAATAGCATAAGGCTTACCCGGCGCAATCAGCCTAATTTGCGTTAGCCAGTTAGCAGGAAGATTGCTCGGATCACCGCGATCAGCGTGATTGTAAAATACATAAGGATAAGTGCTAATACCCACCAGATCGGTATAGGGTAATAACTCTGCATAATGAGTGGTGACCAACTGCATTTCAGAGGAGCTTGGACTTTTAAGTGCCACAGAAGTTACCAAGACTAACTGCGGATAACGGGCTTTAAGCTGCGTATAAACCGCCTCAGCGAACACCAAAAAATCTGCATATGCGTCTAAATCATTAAGGATAAGTTCGCTAACTTCGGTTCCATATTCAAAATAAGTCGGGGAAAAACGATCAATCATATCGCTAGCAAAATTAACATACGCGGCAATGACTTCAGGAGAGCTCCAACTGCGATTAGCCCAATCATTTTGTCGTGGAAGATTATCACTTTCAGCCCAATAAAGACTGAGTTCATCGCGACTGCTATTTAACGAGTCGACAGCGAGAAAAACAGTCATTGATGTAGCCGTATTGGCTAAACGGGTTTCAAGGCTGGCCTCAACATTAGGATGATAAGAGGTTTGGTCTAGTGCTTCTTGCCATGGTATCCCTTCCATCAAGTGATGTTTAATAATATCGCCGTGACTGTTTAAGCGACCATAAGTGATGCTAATCGCGTTTTGCGTCGCTGCGAAATACCACGGAGTAAAACCTAAAAAAAAACTTCTCGATTCTAACTCCTGCGTCGGTTGCCCGTCTGAGCTTGATGATCCACCACAGGCAAACATCAATGGAAGGAGTAGTGCTAAAAGAAAAACTCGATAAGTAGCCATAGCTCAACTCCTGATAGAATTTTCAATCGATTACTTCCGCTAAGCGAATACCATTATCCGTGCGGACTAGTTAGGTTAGGCCTAAACCGCTTATGCCACACTCAGCTTGATTTCCTGCATCGTTCACTTCATCCGATGATTGCAGTACTATACTGCATTCTTTTACGAGTAATTGGAATATAACACCATGAAACTGGCTCGCCTACCCCAATGCCGTAGCGCATTTTTCATATTCACACTCGCCTTTGCCGCTTTTTTTACCGCAATACCCAGCATGGCCAAAGACAACCTTACAGAAAAGTTTATTGATGCCACCATGACCGAAAAATCGATGGAAATCGGTATCAAAGCGTCTCTACTGCAAAGTTGCGCTCGTACAGGAAAGTCACAGCAAGCCTGTATGGAAGAAGCAAAAGTGGTTGATAGCATCGATTTTAAGGCCATACTCAGCAAAGTTTTCGAGCAGGTTTATACCGAAGAACAAATGCAGCAACTTTATGATTTTTACTCTTCAGAGCTCGGCCAAAAATATCAGCAAGGCATGTTATCGATGCTAACCCAACAATTACGCTATCCAGAAAAAGTCGCAATGCCCACACTGACTAAAGAAGAAGACGCGCTCATTCGTCAACATCAAGCTTCCAAGCTGAGTGCAATGGAAAGAGCGGCACAACCAAAACTTCGCGCCCTAATTGGTCAATACGTTCCCAAAGCACTGCAAGCAGCGGGCGTTCAATAACAGCAGTTCTAGATAGGTAAAAAGATAAGTTTGGGTAAAAACTTTAGTGGGTAGTTAAAGCTCTGTCGACGACTGTCGCGTTTATTCCATAACGCTAGTCGTCGTCATCATCTTCATCAGCGTCTTCCAGTAATTGATTATACAGCGCCACGGCTTTATTTAAGGCGTCCTGCTCTTCGAGCAAATGCTGCTTAAAATCTAACTCTATCGGCAGCAATTGTGCGAGCTGATTCACAACATAGTCGGCACTGGCTAGATTGGCGGTGTCAACGGCGATATCAACTTCCGGTAACTTAGCTAATTTGGTGAGTAGCTCGCAAAGCGGCGCCACACTTGAAGGTAATTCGGTATCACTTGCATCGGGTAGGATTTGATAATGATCGGAAATTAATAACTGATCATTTTGCAGTTCGTGTTCTAGCACACAGACACGTTCGCCACCGCGTACTTTAATAGTTAACACGCCATCATCGCGTTTATCGAAATCGATAATATGAGCAAAGGTTCCAATCGGTTCAAACTCGGCCGGATTGCCCACCTCACGACCGTTGGTCATGCGGCTAACAATAAACGGAACCTGCTCGCTCATGCAGCGGCTCACCATATCTAGGTAACGTGGTTCAAAGATTACCAACTGCATAACGGCACCGGGAAACAGTACCGTTTTTAACGGAAAAATCGCACGTTTGCCTAAACTCATCACCTTCGCTCCTCGAAAGCTTAGCTTTTTAATCCTTTACCCGTATTTAGCAAATATAGTGCAAAAGAAAACAGCGCAACAATGAAAATACCAATGATGGTAAACGCCACTTCTAAAGCAATATCCGAACGCCCCAAAAAGCCATAGCGAAAAGCATTGACCATATACAAAATTGGATTGGCCATGGAGACTTTTTGCCAGAACTCTGGCAATAAGGAAATAGTATAGAAGACACCGCCTAAATAAGTAAGCGGCGTTAAAATAAACGTAGGTACAATTGAGATATCATCAAACTTCTTCGCAAAAACGGCATTGATAAAGCCGCCAAGAGCGAACAAGGTCGAGGTTAACAAAATCACCACAAAAACCACAAACCAATTATGAATTTCTAAATCAACAAAAAACAAACTAATGCCAGTAACAATCGCTCCCGTTAATAGGCCGCGACTAACACCGCCGCCAATGTAACCCAGCAAAATATAAATATTCGGCACGGGTGAAACTAGAAGCTCTTCAATATGGCGCTGGAATTTAGCACTAAAAAATGAAGACACTACATTAGAATACGAGTTGGTAATCACCGACATCATGATGATCCCTGGCGTAATATAGGCAATGTAAGGTTTATCATCCATTTGACCAATTTTTTCGCCAATTAAATTACCAAAAATCACAAAATAAAGTGACATGGTGATGGCTGGTGGTAACAGCGTTTGGATCCAGATACGAAAATAGCGCGTGACTTCTTTAGTTAAAATACTTTGTAATGCGACCAAATTCTCTTGCACGATTTTAACTCCTACTGCTTATTTTCTACGATACGAACGAAAAGTTCTTCCAGCCGATTCGACTTATTGCGCATGCTTAAAACTTTTACCCCGATCTCGTTTAGCTTCAAAAATAACGAATTCACATTGTGGCTACGCTTTACATCAACTTCGAGTGTATGCTCATCGATTTGCCTCACTTCAATGGCGTCAAAGGTTGGCAGTGACTCATGAAACGCTTCGATATCCAACACAAAAGTTTCCACATCGAGTTTCGATAACAAGGCTTTCTTACTGGTATTCTCAATAATTTTGCCTTGATCAATAATCGCAATGTTGCGGCACAGGCTTTCTGCCTCTTCTAAGTAATGGGTGGTCAGTACAATCGTCGTACCTTGTTGATTAAGCTCAGTCAGGAAGTCCCACATGGAACGACGTAGTTCAATATCAACACCAGCGGTTGGCTCATCCAGTATTAGCAGTTTCGGTTTATGCATCAAAGCGCGCGCAATCATCAAGCGCCGCTTCATGCCTCCCGAGAGGTTACGCGAAGGTTGATCGCGTTTATCCCACAATCCTAGCTGGGTCAGCACCTCTTGTGCGCGCGGCAAGGCTTTGGCACGAGGGATCCCGTAATAACCCGCTTGATTCACCACAATCTGTAACGGCGTCTCAAACTGCGAAAAATTAAACTCCTGCGGGACTAAACCTAAACAGCGCTTAGCGGCGGTTAGTTCCGTGTCCATATCGTGACCAAACACCTTGACGCTACCGGCGGTCTTATTCACCAATGAGCTAATAATTCCGATAGTGGTAGACTTGCCCGCCCCATTCGGGCCCAGCAAAGCAAAAAAGTCGCCCTCTTGGACGCTTAAGTCGATGGCTTTTAATGCCTCGAATCCGTTGCCGTAAGTTTTCGATAACTGCTTGATATCTAATGCAATGGTGCTCATTGTTGCCTCATTGTTGCGGTTTCACAGAGCCTTTCCTAACGCGCTGATAGCCGATTCAAGCTAGCGTTATCACAACGCTCTGCAATGGCCCGCATAGGACAAATTAGCTCTTGTAGACTAATTTTCTCAAACTTGCGCTTATATTCTGTTATGAGTTTCGTTATATTAACGGCGAGGATTATAACAGAGATATCCGATGGAATTCGAAACAGCGACGGCCAGCAAGGTAAAAAAACCGCTAATCACTTGCTTTGGCTGTCTTCTATTACTGCCAAGCAGCGCTTTTGCCGATAATGGGAACCTATTTAATGATTCTGGCTGGCTATTGCTATTAACCGCTGTCAGCGCCACCCTTACCTTAATTTTCGCTTTGTTACGTTATCGCTCTCATATACGTTCGCTGAAACAATTAGAGCAATCACAAGAACAGCTTAGCTGGGCTCTATGGGGTTCCGGCGATGGACTTTGGGACTGGGACATTAGTAGCGGCATTGTCAGCCGCAAAGGGATCCCAGAAATGCTTGGCTACAGCGCCGATGAATTTAAAGGCACTACAGCACAGTTACTGCAACTGATGCATCCGGAAGATACCGACATGGTTACCCGCGAAGTTGAGCGCCATTTAAGCGGCGACTCAAGCCATTTTGAGGCCGAGTACCGCGCCTTATCGAAAGATGGCACCTGGCGCTGGATCCTCGATAAAGGCAAAGTGGTTACCCGCGATGCTAAAGGTACGCCGTTACGCGCCGCTGGAACACAAACCGATATCACTGAGCGCAAACGTGCTGAAGAAGAATTACGCTTAGCCGCCGAAGTGATTCAAAGCATGAATGAAGTGGTGGTATTAACGGATCCCGAACTCAATGTTCGGCTAGTGAATCACGCTTTTATTCGACTAATGGGTTTACCTGAACGTGAAGTGTTAAATCGTCCGCTGCACCGATTTTTTTCAGGTCGTCACGGACAACCGTTTTATCGCGACTTAATGAACAAGTTGAAACAAGAACATTATTGGCGTGGTGAACTGTGGCAGCGCACGGCTTCGGAACAAGAAATTTTGACGCGCTTAGAGATTAAGCAAATTGAACAATTCAAAAACGAGCATCAATACTACGTTGTGATTTTTTCCGATATTACGGAACAAAAAC
>JABXHQ010000177.1 GCA_013373545.1 Gammaproteobacteria bacterium
AAGCCAGAGTTTGAGGCGTTAACCAACATTTAACTGTCCGCTGAGCCTACAAGAACAGTCTCTTTTAAACTCGATAAAAAAAGTCCCAAAAGGGAACAAAGCAGCCCATAATTGCTCGTTGTATATTGAGTGATTCGACTTTCTATAAACAATAAAACGGGAGGTTAGTTTACCTTCGTCATATCGCAGTTAATCTGCAATTGCTGTAAATAAAAATCAAAAGATCCCGATTGTATACTACAACCGAGATCTTAGTTTCTACAGCTTGTCCTTTAGTTAATGAAAAATATGTACCTAACTTTTGATTAGTGCCATATCTTAGCACCGCTTTTACTGTTACAACTCCAAGCTACCGAGCCCGACTTTTTCAAACTCTTAATCAATTCGTTTTGGCATTCCTCAACCGATGTGCTATTCATTTTGCTAGTCGATTGATTAGGACTATTCTGTCCTACGGTTAATGTTGACAATTTGCTGCTATCGACATAGCCAATGCCACAGACTTGCTCGGCGTTACAATTCACTATCAGAACATTATTAAAACGGGAGCCCCCACTTCCAGTAGGTCCGGAGTCGGATTCATCACCGTATGGTAAGGGTTGTACCGCTTCATAATGTCGAATGATTTTATTGGCTTCATCGGTTTCATTTAAAATGACATCGATACTGTAATAAGTTGCGATTGAGCCATCAAAGTAGTGTACATCGACATAAAATTGGCCATTGACGAAGACATTGTTACTCATGTCTCGATAAGCAATAACCTCTGGACCGTATCCTGTGGTGTTATCATGATCAAGGTAGCCCGGAGAAGCTACACTATTGCCAAAATAGATTGTTTCATTCCGCTTATCTGTCGAATAGAGATCAACATCTGTAACGTCAGTCTTCCAATTAAGTACAAAAGCGACTTTTGATGGCACTAGCGCATTGGCTCCGCCAGTTGTACTAGCAATGCCTGTCACATTCACAACACTATCTTGAGTAATTGGCTTGCTTAGATCAGATGAGTTGTAACCTTTCACAACCAGTGTGTTTTGTCCCATAGTCATAACGATGTCAGCCGAAAATGAGCCATTCGCCGCTACTGCCGCTATGGTCTTAAATGTTCCATTCGACACAATCACTCGGTCAACATCGGTAGCACCGCTGGGTACTGAACCGACAACGGAAGTTACTCGTCGGTTTTCAAAGCCGTTATTTGCTGGCGCTATTATGTTTACCGGAGGATGCAGTTTGTCTCTGATTTCGAAAGTCACTTCACCAACATCGATGTCTTGTCCTGTTGGGTTAACTAAGGTGATATGCAGTGGTTTTAGATCACTTTGAGCAAAGATATATTCGGATTGATCGCTAGTGTAGTAACTTTTATGTTGCCAGCCATCGAGCGTAGAATCACCAATAAAGCCACTCCATTTGGTAAGCATTGAGACTAATAGCGGATTCGAGCCTGAATTTGTGGTAACTCTAAGTACGGCTTCTTTATTCTGTCCAACCGCCGTCCAAGTATTGGGGTTAGTATAAACAGAGTAGGCTCCGTAAGCCGGAATTTTTGCGATTGAGTGCATTTGAATCTGCTTTACATTGTTAATCGTTTGCCACTTACTATTGTCCGTTCCATAGCCCCAATGGTAGAACGAAAATTTCGTTTTATCTTCATTCGCATCTAGCTTAGAAATGTCTTTTTCCATTATGGTAGCGTATTGATAGTACAATATTGCTGCTTCGATTGACGATGACTTGGCCGCGCCTAAGTGATTACCAAATCGACAGCCCGAGCGTCCCAATACAGCCAAAAAGTTTCTCACGCCGTTAGGGTCAGTGCTTTGATCAATATTTAGCATATTGCGTAAATTTTGGACAAAGCCAGGGCATCTAGATTCAAGTAACTTGAAAAACGTAAATCTTTGGTAAGCGCGAGTTGATACATTATTACTATTCGGTACTGCTGCAAGACCACTCTCTAGAATTCGCTTGCCTTTTAGCTCAGCCTCACGATAACTATTCAATGAATCAAACTGAGTCGAGTAATCTTCAAACCATCTTGCCGTGCCTTCTATGAACCAATGGCTTTTGCGGCCTGGAGCTTCAATTAGTCTATCTCTTCCTGATTGAGTGCTCGTGTATTGAGCATGATGAAAAAATTCATGTAAAGTTGCTCCTTTCATTAAAGTTTTTGTTTCTTCATTGGAAGTTAAATAGAACTTAGAAGTATTTTTCAACCAACCTCTTATAAACCTCCCTTGAACTTTTGGGTTTTCAAACTGGGTAATTTCCACCGTGATATTCTTATCATAAGAAAGCCCAAGGCTGCCGGCGGCCGTCTGAGCACTATGAACCCACGTGGCGAGCTCTTCAACTGTAGTGCCTTGCCAACGCGTTTGATTTGCAGATGTTGCAAAGTCGAGTATTTTGATTTTGCTATCACCAATAGTACATAATATTCGTGTATAGCGTCCGTTTTTTGGCGAGCAACTGACATTCGAAAAAACAGGCGATGGGCTTTTTATTGTGACAGAACTTGCTGGCGTGATTCTTTTTAAACCAATAAAATAAACGCCATTTAGTCTATCAATAGAGTATTGTTTTTCTCCGCCGCTGCGTAAGATGGATAGTTGCTCATCATAACCTACACTGATCCAGAAGGGGCGCTCGCTGTGTACCTCTTCAACAAGACTAAACAGCCGAACTTCATAATAATCATTTTCAGAAACGCCATTTAATGGCATGCGAACGGTAATGTTTTTAGCATTGGGTTCTTGAATTAAGAAGACATCACTTAAGCGAACGATATGAGGCGGAATTTCCGGCCAACTGTTCTCAGGAACCTTTTTGATTTGAACCGATGGAATCGAGCTATATTGATCAAAAGTAAAGGAAACGCCTCGCAAATTGCTATTTGGCTCAGTGATCGTAACATTGTGTTTTTTATTCGCCGTTATAATCTCTCTTTTCAATACAATAGGAACGACAGCGGAAACCGAATAATCGGTTTTCTTAAACAGTTGGCCATCGGTTACCTGAACTTCGACTGAAAAGACTTTTCCTTGATCGAAACTGAGAGGCTTCCAAGTAATAACACCGGTTGCTGGGTTAATCGTCATGCCGGTGGGGCCTTTTAACAGCTCGTAGGTTAATTTTTCATAGCCCGTGTAATCAACATTAGGATAAATGCGCGCCTCAAGACCTGGAATAAAATTTACCTCATTGCGATTGGCGCGACCTAGGTAGAGATCTAACCCGGCCATATGCGCATCTTCAGGATCGATTCCGTTATAGAGCGGATCACTACTTTGAATCGTCTGTAGTTCAATTCGGTAGTTTTGACGGCCATCAACAACATTAGGGTTACGCCCTTCAACTTGAACCAATTGTGGCACGGCCCAATTATCCGGAGTAAAAACTAGCTGATTAACCATCACCTGACCTTCGCTCGTATCGGTTGAGCGTAAAGGAATGACGACATTGCTCGAAGGTTGACTCAACAATGAAACATCAAACTCCGCTATTGAGTTAATCGCTGAGGTATTACCTTTAACTTTGCTGACGCTAACGCCATAACCGGGTTGCATCCAAAAACCTTCGATCCAGTCGCTACAGCTATCTGAGTTGCAGGCTCGCGCACGATACTTGCGCTGTAAAGGCTCAACATTCGTAATTCGATAGTGAGTCTGAGTTATTTTTGTATACTGCGGCGTTATCCAGCGGACTGATTTTTTGGAGAGATACTCAATTTCATAGAAGGTCGCATTGTTTTCGGCTTCAACTTCAAGTTTCAAGTCATGCGTATCACGAGTGAAAAAAGGCGGGTATGTAATCTCCAGCGGAGCCGGTGGTGCGATGCCATTAACGGTCACGTTTCGAGTAATTAGCCAGCGACTACACATTCCAGTTATACACGAGCGAACTCGGTAGACGTAGCGCCCGGGTGCAATATCGTTAATGGTAAAATTAATGATATTAGTGACGGTATGTTTAGGCGTTTTCCATACCGTAGTTCCATAGACACTTTGCTGAACTTCATAAAATGCAGGTGTGCGACCGGCACCAGGAGGAACAACTATTAAAGAGTGAGCGTATCCGGTAACTTCAGGCGGAACTTTCACTGCTTGAGGCGGATTAATAAACGACCCTGGCCTAAGCGTAGTACCGGACTCAGTTTTTGACGCGGTTGCATTAATCGAACCTATCAGTCCGATTAGAATTATCATGTACAAGGTTAAATTATATCTATTCATAGTTAGTCCCTGAATAATTTATTAACCAAATTTAGCCGGAGCCGAATAACGTCGGTTGGGCAAATTTGATACGGTTATAGATATCTTTGGAAATGGTATTTATGACATTGGGCTAGCCGCAGCTGCGGTTGCAAATAACGACCAGAGCAGACTTAAATGCAGCTAGAAAATGCTTATTTAATGTTCAGTTTGCTTTTTGAGTTGCTCATAAAATCAGTGGGTTGGAATCATTGATCAGACCATAAATAATTTTAGTTTGGGTATAAATAATCAGACAATTTGTAATAAGAATCGGACAATTCAGGATTCAAGGCTAACGCCTTGAACCGCTAAAGAAGGCACGGAGAAAGCCGACGCTCGCTCTATCCAGTGAGCTCTTTTACTGTATAAACGCAGGCAATATGCGCTCGGCTATGATTTGCAAATACGCAGCATCATTATCAAGACCTGTCGTCACTATCATTAAGTCGAGTTCTTCAATCAGCACAATTAGCTGTCCGTAGCCGCCTTGTGC
>JABXHQ010000042.1 GCA_013373545.1 Gammaproteobacteria bacterium
CGAATCCATCAACCACTACCCCGAACACCGCGTAACCGAAGCCGAGATTGGTATCATTACGATGGTCAAGGTGCGCATTATCATCGAGATTGATGTAAAACTGACTGTCCGCGCTATCTTTATCAGTAAAACGCGCCATCGCTAATGTTCCATTAAGGTTTTTTAATCCATTCGTCGCTTCATTTTTTATCGTGGGGAAAGTTTCAATTGCTTGGTACTGCTTATCAAAACCGCCGCCTTGAATAACATGCCCACTTACCCGATGAAAAACCGTTCCTTGATAACGCCCACTATCCACATAACGTAAAAAATTTGCGCAGGTTAGCGGCGAGTCCTCTTCGTAAAGCCCAATCGTGATATCACCATAACTGGTTTGCAGTAGTAAATACTGTGTAACTTTTGCTTGATTAGCCAATGCAAAGTTAACGCTGAATAAAAATAATAATGGCGTGATGAATCGCAACGGTACACATCTCTAGGTCAGTTAAGAAAGTGCCATTAGTTTAAAGTGCAACTCCTTTCATGACAAGAGAATGAAGTCGCCCAATTATGCGAGAAAGCGCAGCGCAAAGATTAATTAAGCCACACGACCGAACAGCAAGGACGCGTTAGTTCCGCCAAATCCGAAAGAGTTTGATAATGCATAATCAACGGTTTTTTCCAGACATTGGTTGGCCGTGTATTGCAAGTCACACTCCGGATCCGGTTGGTGCAAATTAATCGTTGGCGGCAATTTACGCTCGTTAATCGCCAACAAGCTAAAAATGGCCTCAGCAGCGCCTGCCGCGCCCAGCATATGTCCCGTCATGGATTTGGTTGAACTGATTGCTAAGTCACGTGCATGTCCGTTGAACAGGCGCTTGATTGCATGAGTCTCAATTTTATCATTTAATGGCGTGCTGGTGCCGTGCGCGTTGATATAGCCAATTTCATGATAATCAATAGCGGCCATTTTAATGGCTTTATTCATTGCGTTCATTTGTCCAGTTCCATCGGGCGTTGGCGCGGTTATATGATGAGCATCAGACGAAGCACCAAACCCTACAATTTCACCATAAATGGTCGCACCGCGGCGAATCGCGCTTGCCATATTCTCTAGAACTAAAATGCCCGCTCCTTCTCCGGAGACAAAACCATTACGGGTTTTATCGAATGGACGGGAAGCACACATTGGCTCCGTTTGCTCAGTATTTAATGCGTTTAAGCGCACGAAGCCCGCCAAACTCAGCGGCGTAATGGTTGCTTCCGCGCCGCCGGTAACCACGGCATCCACTTCGCCTACCGCAATCATTTTGCACGCGTCCATAATGGCATGGGCCGATGTTGCACAGGCCGAACTAACGCCATAACTGGGACCATTGAATTTAAACTTTGAGGAAATGATACCGGAGGCCATTCCAATAACCGATGAAGGAATAAAAAATGGTGTTACACGGCGGATTTTACCGCCGATAACTTTCGGGTGCTCTTTTTCGATGTTTGATATGCCTCCCTGCCCCGAGCCAACAATTACGCCAACATCGCGCATTTGGTGAAGGCCAGCTGCTTCAATCGCTTCCTGAGCAGCAATCAGTGCATATTGAATAAACGGGTCCAAGTGTTTAGTATCACGTCGATCGAGATAACTAAAAATATCATCACGAACCTCCCCAGCAACTTTAACTGGAAAGTTTTCGGTATCAAACTTCGAAATATAATTAATGCCGGAAACACCATTAATGGCCGCGGTCCAATTTTTAGCGACACCAATTCCGAGTGGCGACACCATTCCCATTCCGGTTACCGCAATTCGATGATACATAACAGTTACTCGTTAAGATTTTCAAGGGTTCATTATTGAAATGAAATATGAAGACTAAACGGCAGTTTTATGGCGAAATAATGACAATTACTAGGCGGACTTAGGTGCTTGCTCAAGTAAAAATTCGAGTGCTTTCGACTCACTCATTGGCCGGTAAAGATCAAACCCTTGTGCTTCTTCGCACTCGAACTGACGAACAAAATCGAACTGAGCCAAAGATTCAATCCCCTCTGCGACCACTGATTTATCAAGACCGTGAGCCAAGGAACAAATCGCTTTAACAATACTCGCCGAACATGGGTCTTCTTCAAGTACTTGAATAAACGACCGATCAATTTTGATTTTGTTAACTGGCAACTGTCTTAAATAACTCATCGATGAAAAGCCGGTTCCAAAGTCATCCAAGGCGACACAGACGCCAAGATCTTTAAGCTCATTAATAACATTTACCCCTAACTCAATATCGGAAATAGCGGTACTTTCCAGAATCTCGAGTTGTAAACAGCGCGCGGGCAGCTCATGTTTTTTTAGCAATTCAGTTATGCGCAAAGGAAGATCGGGGTCTTGAAACAAAATCGGAGACAAGTTAATTGACAAGTAATTATCGTATTCGTGGTTATGGAACCAACTAGCAGCAACATCAATCGACTTTTCCAATACCACCCGATCCAGCTGTGACATTAAGCCTAAACGTTCAAGATGAGGCAAAAATGACGCGGGTGGCACAATGCCATCGGTCGGATGTTGCCAGCGAACCAAGACTTCAAATCCATTAATCTGCTTAGTAGCTACGCATACAACTGGCTGGAAAAATAAGATAAATTGATTTTCCGAGAAAGCAGCTTTCAACTCAGACTGCAAGCGGAAGTCTCTTTCCTGCCCTTCGGTCATCCAAGTTTCATAACTGGTCACTCGGTTGCCACCTTCCGCTTTTGAATGATACAGCGCGTACTCAGCACTCTTAATTAAAGTTTCAGTTGTAATACCATGGTCGGGCGCAAGCGAAACCCCGATTGATGCGGTCACTTTCGAAGTTTGATTGCGCTCAACTTTAAATTCGTTATTAAACACCGCTTGAATACGATTAATTAGCAGCTCAATCGTCTCTTGCTCCTTGATACGTTCAAAAACTAAGCCAAACACGTCACCGTCGACTCGAGCAATAGAAGAAGCCGTAGGACAATGATTAACCAGTCGATTAGCAACTGACTTGAGTACCGCGTCGCCATCATTAAGGCTCATCTGATCATTAATACTCTTAAAGTTATCGAGCCCCACTAGTACCAACAGGGTTTTAAACTCGTTATTCCGTCGTTGATAAGTATATTGTTCCAGCCGCTCAATAAAAGTGTTCCGATTGAGGAGACCGGTAAGTTGATCATGATAACTAAAGTGGGTGTTGGCGGCCGCCTGGCTAAGCGCTTTCTGTTCAGTAAGCTCAGTTATCCGCCCGATCGCCAAAACAATAATTGCAAAATAAAGAACCCAGCCGAAACTGTGCGCAATTAATATGGCTGACGTTTGGTCTAGGTTTACTAATGCAACATCGCGAACCACCATCAGTAGCAGCTTAACCACGAGTAATCCGGCAACTAACCATAGTGTGGTTGTCTGAATGAGCGTAGGGGTGGAAGCTTGATAGTTGAGGCTAATAAATAAAAATAGTCCGAGCATGGCTATCGCGATTATTTCGGGGACGAACTGCACACTCGCCACATATCCAATAAATGAATTGTACTCCGACAAATTGCCACTCACGAGAGCGGAAAGAATTGCTGCCAGCACAGTCGTCGATACGCCAACCAATATCCAATTTCGTGAGTGCGTATCATTATTTAGTTTTTGTAATGCGATCAATAAAGCAAACACCGAGGTTACTGAAACAACCGCATAGACGGCATTAAAACCGCTAACAATTAGAGCACTGTTCTCGAAATGATATACGGCGGCCAAGCCTAGATGACTACAGATTATCTGCAAAATTAGCGACGATAATGAAATAAATAGCCAAAGCCTAGCTTCCGAAGAGGACTTATCCGAGAAGAAAGTAACCGCTGCAATTAATAGACCTGACGCCAATAGCCAGACGCCGTCGAGAATTATATTAGGAAAGTACGCTTGCAACATATAAGGTTCCGGCCACTAAAAAAAAAGGAAGGTGTCAACCTTCCTTTGTAGTTTAAAAGTTTAGCCTATCAATTATGTTCAGCAAGTTTTTTATGCTCTTTTAATAGGATGTAATCGGCCAAAATATTACCTGACTCTTGCAGTTTAAAATCATCGTCTTCAAATACTTTCTCATCAAAGTCTTTTAGCGTTTTCAACGGTTTAAGCCCTTTATCGACCAATCGTTGATTAATTCGTTCAAGACGCTGAGCTTTTTGCTCTTCAATTTCCTTACGACGCTCAGCTAAGCTTAAAGAAATATCTTTATCGTCTTTACGCGCTAAATATTCTTCAATATCTTTTTGCAAATATGAAAACTCTTTACTGACCGCACGGCGTTGTAAATGACGCTCTCTAAGAAGCTCGACAAACCCTTCAAAACGCTGCTCCGGCTTATAATTCGCTCGTTTAATCGTATCCCATGGTAAAGCATTGTCGTAACTGCTCTCGCCAAGTTCTTCCGGAGAAAAGGCGCTTGGGAACTCGATATCCGGCACCACGCCTCGGTGCTGAGTGGTCTCACCGGATACTCGATAGAACTTAGAAGTGGTCAATTTCAACTGCCCTAACTGGGCATCGCGCATTGAGCGGTAGCGATTCAAATCGATCATGCTTTGAACGGTACCTTTACCAAAGGTTTGCTCGCCAATGACAATACCACGGCCATAATCTTGAATTGCACCCGCAAATATTTCAGATGCGGAGGCACTTCCACCATTCACTAATACTGCCAGCGGTCCATCATAAACAACTCCAGGTTGCTCATCGCTAAACGCATTAACTTGATTGCGAGAGTTTCGTTGCTGGACGACAGGACCTTGATCGATAAATAATCCCGTTAACTCTACGGCTTCATCAAGCGCACCGCCACCGTTGTTACGTAAGTCAATAATGATGCCATCAACGCCTTGCTTCTTGAATTCATTTACAAAGCGCATAACATCACGCGAGGTGCTCTTGTAATCACTTAGCTGTTGACGGTATTTTGCATCCCAATCAACATAAAATTTCGGAACTTCAATAACTCCCAACTGCAGCACTTCATTATTCATATCGACTTTAATCACTTTCGATTTAGCCGACAGCTCTTCTAACTTCACTTTCTCACGAGTGAGCGTAACTAATTTAGTTTCACCGGCTACCTCGCCTTTTGGCAATACTTGTAAACGCACCTCGGTGCCGGCTTCGCCACGAATCAATGAAACCACATCATCAAGTCGCCAGCCAACCACATCTTCTATTGCTTGGTTACCTTGCCCAACACCGACAATGCGATCGCCTTCGTTCAGCTGTTTAGACTTTTCCGCAGGCGCTCCGGTGACCAGCTTATTAATTTTGGTATAAACATCGTCCATCTGTAACACGGCTCCGATGCCTTCCAAAGACAACTTCATTTCTATGTCAAAGTTTTCCGCTTCTCGTGGTGAAAAATAGGTTGCATGTGGCTCAATGGTTAACGCAAAGGCATTCATAAAATACTCAAATACGTCTTCGCTTTTGTTCTGCTCAAGCCGACGTTTAGCCATGTTGTAACGCTTACTAAGCACTTCTTTAGTTTCGTCCCAACTTTTATCCGCGAGCATTAAACTAAGCGCTTCAGCTTTTACTCGCTTACGCCATAACTCGTCCATTTCTTCTTGCGTGGTAGCCCATTGTCGATCATCGCGATCGAAATGATAGCTTTCCTGCTTTTTAAAATCGAAGGGTTGCTCGAGTAACTTTAAAGCATAGTCATAACGTTCAAAATTGCGCGTCTGAAATACTTGGTAAATATCGAATGCCGGCTTCAACTGGCCGCTAATAATGCTGTCATCAAGTAGCTTGCGGTACCGTTGAAACGATTTTACGTCGTCCGCATAGAAATAGGATTTGTTGCCATCGAGCACTTCAATGTACTTTTCTAGAATTTGCTTGGATAAATCATCATTGTGCTCAATATTGGTTTTTAAGTAATGCTCATGTGCAATCAAAAACGCAATCATGCGACTAACATTGCCATGCGAAGGTTGAGGATACAGAGCAGTAACCGCCGATGGCGCCGCAAGTAGCGCTTTATCTCGATTATCCTTGGCTTTGTTTTCGAGAGCAGATTGGCCAAACAGTACCAGAGGCAATGCCAACCCGGCTCCAATAATCAATGACTTAGTGGCCGATAATTTCTTTCTCGCTGGGTACATTCAGATATCCTAACTTGATTGAGTTCATGAATTTGCGCATATAGCTGGCACCTTGCAGTGAAATTTAGCCCTTGCGCACAGTCTTTTGACCAACATCACCGAGGAAAATTCCTCAAGCTTAACTATATCGTCTATCTAAGCCGATTCAAGGGCCACATTGCAAGCAAACATTTCACAAATATTAAACGCAGCCTAACATTGCTTAAACGCGCCAGAGTACACTATAGTCTTACTAACCGTTTGTTTTAATGAAAAATAATGATTAAATCGATAAAAAGAGCCATTGAACGCTGGCTCAACCGCGAGACACCACCGCAAGCTTTCCCTCCCTGTGACTTCGAGCGCCTCCGCTATAGCTTGCGTCCTGGTGACGTATTATTGGTTGAAGGCCGGACCAAAGTGTCCGAAGTCATTAAACTCATTACTCAAAGCCGCTGGTCGCATGCCGCTTTATACGTTGGGCGTTTACACGACATCGAGTCGGACGAGGTGCGCGATTTAGTATTAGCAAACCGCGATGTTGACCCTTCGGAACAGCTTATTGTGGAGGGTCTACTTGGGCAAGGAACCGTGGTCAACTACCTTACGGATTACACGCATGACAACCTTCGCGTTTGCCGCCCAGCAGCTTTATCTCATGGCGACGCTAAAGCGGTTATTGAATACGCCTGTCGCCATCTAGGCACTCCGTATAACTTTCGCCAAATGCTCGATTTAGCGCGCCTACTTTTCCCTTGGAGTATTGTGCCGCGGCGCTGGCGTTCATCGCTATTTACCAACAATGTCGGCGAACCAACTCGGACGGTGTGCTCATCAATGTTAGCGGAAGCATTTGGGGAGGTCGACTACCCCGTGCTGCCAAAATTTAAGAAGGTCGGTAAAGATCGGGTCGAGTTGATTAAACGTAATACAAAGCTCTTTACGCCCGCTGACTTCGACTACTCCCCATATTTTGAAGTTTTGAAATTTCCGTTCTGGGGGCAACGCGATAAAGCTCATTATCGCGAGCTGCCCTGGAACCAAGATGGTTTACTGTCGAATGACGATGATGAGTTTATTATTGGTTAAATTTCAACCACGACTGCTTGTAATCGCGAAATTTTGATCTACAGTTATCAAGAGAGTCACGAACATTGATTCTCCCAATTCCCCTAACCCAGGTTACCTAATGGGCCTGGGTATTTTTTTGCCTGGCCGCCGCGTGCGCAGCCAACCGGCGGCGCCCATTAACAGCAATAGCCACGCTGATAAACCGCCACCGCTATCACTGTCAGCAGTAATCACATACACAATCACGTCGTCAGTCGCCGCAGCGCCGTGGATATCGGTAACAGTCACTCGAAAGCGCAGCGTTGCCGAGGCGTTTGGTGCCACAAAAGTCGTACTCGCGGCGGCGGGATTGGTCAAGGTCACGGCGGTACCTTCGAGTTGCTGCCAAGTAAAAGTTAATGGATTGTTCTCTGCATCCACAGCTTGTGCCACCAGACTTACCGTTTGCCGAGTATTGACCTCGAAGTTTTGCAACGGTGAAAGTACAGGAGCGGTATTCGAATCATCATCGGCTATGGTCACAGTGACCTGCGACTGTGACCCTAAAATAGCACTATCGGCAGCACTCAGTGTCACCAAGAACTGCTCGGTATTTTCATCCAATTGATCGTCAACCAGCTCAACCTCAATCACCTTAGCGGCGGCATCGCCATCCGCCCAGACTAACTCGCCCTGAGCGGCCAAGTAATCCGAACCGGGTTGGGCGGTTAATTCGCTGGTGCTGTAGTTCACCCGCAACTCGCCTAGCGTACCGCCACTTCGACGCACGGTAAGCGCCACTGCACCACTGGGTTCAGTTAACTCGGTGGTACTGACCGTAAACTCAATCACCCCCGCCTGCTCAACCCCTTCTAGGGTAACCGCTAGATAAGCATTCGCTGCGAGCGTAACCCCATCCGTTGGGTTAATCAGTCGAATAAACAAGGTTTCATCAGGCTGGGTAGCGGCATTATCGGGCTCAACTAGCAGCGCTATGGTCTTATCACCCAGTTCATTGGCCGCCCATTGCAATTCCCCATCGGCTAAGACAAAGTCATTACCACGCTCGGCACTGCCACTGATCACCTGATAGGAAACACTAACTGCGCTACTGGGCGAGCTAGCCGCGCTGCGGCTAACCGGAATATTTACCGTCTGCCCACGCGCGACACTGATCGCAGCGTTGGCAAAACCAACCGCTCCTTGCTCAGAGGTACGAGTATTATCGCGCAAAACGTACAGGCCACTATTGATATCACTAACCAAGATCAAACCAGAAGGTAAAAACGGATACGTTCCCCAAGCTCCGTTGAATGAAGCATTGTTCGAGCTCGGGAAGGTATCAAAATAACCAACAGTTACCGGGTTGGCTGGATCGGAAATATCGAGAACCGTCAATCCACGTTCGTAATTGGACAGATAGTAACGGTTTCCTCGCACAAAGCCATTATGATCAATCGCACGGGTTGGGCCGGTCCATTGACCAACTTGCACAGGCTGTGCGAGGTTATCAATTTGAAAGATTCGCACGGTTGAATTGAGTCCGCCATAAGACTCATCGAACTCATCATGAATGAACACATAGCGGCCATCCTCAGAAACCCAACCAGAGTGAATATACTGGGCACTTCTGGGGACATCTGAGTAAGATGACACACTCAATTGGGTGGTGCTGGCGGGGTCTGAAATGTCCCACAGTACCATTTCATTTTCGTTGAAGTCTACGAACACCGTGCATGCAGTGGTGGCATTGACACAGCCATTATTAACTCGACTATCGGTGAGGGTGACCGACGTGCCGTCATGGGTATAGCCATAAAAGTTGCGCTGATTTGATTCGTCAGTGAGCGTATCGGGTTGGCTTAATGAATAACTGTGAAATGAGCCAGCATATCGTCCATTTGCGCCGGTTAATTGTAATTTAGGTTGTACATTATCTAAGGCTACATTGAGCGCATAATCAACATTACTAATGTAAACATTATGGGCGCTGGTGACAGCTTGATTACGCTCTACAACCGAAACCGATGTGGGTAAGTTATTAAGATCAATAATCGTAACGCCTTCACGCGCGTTATCCACCGTGGCATAGGCATAAGCTCGCCATTGCCCCACATCGTCATCAAACAACTGAAAGACTTTTATATCACGCCAAGTCGACGACACTGAACTGTTAATGGTGCCAACTTCACGCGGTGCTTCGGGATTGCTAAGTTCAAAAAACGCGATCCCATTATTAACGCCCATAATCGCGTATTCAATACCGGTATTGAGATCAACATGGCCCCAAATATCATTGCCGGCTCGCGGTGAGGACGAAAATTGTTGCAGCGGTATATGGGCCATCAAATCAATATTTTCACAGGGAAAACCGGCTGCGCTATTGTTCACGCAAGTTTCCTGCACCTGCTTTTGTTGCAATATTTCAACTTCGGCAAGCTTTTGCTTCAGCGCATCTTGCGCAAAAGTTTTACCATCGGCAATGACGGCAAATCCTTGCTGGCGAAACTCAGCGGCGAACTGTGGAGGAACCCCTAATAAAGTCGTGGTGTTGGTATCCGGGCTTTGCGTCTGAAAGTGATCAAATCGATTATAACCACCTAGCACAGGTACCAGCTCACTTTTCAAATAAAATAGATCTTCGACCCCTTGCAATGGGTACTGCCCGGCGGCCACTCGCACAACATCACCTTTTTTGGCTTGCGCGACGGCATAACCGATACTGCGGCAAGGCCGGAGTGGATTGTCACACTTGCCCAAATCCTGTCCTTGGCTATCAACAAAGCGTGCTTTATCAGGTTCTGAATGAGCTTCGAGTAACCCGCTACTCGTTGCGAGCATCATAAGCGCGAATACCCATCCGCGTTTGGGAATTGCTGCTACCGAATTGGCTAATATGCTCACCATTGCTCCCCTTTTTTACTGTGCAAAAGCTGTCCAACTGATTGCTCTACTATTACCAATTTTCACAACCTCGTCCAGTCGGATGTGATAATTACCTAAATTCGCACTTAACTTGCGCTGGTTATATACGTTATAAATATAAAGGATTGTAGTTCGAGAGGACTTTTGTATTATACCACTATTCATTAAACTAATTTGCTGGTTGGAAATGTTGAATCGACTGTTGTTAATTTCAATTATAAGTTTTGCACTATGGTCTTGTGAGCAGTCAACTACGGTTACTTTGCAATGGCAATTAACCGGAAACGAATCAACGCAACTATGCGACCAAGCAACTTCAACTTGGCAAAAAATTGATTTTTTTGCTTACGATTTCACGCTGTATGATAAACAAGGCAACGCCTTTAAGTTGAACCAACTAGATCACTACGGATTATCATTTATAAGTGTTAACTGTGACCGTTTAGAAGCCATTACTGAATTGCAAGCGCCGACTATGCCAGCCGCCATTCGCTCCCTCGAATTTACCATTGGTGTCCCGTTCGCGCTGAACCATGCAAACCCGGTTACGCTTGAGTATCCACTTAATCAACCAGATACTTTTTGGGTGTGGCAAACCGGACACAAATTTTTTCAAGCTGAAGGACGTTACCAACAACATAACCGCGTCTTTCATCTTGGCTCAACCGGCTGCTTAGCGGATTCAGCACTGCGCAGTCCAAATCAACAATGCCGCCAACCCAATCGACACAAACTATCCATACCGATCAATCAATCGTCAACGACCGAACTGCAGATTGCAATTGATCCAAATGCCCTATTCAAGTCACTGCCTCAAGCGCAAGCTCTGCATTGTCAATCCGAACCAAACAACAAGCTATGTTCAATAATTGTGAACAACCTAACTCAAAACTCGCACAGCAAACTATTCCGACAATTATGAGCTTTATCCATTTAAGAAATTTTATTTTACTACTGATGACAGCATGGTTTACCGCCGGTTGCGAGCCACGCGATGATACGCCTTATCCACTCGCATTGCCGCAAAACTTTCCATTACCAATCATTCCTGAAGACAATCCATTAACTGCGGCCAAAGTCGAATTAGGTCGTCACCTATTTTATGATCCAGCACTCTCGGCAAACCAAACACAATCGTGCAGCAGTTGCCACCAACAAAGTTATGCATTTGCTGAAGTTAACACGACTTCCATAGGTAGTACCGGAGAAAAACATCGCCGCAATGCTCCGGCATTAGTCAACATTGCTTACAACAAAACACTGACTTGGGCGCACCCAGGTTTAACTTCTCTGGAACAACAAATCCTAATACCTATGTTTGCTGAGGCACCGATCGAACTGGGTATAACTGGCCACGAGCAAACCGTACTTAAGCGTTTCACTAACACTACCTATCAAAAATTATTCACCGCCGCCTATGGTGACACTGAAGTAACTTTTGAGCGCATCAATTTTTCGCTGGCCAGTTTTGTACGCGCGCTTATTTCATTGGACAGTCCATTTGATCGATACGCCTATCAAAATGATGACGATGCTATTAGCGCAAGCGCTAAACGCGGTATGAATTTATTTTTTTCCGAAACATTTGAATGCCATCATTGTCACGGTGGGTTTAACTTTACCCAGTCAACGTTCCACGAACAGCAACGTTTGGATCGGCGTCCATTCCATAACACTGGTTTATACAATGTGGCCAATTTAGGTCAATATCCAGAACAAGACTTTGGTGTGGCTGAGTTTACCCAACAAGCACAAGACAATGGTCGTTTTCGCGCGCCGACATTACGAAATATTGAGTTGACTGCCCCGTATATGCACGATGGCAGTGTTGCCACTTTAGAGGAAGTTCTTAATATTTATGCGGCCGGTGGACGTAACATTGAACAAGGAAGCTTTAGCGGAGATGGTCGTCAGCACCCCGCTAAAAGCCCTTTTGTAAAAGGCTTTGAGATGACTGAGCAACAACGCAACGATTTAATTGCATTTTTACAAACACTCACCGATGAAAAGTTTATCAAAAACCCCGCCTTCGCCAATCCGTGGAAATCAAGCAGGGTTAAAATATCCGAACGATAGTTGCGCTCGTATACTCTTAGCATTAAGCTGAACCCACTTATTCTTATGCATAACGTTCAATTCAAATTAGTAAAAAGGAACCCGCAATGAACAAGCTCGCGACTCTCAGTGCTATCACAGCGTTAAGCTTTTCTAGCTTGATGGCCGATAATCATGAACAATCAATGAAGTTTTCTGCCCAAGAAGTTAGCCCAGGTATCCATATGTTAATGGGTGTTGGTGGATTTACCGGCGGCAACGTCGGCGTGTTAGTCGGCTCTGATGGCGTAATCATGATTGACGATGCAATGCCCAGTAGCCTCGAAATTTTACAGCAAGCGATTGTATCGGTAACCGATCGTCCGATTGATTATTTAATTAACACTCATGTTCACGGTGACCACACGGGTAACAATGTTACCTTTAAGCAACAAGGAGCAGCCATTGTTGCCCATGAAAATTTACGCCAACACTTACTCAATAAAGGCATCCCGAAAGGAAAAGAGATGGTGCAGGCGCCCAAAGATATGCTCCCTGTTATAACTTTTGCCTCTTCCATGACGTTTCACTTAAATGGCCAAGATGCCGCTTTGGTCCATTTACCACACGCACACACCGACGGCGATGCCATCATCCATTTTAGTCCTGCGAATGTAATTCATACTGGTGATATCTTTTTTAACGGCATGTTTCCTTTTATCGATGTAAACAGTGGCGGCTCTGCACAGGGCTACTTAGCTGCGCAAAAAGCTATACTCGAGCGCAGCGATGCTAAAACCCAAATTATCCCGGGTCATGGCCCGCTCGCTAAGAAAGCAGATCTCGCGGCGGCCGTGAGTATGCTTGAAGACAGTATTGAAATTGTTGAAAGACTTATTGCAGCAGGCAAAACAGAAGATGAAGTGGTTAAGCTTAACCCATTAAGCAAATACCACGATAAATGGAACTGGGGCTTTATCACGACAGAGAGAATGACGCGGCAGCTGTATAAAAGCTTATCGCATAACAACCAGCATGCGCATAACGACACCCCGCACCACCACTAATAACCAATAAAAAAGCCCTCTTCTGAGGGCTTTTTTTTAGCTGGCTTTTTTATCTTCTTTAGGCGGAAAAGTGGGCTCAAATAAACCCAGCTGTTTGGCTTCTTTTACATGTCCCATAATGTCCATATGGGCGATTTCGAAGAGTTGCTTCATGTCATCGATTAAATAGTAAATCGGCTGCATAATATCGATTCGATACGGTGTGCGTAACACGGTCATAATGTCGAAGGGTCGATGTTCAGGTTGATCGGTTAAGGCATATTGCGACTCACCAATCGAGGACAAAATGCCCCCGCCATAAATTCGCTTACCATTTGGTGTATTCATTAATCCGAACTCAACCGTAAACCAATATAACCGAGCTAGCCAAACGTGATATTCTTTTTCTGCCGCATCGCCAAGCTTGCCGTAAGTGTGGGTGAACTCGGCAAAATAAGGATTCGTCAATAACGCACAGTGGCCAAAAATCTCATGGAAAACGTCCGGCTCTTGCAGATAATCCATTTCTTCGCGTGTGCGGATGAAAGTCGCGCACGGAAATTTCTTATTCGCTAGTAAGTTAAAAAACTTGGTGAAGGGAATAAGCGCGGGAACCCAGGCAACTTCCCATCCGGTCGCTTTCCGCAGAATTTTATTCACATCTTCAAGTTGCGGAATGCGATCGGCGGTTAATCCTAGAGTATCAATGCCGGCTAAATATTCATCACAGGCGCGACCTTGGATAATTTCCATTTGTCGCTCGAATAACTCTCCCCACACCATATGTTCATCTTTAGTGTAATGGATAAAGCCATTTTCATCAGCTTCACGGGCGGTATATTTAGTACCTTTTGCCATAATGCTTAAACCTCTTTTACTTGTACCGTGTCGAACTTTCGTCGACGCTTTTGTGTACGCTTGTGGCTAATTATCTCGCGTTTCGGCCAACGGGTGCAAGTTGCATAATCACCTAAGCCCGCCCAACTGATCGGATCAGTTAGCCGATTTCATCGCCTCTAGCGCTTCCCAGCGATCCATTTTATCCTCAAGCTGCTGTTGTACATCGGCTAACTGTTGGAAGTGTTGCTGCATCATTTCGGGGCTACCAGTTTGAAATTCAGTGGTAGCCGCTAACGCTTCCAAAGCCTCAATTTTTTGCTCTAGGGACTCTAACTCTTGTGGTAGCGCATCGAGCTCACGCTGATACTTATAGGAAAGTTTACCTGCGCTCGCAGGCTTTTCAACAGGCGACCGAGTGTCTGCAGGCGGCGTTGCTTGGGTGTTTTTAGAAGACGTCTCAACACTCTGTAGTTTATCTTTTAAATAGCGTTGATAGTCACTAAATCCACCCACAATTTCTACCAACGAAGGCGCCTCAAAGACCCACATAGAATCAACCACATTATCTAAAAAACGTCGATCATGACTGATCACTAATACTGTACCGGTGAACCCCACGAGTTGGCTTTCTAATAGCTCTAAGGTTTCAATATCGAGATCATTAGTGGGCTCATCAAGAATCAAGAAATTCGCAGATTGAGTAAATAGTTTGGCCAACATTAAACGGCTCACTTCCCCCCCCGACAAAGAACTTGCAGGGGTGCGCATGCGCTCCGGGCCAAAACCATAATCACTCAGGTAACTAATGACGTGCCGTTTCTCGCCATTCACTTCAATAAAGTCGCGACCTTCACCTAAGTTTTCCATAATCGTCGCATCGTTTTTTATCAACGAGCGCATTTGATCAAAGTAGGCAATGGATAGCTGAGTACCCAGCTCTACCTCACCACTAGTAGGCTCCAGCTCTCCTAAAATCATTTTGATTAATGAGCTTTTACCGCAGCCGTTAGGTCCAAGGATGCCAATTTTATCGCCTTTGAGTACCTGACTGGTAAAATGTTCAAACAAGCATTTGTCGCCTTGCTCAAGCGTCACATCGGTAAGGGTTGCTACCCGCTTGCCCGACGTTCCGCCACTCTTAATATTGAGTAGAGTCGTATCCTGTCGCTCACGTCGTTGCCGCCGCTCCTCACGCATTGCTTTCAGCGCTCGGACTCGCCCTTCATTGCGCGTACGGCGCGCTTTGATTCCTTGGCGAATCCACTTTTCTTCATTGGCGAGCCTTTTGTCAAATTCGGCATTCACTTTTTGCTCTTCTGCCAACTGCAACTCTTTGTGCGTGACATAAGCTTCATAAGGTGCCGGGAAGGTATTCACCTGCCCGCGATCAACTTCCCAAATGGCACTGACAACATTATCGATAAATTGCCGGTCATGAGAAATCAGTAGCAGTGCACCGGCGTACTGACGCAGGGCCTCTTCCAGCCACTCAATAGTAGTTAAATCGAGATGATTGGTGGGCTCATCAAGAAGTAATAAGTCGGGTTCAGAAGCTAAACACTCGGCGAGCGCAACGCGGCGGCGCCATCCGCCAGACAGCTGCGAAACTTTATCACTGCCGGTTAAGTTTAATCGCGTAAGTACCGCGGTAACTTTTTGCTCCCAATGCCAGCCTCCGGTGCGGTCTAAAAAGTCATGCAGTTGATTCACCTCTTGCTCCGATCCTTCTTGGGTTACCAAATGTTGATAACGTTCCAGCGCGGCTTGCAAATCGTTGACCCCTTGCGCCACAAAATCAAATACCGAAGCTTGTTCATCAACTTGCGGCAAGTCTTGCGCTAAATAGCGCACTCGTAACGATTTGCTACGATTAATTGCCCCTCCGTCAGGGGTTATTTTTTCAGCGATAATTTTGAGCAATGATGACTTTCCCGCACCATTGCGCCCGACGATGGCCGTTTTGCTGCCTTGCTCAACCGCAAAGTTGACTTTCTCAAGCAGCACATGGGTACCAAAGGCTAGACTAATCTGCTCACCACGTAATATGGACATGCAATTTAATTCCTGAGTATTCTTAAGCTTCAATGACAAATTACGCTATATTATACAGAGAGCACCTGAGCTGTGGGTACTGATAGTTGCGAATAGTTGCCAGCTGAAGATGAGATAATCAACACACAAGGCCATTATACTTGGCAAGCAATCCCAAATTGTGGGAACTTTATTGCTAAGCTATGACTCAAAGCAGTCACGCAAACCAGTACTCACCGCATAATTTAGGCATCTTAACCACGTAGTAGGCCAATGTTGAAAGCAAGTCGTTCGCTTTACAGTGCTAAATTTTTTATTTTGCTAGCGTTTTTAATGCAAAATACCATCATATCTATTTATGCAGAAAGCCCATCGCCATCCATTGACAAGGTTAATGCCTCCCCGGCGTCCATGACGCCACCGACCATTTATGGCCCTGAGCAAAATGCTGAGCAGCGCGAATTATTTCAAGCAGCTTCGCAACTTTTGCGCCAAGGCGATATCTCTGGTTTTAAAGCGAAGCAACAACAGCTTCAAGACTATGTCTTAGCGCCCTACTTAGAACGTGATTATTTGCTCGACCGCATCAGCTTAAAAAATCGCCAAGCGATCATTGCATTTCTGGAAAAATACGCAGATCAACCGGTCACCATTCGAGTGCGCAGCAAATTCCTGCATCTGCTTGCACGCAAAGATCAAACGTTTTTATTTTTAACTCATTATCGACCGACTGGCGATATCACACTGCAGTGTCATTGGTTGCGGTTTCGTTTTAAAACCAATGAAGACCGCCAAACCATACTAGAACATGCTAAACAACTTTGGCGCTACGGCCACTCAAGACCCGATGCGTGCGATCCGGTTTTTCAACAACTTAAACTCGCCAATCAACTGACCGATGAATTAATCTGGGAACGTTTGATTTTAGCACTTGATGCTGGCAATCAAGGGTTAGCCCGTTATTTAACTTCTAAGCTGTCTAAACCCCTGCAGGCCACTGGCCAATATGCGCAAAGTGTAATCGTTAACCCCAATCGGTTGACCAAAGACTTACCCAGCGATATCAACCAAACGCTTATCGCTTCTATTGCACACATTGTCGTACGTAAAAAAGTTTGGTCTAACCCAGAGCTTGCAGTAAACCTTTACCAGAACAAATCACCCGCTCTTAACTTTAGCGATGCACAAGAGCAGCAAATTGCACAAACCTTCGCGTTGGCGCTGGCCTCCAAGAACCACCCTCTCGCTGCACATTGGTTAGCAAAAGTTGACTACCAAAATGCCGACGAACTGGTCTTAAGATGGAAACTTGCCCATGAACTGCGCCAAGGAAATTGGCAGGCTTTACGCGAATGGTTAGCGCAAACGCCACCACCGGCGAACGCTGAAAATGACTGGCTGTATTGGCAAGCACGTGTTGAAGGCGAGCTGGGTAATCATGCCGGCTCCTTAGAGCTACTAAAAGCACTTGCACAGCGTCGCAGCTACTATGGTTTTTTGGCGAGCGCACGGCTCGGGCAAGCCCCGAATTTAGCCAGTGCTCCTTATCCCTTTGATAACGCACAAATCCAATCGTTAAGCTACCTTCCAGGGGCGCAACGTGCTTTTGAACTGTGGCAACTGAATCGCTTTTTATCAGCCCGACGTGAATGGAATAAATTGCGTCAACAACAAGATTCACTGGGTAAAAAACATCTAACCGCACTCGCGCATCATTGGGGATGGCATGAACAAGTGATCTTTGGATCTTCCCGCAGCGGACTGCACGACAATGTAGCCATGCGCTTCCCGGTGGCCTATCAAGGGGAGCTCAACCAAGCCGCAAAGGATGCTGAGATCGACGTTACCTTTCCGCTTGCCATTGCCAGAAAGGAAAGCGCCTTTATGCCGGACGCGCGCTCGCGAGTGGGTGCCATCGGATTAATGCAACTGATGCCTTATACCGCTCGTTATATTGCAAACAAAGCGCAATTACCAGAGCCCAGCAAAGGACAACTTATCGATCCTCAGACCAATGTGCAACTTGGCACTCGATATCTTAAGTATTTGATGGATTATTATGACGGCAACCAAGTTTTAGCCGCTGCGTCGTATAATGCAGGAAGGCATAAAGTGGTCGGTTGGTTACCACAAGATGGCACGGTTCCGGTGGATATTTGGATTGAAACCATGCCCTATAAAGAAACCCGTAATTACGTCAAGAATGTTTTAGCTTATCAACAAATTTACCGCTCTTTAATGGGCAAACCCGAAAACTATTTTGCCCAATTGGTAGCAATGGAAATTGCGCGTCCAGGTCAAGATTAAAAATACTTCTCGAGCGTTACTTGCACAAAGCTATCATTACGATAGGAGTAAAACAGCGTCGCAAAAGGATCATTCTTAACGCCATTAAACAACCGTCCCTCAAGCGCTAGTTTTAGATCATCACCAACCCGTCTTGATCCCTCGATCGATATAAACCGGGCATCATTATCGGTTTCAAATCCAAGGCCAATTAATAAGTCGCTGGACTGGACATCATTGAACGTCAAACGCGCTCCGGTAACGACAATATCACTCAACTCAATACTAAACCCAGCACTGCCTAAGCGGTCACGCTCATCAAATTGATATTCCAAAATCCATCCCACATCAATCGCAGTGTCTGCGACACCATAAAAGCTATATTCGAAGCCTGCTACCGCCGCCGAGTAGTCACTTGCCGCGTCAGACGATGGCAAGGCGAACCCGCGGCGATAAATATATTCAACTTTCCACAACCAACTATCAATGGTGGCCTGTGCATCAATACCAAATTGAGTGATTTGCGGATAGTATGGATTTAAATCGCCGGTTTGCAAATCAAGCTGCAGTAGCGGTTCACGACTAGTGCCACGGAATGCAGAAAAGCCAAGATCCCAAACACCCATGACTTTACTAAAGCGCGCAGCCCAATCGATGTGACTTTGTTCTTGAGCGGATTCATATTGCGCATTGTCAGTTGCGATTGGAAACTCAAATCGTAGCCGGCCATCCGGCCCAGGAAAAGTACGTTCACGAAACCCCGGTAAAGCAAATAAAGACAAAGTTCCCCAGTCTTTCTCCCAATTGAAGTTAATCATGGGTTGCCCTAACTTATCTTCACCATCAAGGTTTTCAACAGCATCTGTTTGATTAATTATATCAACCAAATGCTGAGTTTCAGCCACCCCCCAAAAGACTTTATTGATCCCCACGGTAAGCGACCACTCATCCCCTACTTTTTGCCAGTAGGCCTCTCGAATATCGAAGTGGGTTCGTTCAGAGTCCGCTGAATCGTAGCGACCAAAGACTTTCAGACTGAAGACCGATTCGTCTAGCTCAAAGAACCACTCAGGTTCAATGAAAACTGACCCGGTGTAATCATCCTGAGCATAGCTCCCAGACTCGGTAAAGGCTCTCACTTCCAGCCCGGAAACCGCAGAAAAGTCGACTTCGGTCGCGGCCGTTAACGGCATCATTAACGCCGCAATCATGGTTAATCCAAAGCACTGCATCTTGTGTAGTCTATTCATTTACTGTTTTCCGACTCTACATACCAAATGGTCGGTATTATAATGATTCCGCTGAAGCATAAAAACCCTTTTGTTAAAAAAACAATATTCTCACGCACCGGATCGCTAACTCCTATACTTCAATTAACCGCTTGGTTTTTGGAGGGTGAACATGTTTAATGCTGAAATTGGTCACTGGTACCGCATCACAGGAATGACCGACCCCGTGGAAATAATAACCATCGACGATCAAGATGACCGAATAGAGCTGCAGCACTATGATGGGTTAATCGAGTCGCTCGACTTTACTGATTGGCAGGCGCTAGCGCCGATTGAAATCGAAACGCCGGAAGAGTGGAGCGCTCCTTTCGATCACGAGCGTTTTGACGTCCACCCCAACGAATTATTTCTCGATTACAATCCGCGTGATGCGGTACCGGTTAAACTGCTTAAATCAGCTTAGCTAGCGGTTTCGTGGGCAATTGCATTGCTGTCGACGACACAGTACCATAGCCTCCCTTTGGGTCCGCCGTAGAAGCTAAACATGACGTTGAATACCGACTGGAGCGAACTGCTCAGCAGTGAAAAAGAACAAGCCTATTTTCGCACTTTGATGGCCTTTATCGACCGCGAGCGAAGCAACGGAAAAACCATCTACCCGGCTCAAGCTGACGTTTTTAACGCTATCGCCCTTACCCCGCTGGCGCAAACACGCGTGGTTATCCTAGGGCAAGATCCCTATCACGGCCCCAATCAAGCCCATGGACTCGCGTTTAGCGTCAACGCGGGTGTGCCACTCCCGCCAAGCTTGCGCAATATTTTTAAAGAACTGCAGACCGACCTCGGGATCACCCCGCCACAAAGTGGCAACCTTAGCGCCTGGGCCAAGCAAGGTGTGCTACTGTTAAACACCGTACTCACTGTTGAACAAGGTTTAGCCCACTCACATAAAAACCAAGGTTGGGAAACTTTTACCGATGCGATCATAAAAAAATTGAGCGCACATGCTGATCACATTGTATTTCTACTCTGGGGCTCTCACGCGCAAAAAAAATCTCAATTAATTGATAGCCAGAAGCACACTTTACTCATGGCACCACATCCTTCGCCATTGAGTGCACATCGTGGCTTTTTTGGCTGTCGCCCCTTTAGTCAAGCAAACGCGGCTTTACGGGCTCATGGACAAGCGCCCATTGACTGGTCGAGACTCGCATAATCTAGTCAGATTCTGCGTAACATGTGATACACTGATAATACTAACATCATAATGAGTCTGGGAAGGCCGCTAACTGTTCAATGGGTAATGTTGTAGACCGCTTAAAGGTCATCGTTTTTATTGCACTAGTTATCACCATTTCTTGCAGTGGTACACCCTTATTGGCGGCTGCTACTTCCCCAGAAAGAACGATTGTTATTCTCACCGAAAGCAATCGTGCGATCAGTAAAACCTTAGGCAAACATCTAGCGACAAACTTGCAGTTATTGAGCAATCAATTTCAAGTAGAAGTGATCGAGGACTTTGCTGGCAAACTCGAGTCAACTGACTCGCTGGTGGTCACGGTAGGCCAAGTTCCCCTACAGCGGTTACTCGCCAGCGGCTATCAGGGTGCTTATTTAGCCACACTCATTACACCACTCGAATATCAAACGCTGATGAGTGCTGCGCCAAATGCGAAAGGTGCAGCTATTTATCACCAAGCTCCCATTTTACGACAAATGTTGCTATTTAAAGAACTTTACCCTAAAGGGCGTCGTGTTGGGATACTCATCTCTCCGGAAGAACAAGGAAAGATTGACACCTTGCAAGCGCTCGCCTTAAAGGTAAATTTAATCCTAGAGTATGAAGTTGTTGCGGAACCAGAAAGCCTCTCCAAGTCATTACTCAAGTTAATCAATCGAACCGACGCAATTATTGCCACCAATGACAATAAAATATATAACCGGTCAACGATCAAATCGATTTTATTAACCCTATACCGTCATAATAAATTTTTATTGGGTGCCGACAAAAACTTTATTAAACCGGGAAGCGTCGCCACCACCTACACCACTATGCAGCAATTACTCGATGAAGTAGTAGATGCCATTAATTTTTATTTTAGCCATAACTCACAATTACCCAGCACCCATTTTAGCAATCGTTTTAGCGTCAGCTTCAATAATGACGTAGCTCGTTCATTAAACTTAGTGGTGCGTAAAGAGAGTCATTACACCGATATTATCCAGGCAACCGAAATAAACTTTGGTGGAGTCGACGTCTATGAATAAGTGGTCTATTTTCAGTCGTACGATTGTATTAGGCGTCGCTCCCGCTATTTTTATGTTATTGGCGCTGACCGGATTTTTCATTCACGAAAAATTTGACACCTTACAACAACAACTAAATCGCAAAGGCGAACTGTTAGTTCAGCAGCTGGGGCCTGCCAGTGAATATGCAGTGTTTATTAAAAACCCGTCGCTATTAGAAGAAATTGTTACGCCCGTTCTTAATGAGTCCGATGTAGTCTTTGTTGAATTCTATGATCGTGACAATGAGCTATTATTATCACGCCGTAACTTAACTTTGATTGATGAACTTGAAGAGCTCGAAATTTCAAATTTCAGTTCGGAAATCGAGCTGCAAGATGTTCCTTTGGAGTCTTCCGATTTAAGCCTTTCATTAGCCGGCCCCAGCGAGCAAAGCCCCAACAAAATTATTGGTCGTATTCACCTCGGTCTAACCAATAAGCAGTTACTGGCGAATCAAATGGACTCTATAATGGGCGGAATATTAATCGGCCTTGCCAGCTTGTTGTTGGCAGCAGGATTAGCGTTATTAATCGCCCGCTCGATTTTAAAACCCGTTAAGTCCTTATCAGAAACTGTTAAACTGTTTAAATCAGGAATCCTCTCGGCACGCGTAACCGAGTATTCCGGCGGTGAGTTAGGAATTCTCGAATCAAATATCAATGAAATGGCCAAAACTCTCGAGCAGGCGAAGCGCCGCGAATTGGAGCATGCAATGGTTCTAGAGCAAGCTCGCTCCGATGCCGTCGAGGCGAGTAAAGCAAAAAGTAAGTTTTTAGCACAAATGAGCTACGAAATGCGCGAGCCAATGAACGCAGCGATGGGAAGCTTACAACTGTTAGAAGCGAGCGTCCAAGCGTCTAAGTTGCGCAGCTATGTTGAAAACAGCTTAGTGGCTTCGACTAAGTTAATCGAGTTAGTCGATAATATCCTCGACTATGCACAGTTGGAAAACAATGCGGTTGAACTATCACCGAGTTACTTCGACCCTTCGCGTATGTTGCAGCGCTGTACGGCTCCTTTTATCGCAATGGCAACTAAAAAGAATATCGATACGCATGTGCATGCGAATGAAATTTTTAACGACTTCCTTATTTACGCTGATGAGTACCAATTTCAAAAAATTATTACCCATTTATTATCTGACTCTTTTAAGAACACTGAAAACGGTACGATTGAAGTCAAGCTTGCAGGAAAACTAACTGAGTCAGCCGATAAAATATTTTTAGTACTTGAAGTTATTGATTCAGGCTGTGGTTATTCAGCCGACAAATTAGGCAAAATTTTCCATTCCTTTGGCGTCGCTCATGACGTTCATAAACCTTATCAATCAAATGCTGGTTTAGGTCTTGCAATTGCTAAAAAATTGACCGACTGTATGAAAGGTACCATTGAGGTATCCAGTGCACCGGATCAGGGTACGCGCTTTAAACTTGAGTTCGTATTTAAGGTTCAACCGCAAGAAAAAATTGAAGCGAAACTACCACCGAGTGATAGTCGAGCACCGTCAATCAGCGGCCGAATCTTAGTGGTAGAAAACAATGCGATCGATCAGATGGTCACTAAGGATATGCTCAACAATATCGGCGCAACGGTAGACACCGCAATCAGCGGTAAAATAGCGTTAGAGAAAATACGCCAGAATGACTACCAACTCATTATCGCCGATGCCAACATTTCCGATCTCTCTATACTGGAGTTAATTCAACGTATTCGAGCTTTTGAGCGTGCTAAAAATCAGCAGATCCCAATCTTAATTTTTACCGCAGATGTACATGTATCAGACTGGCATGATTTTCTTAAAGCTGGCGCAAACGACTTTCTGGTAAAACCCATTGAAATGACCGCTTTGTGGCAAAAAGCTGAACAGTTAATGCTGCCGCAAGAGTCGCGCTAACACCTTTTGATAATCAGCAGCGACATTATCTTGTTGCAACAGTTGGCGATTGTTAACCCGCCATTTGCCCGCCACCATTACATCAACGACAGGATTATCATTGCAAGCAAAAATGGCGCTATCGAGCCATTGATCATCCTCTCGTGCGCAAAGTTCAGAACAAGTATTATCGAGGGTTATTAAATCGGCTCGACGACCCACAGCCAGTACCCCACTTGCGCGATTGACCACTTGCGCGCCCTGCTGCGCTGCTGTTTGCCAGAGATAGCGCCCCACATGTTTCAAGCTTTCGCTGGCAAGTATATTGCGTCGTTGCCGCACAAATCGCTGCGAGTATTCAAGTGTTCTAAGCTCGCGCCAAGGCGATATACAGATATGACTATCAGAACCGATACCCCACTGACCATTCGCCGAGAGAAAATCGCTTGCCGGAAAAACACCGTCGCCAAGATTCGCTTCGGTTTCTGGACAAAGGCCAGCTACCGCGCCCGTAGCAGCGAAGTTTTGACATTCTTGCGCCGTCATATGGGTAGCGTGAACTAAGCACCAACGCTCATCAACAGCAACCGTGTCGAGCAAAAATTCGACCGGACGCTGTTGATAAAACGCTCGACAATCTTCAACTTCACGCATTTGCTCAGCAATATGAATATGAATCGGGCCGGTTTGCCACCACTGCGTTAATTGTTGTAATTGTTCTTTTGAAACAGCACGCAAGGAGTGTGGAGCAATGCCAATCGACACCTCACTATTGTTTTGATAGTGACTGAATAGCGACTCGACTAAGGACTGAAAGGACTCGATGGTATTATAAAAAGGTCTTTGCCCCGCTTCTGCAGCTAGCTTACCAAAACCGCTGTAATGGTAAAAAACTGGGCAATGTCGTAGGTAAATGCCCGCATCTAAAGCGCCTTGTATAACCGCATGAGAGTTGGCTGCTTGGTCAGCATAGGGTTCACCATGGGCCTGGTGATGTAAATAATGAAATTCGGCACAAGATGTATAGCCTTGGGTGAGCATTTCACAATACAAATAGCGCGCGATAATTTTCAGATCATCAGGTGTCACCGACTGCAATAATCGATACATCGCATCACGCCAACTCCAAAACGAATCTTCTTGATTAGCCCGAAACTCAGTTAAACCCGCAAATGCTTTTTGAAAGCTGTGAGAATGTAAGTTGACCATGCCAGGGATAATGGGTCGCTCAATAACCTCTGCATCGGGATCTTGACCATCCTGAATAGCGCTGATAATACCGTCGTTAATGGTCAATGTTTGATTCTTCGCCCAGCCAGCTTCAAGTAATATATTTTTTGCGTAAATCTTCATCGGGCCTTTCCGTTAAACTCTGTTCGCGCTAACATAATAACCCAAATTTGAATTAGTCAGTTAATTTCTGTTATGTCCAAATCTCTTAGCGCAACACAAGCGATCGCCAATGCCGACTTAATCCTCTATAACGGCCATTTTATGACCTTTGAAGGCGATAAACCTTATGGGGCATTAAACAACGCTTTTATCACGATTAAAGCTAACACGATTAGCTACATTGGCGTTTTAACTGACAATTTAACCACCGCTATTTCAGACTCAACCAGTGCAAAATATGATCTGCAGAGTCGCTGGGTTTCTCCTGGGCTTATCGATTGCCACACTCACATTGTTTATGGCGGTAACCGCAGTGCCGAATTTGAAATGCGCTTACAAGGTATTAGCTATGAAGAAATTGCCAAGCAAGGCGGTGGAATTTTATCGACCGTAAAAGCCACTCGAGCAGCGAACCATGAATCATTGATCAATAGTGCACTTAAGCGCTTACGTCATCTGTTCGACGAAGGCGTTACTACGGTAGAAATTAAATCTGGCTATGGACTCGATAAAGACAGCGAAATTAAAATGCTGGAAGTTATAGCTCAACTTAAAGATCAAGTGCCAGCAACGATTACAGCAACCTTTCTCGGCGCTCATGCAGTGCCACCAGAATTTAAGGACCAACCTGATCAATACATCGATTATTTAATCGCCGAGCTTCTCCCGCTTTTAAAAGAAAAGCAATTGGCAGATTGCGTCGATGCGTTTTGCGAAACCATTGGTTTTAGTCATGCTCAGGTTAAACGACTTTTTCAAGCCGCGCAGTTACTCGGATTTAATCTCAAGCTGCATGCCGAGCAATTATCCGATCAAGGTGGAAGCGAATTAGCCGCTAGTATGGGCGCATTGTCGGTGGATCATTTAGAGTTTCTAAGTGACTCTGGGATTGCCGAATTGGCCGAACGCGGAACGGTAGCCGTATTACTCCCTGCCGCTTTTTACTTTTTGCGCGAAACGCAGTTACCACCGATCGACAAGCTACGCCAACAAAAAGTCCCCATGGCACTCGCCACCGATTGTAACCCCGGTAGCTCTCCCTGCACTTCGTTACTTTTGGTATTAAATATGGCCTGTACATTATTTCGAATGACGCCAGAAGAAGCGCTACTGGGTGTCACCAAAAATGCCGCAGCCGCCATTGGTCGACAAGAATCGATTGGCTCACTAGCACCCAATAAACTAGCCGATTTAGTTATCTGGGATATTGAACAGCCTGCGGACCTAGCCTATGCCATTGGTGCTAATCCTTGTGTCGCTGTTATTCACCAAGGTCAATGGGTTCTCGATAAATTAACGTAATAAAGTCAATTATGAATAAACAAAAACGCGAAGAAATTTTTCAACGGTTTTATTCGGAAAATCCGCACCCGACAACAGAGCTTGAGTACACAAACGCTTTTGAGTTACTTATCGCTGTGATTTTATCGGCGCAAGCCACCGATGTCAGTGTGAATAAAGCAACAAGAAAATTGTATCCAGTCGCGAATACACCTGAAGCAATTTTGGCCCTTGGGGTCGATGGTTTAAAGTCCTATATTAAAACTATTGGGCTGTATAACTCGAAAGCAGAAAACGTCATTAAAACCTGCCAAGCACTGGTCACTCAACATCAATCACAAGTTCCCGACAATCGCGAAGATTTGGAAGCATTACCAGGTGTTGGAAGAAAAACTGCGAACGTGGTTTTGAATACCTTTTTTGGTCAACCTACGATGGCCGTTGACACCCATATTTTTCGGGTTTCCAATCGCACCAAAATCGCGCCCGGAAAAACCGTACTAGAAGTAGAAAAAAAATTACTCAAATTTGTACCTAAGCCCTACTTAATAGACGCTCATCATTGGCTAATACTGCACGGCCGCTACACTTGTCTGGCCCGAAAGCCGAGGTGCGGGTCGTGTATTATTGAAGATCTATGTGAGTATAAGGATAAGGTCGATTAACCCGCGCCTTTCTGCAAGGTAATAAACACCCGACGATTCATCGCACGCCCCTCTTCGGTATGATTACTTTCGAGCGGTCGCCGTTCGCCATGCGAAGCGGTTAAAATTTTCTGCTGCGAAACACCTTTCTGGGCCAAGTAAGCTTTCACTTCATTCGCGCGCCGTTGTCCTAGTTTTTTATTATACCGCCGAAAAGCAATACTATCGGTATGCCCCTCAACTAACACCACTTGGATATCGGGATCGTATTTTATAAACTCGGCCAGCACATCGAGCTTTTGCATATCGCTTTGCGACAGCTTTGAGCGGTCAAAATCAAAATGCACCATGGTGTACTGGATCTCGCGAAAGTCATACGGTAACAGCGACTCAACACAGTTCAGGAAGCTATCATAAACCGCCTTGAAATTAACTGCCGACAAGGCAATGGCCACCCGGTCACTCTTGTCTTCAAAGTCGCGATAGAAAAACGCAGGATTCATACCTTGCTCTAAGCTAACCAGCAATTTCCATGCTCCTTCATCGCCGATATTCAGAGTTTTCTCTCCGGGAACCGCATACACCCCATCCAGTTGTCGCGCACGCTTCCCAGGGTGCCATTGCGACGCCAAAGCGCGCACTTCAATGGGTGCGCCAGTCTTAAGGCGATTGCGCTTACTATCGAGGATAAAAAACATGTTCGGCGTGCGGCTGGCACGCGCAAAAAATTCGGCTTCTCCATAAGTAGGAATCGAATGCCGTAAATGACACTGAACCGGATTCCCTTCAAATGTCCAACTAGACTCATCAATCTCGGCAAGATAGGTACGAAAGTCAGCATTGGCGCAGACTGCCACACTCATCAATACGCCCAAAATCAAATGTTTCATCGCCTCAGTTCCAATGAATAGAAGTAACGGTGGATTTATTAAGATATCGGCCGTCACATTCGCGACTTGAAAAATTCAGTACATTTATTTCTCGATAGCACTGGAGCTTCCTACTGGGATCGGTAACAATAGCGCTGATTCGTTTTAGGAGTATTCATGTTAGCCAGCCGATTTAGAGGATTTTTTCCTGTCGTTGTCGACGTTGAAACCGGAGGTTTTAACTGTCAAACCGATGCACTTTTAGAAGTAGCCGCCGTCACATTAGCTTTTGATAGTGAACAACAGCTCGTTATTGCCGATACCTTTCATGAACATGTCACCCCATTTGACGGTGCGAACCTAGAGCCAGCGGCGTTAGAAATTACCGGAATCGACCCCAACAATCCTCTGCGCGGAGCGAAAGACGAAGGTGAGGTTATCAAGGAGCTGTTCAAATTTGTCCGCAAACATCAAAAAGCAGCGGCTTGTCAGCGCTCGATCCTGGTCGGGCATAACTCAACTTTTGACCTTAGCTTTGTGAAAGCCGCTAGTGAACGACAAAATATCAAGCGCAATCCGTTTCATCCGTTTTCAACTTTTGATACCGCCAGTTTAGCGGCTTTATGTTATGGCCAAACCGTACTGGCTAAAGCCTGCCAAAGTGCTGCCGTTGAGTTTGACAATAAACAAGCCCATTCGGCACTGTACGACACGCAGAAGACCGCTGAATTGTTTTGCCGAATGGTTAATCGCTACCAAGCGCTTGGTGGCTGGCCGCTAAACGAAGCAGCAGAAAGCTCGACAGCAACCGCCGCTACTCTCGCCTAAGTAATTGCAGCAAAAAAAAAGCGCCATAAGGCGCTTTTTTACTACCGACAGAAAAACTTAAAGTTTATCAGACTCGGTCGAAAGGTACGCAGCAACACCGTCTGGCGTAGCCGTCATGCCTTTATCACCATCTTTCCACCCAGCTGGGCAAACTTCGCCGTGCTGCTCAGTGAACTGAAGCGCATCAACCATACGCAACATTTCATCAATGTTACGGCCGAGCGGTAAATCGTTAACCACTTGATGACGAACCATACCGGCTTGATCGATTAAAAATGATGCACGGAAAGCAACGCCAGCCTCTGGATGCTCAACATCGTAGGCTTGACAGATTGCGTGTTTAACATCCGCCACTAAGGTATAACCAACTTCACCGATCCCACCTTTCTCTACCGGGGTATTACGCCATGCATTGTGGCTGAACTGAGAGTCGATCGAAACACCAATCACCTCTACACCACGCTTTTTGAATTCCTCTAAGCGGTGGTTAAAAGCAATTAGCTCAGATGGACATACAAATGTGAAATCAAGCGGATAGAAAAACACAACCGCATACTTTCCTTTTGTGGCGTCTTTAAAGTTGTAACTATCTACAATTTCACCATTACCAAGTACTGCTGCTGCGCTGAAGTCCGGCGCTTCTCTTCCAACTAATACACCCATGTTATTCTCCAATTGTTAGGTTAATTTGCGCCAAGCATTATAAACAACTGCAATGGCTCTGGGGCAGACATTTTAAAAGTAATCGCTTTTATCGATTAATTGCTCAACTTGCTCCCAAACAACAATTGTATTGACAATCATTCTCATTTGCATTAAATTTACACCATAGTCGTTTTAGAGATTGATTCAATGTACGTGTGTTTATGTCGGGGTATCACCGATTCAGATATTAAAACTGCTGTTGAAGAAGGCAAAGCCACTTGTATGCGTAGTTTGAGCATCGAGTTGGGCATCGCTGGCGATTGTGGACGCTGCGGACAAGCCGCCAAAGCTTTGTTGGAACAGTGGGTTACGCCAGAAGTGGCCTTTAACAATGTTGCGTAGAGCTAGAGATTGATTAAAAAAGCCGCTATAAGCGGCTTTTTTAGTGTCTGACTGTAAATCTTAGTCGCCGTAGAGCTTACTGGCGAGCTTCTTTGATTAAACTTTGCAATTCACCCTTCTGAAACATCTCAAGTACGATATCACAACCGCCAATCAATTCGCCTTTCACCCATAACTGCGGAAATGTAGGCCAATTCGCGTAATTTGGCAGCTCTGCACGGATGTCCGGATTCTCTAAAATATCAACGTAGGAGAATTCTTCGCCACACTGCATTAATGCTTGAACCGCTTGTGCTGAAAAGCCGCACATTGGGAGCTTCGGCGAGCCTTTCATGTAAATCAAAATATCATTTTCCGCAATTTGCTGCTTGATACGGTCCAAAGTTTCCATATACACCTCTAAATTCGTTAAACCAGATAGATGGCGTGATCTTAATCAACCTGTACCGTGAACGCCAGTGTATTTAATGGAAATTTCGCAATAAATACCGATTAACCTTTTCATTTTTATGGTCTTTTTCAATCCATTTTTCCGATTACTGCCAAAAAGGTCTAACAATATAGGTCCAATATGACTACAATGACGCCTGACAATTGAACACTCTATTAAACTAACGACTATGGATTGAAGGAGCTTTTACTATGGCTTTCGAATTACCCCCTCTACCCTACGCAAAAGACGCACTTGCACCGACAATTTCGGAAGAAACTTTAGAGTTCCACTACGGCAAACATCACAACACTTATGTGGTTAACTTAAACAACTTGGTGGAAGGTACCGAGTTTGCCAACGCTTCTCTTGAAGACATTATCAAGCAATCATCAGGTGGCATCTTTAACAACGCAGCTCAAGTATGGAACCACACTTTCTACTGGAACAGCATGAGTCCTAATGGTGGTGGCGAACCATCGGGAGAGCTTGCTTCAGCGATCAACTCCGCTTTCGGCAGTTTTGAAGAATTCAAAACCAAGTTCTCACAATCAGCAGCCACTAACTTCGGCTCTGGCTGGACTTGGTTAGTAAAAAAATCCGATGGTAGCTTGGACATTATGAATACTTCAAATGCCGGTTGTCCTCTAACTGAAGCAGGCGTAACACCACTCCTAACGGTTGATGTTTGGGAACACGCCTACTACATTGACTACCGCAATGCTCGCCCTAAATACCTTGAAGCATTCTGGAACCTAGTCAACTGGGAATTTGCGGCTAACAATTTTAGCGCTTAATTCTTATCACTACCGTGCAGCTACCCAAGCTGCACGGCTACTCTAGCAATTCTTCAACCGCCAATAACGCAATTCTCGCAACCGCCGCATATCTTGAGTATCACCGCGCTGCTGTTTGCGCTGTCGCTCAAGTTTTTTAATGATCGGCTGAACGGCCCGACACGCTTCTTTTCGTTGTCTGATTAAGCCGGCACCACGTGTCGCTCGCCTAGCTTTTTGTAATGACATTAACTTAACCGGTTGCCACGCCACCACCGGCCGAGGGGTTAGCTGAACCAGAGTGTAGGACTGCTGAGATGGCGGCCGATCGCTAAACTGCCAGTGCCCAGAGTGATCTTGCCAACGAAAAATCGGTTCTGCTGATAAGGGTACAGAAAAGAAGAGTAATAGTATTCCAAGCATCGCCCCCAAACCGGTACATTGGTGATGACTTAGCTTGCCAATGCCCTCCTTTAATAAGTAACTTTCCGAGCGTTCTATCATTGCGTCCTCGCTTTTCTTGGTTCATCAAAGCGCAGAGCATGACAAAATGGCTTGCAATTAGCTGCGGCTCAACGCTCAACTTTGCCGCAGCAATTTGCACAATTGAAGGTCGCTGATTGGGTATTACTTTTATGAGATTTTTTTTCTTTTAACAAGTTATCCACAGGTTTGACACAAACCTATACCTTGCTCCAAAGATTGGTATTGTTTACTGTTTGGTCAGTCAAAACATCTGGGTTCGCAAGGAGCACCGACCTAGACCCATAACAAAATGAAAATCTTCGTACCTCTCCAAAATTCATGAGCGCACAGGCGCTCATTTTATTTTCCGGCAAAGATTTTATCGATACTCTGCTGCGCTAACGGGTGATAACCAGCGCGTGCTTGGCGGTAAATATCAGCAGCCCATACCTTGCTTTGCGGCGATAAGTCAGCCAATAACTGATACAAAGGCACTATAAACTTGCGACGACCGACTGACTTGAGAAACTCCGCCACGGCCGGATCCACTTCACGGTACCCATTGGTTAGCGCAAATCGATACCAAGCAAATTGAATCTCTGCGTTGTTTGACTCAGTGAGTCCTAATGTTCTGTCGAGCTCGCGGATCTTGCGGCGAGCTAAATCAGCAGGTAATGATTCAATAAAGTACAGCCACTCATGTACCGACCAATCTACTTGTTTTAAGGCGCCAGTGGCGATGCGATTTGCCCGCCAAGCGGCCATGGTTTCGGCAACCTGCTCAAATGCCGAACTGACCGGAGTTGGAGAATTTGCTGGTAATCCAGGTTGGTAAACCCATTGTTCAACCTCCTCCATGCTGACCACCCCCGGATTAGGTTGCAATAAATGTTGCTCAAGATAGTTAATAAATTGTTCCGTAGTTAACGACTGAAAAGCAAATTTATTAAAATAACCTTTTACAAAGGGATCAAAAATCTCACGACCAAACCGCTGTTCTAAAAAAAGCAAAAACAAGTGGCCTTTTATATACGGAACTTCAGAGAATGCATCATCGGGATCTCGCCCGTCTAAGGTAATTTTTAACCGCGTATCCGCCGCCGCTAAACTATCCAAGTCACGCTGCAACGACGCAACACTCAACCACTGCTCCATTACCGCTCGTTCAACACCAAACGCTTCTTCCATGATGCGGTTTTCGACATAACTGGTAAAACCTTCGTTGAGCCACAAGTCATTCCAAGTTGCATTGGTTACTAAATTACCCGACCAAGAGTGCGCCAGTTCATGAGCAATTAAATTAACCAAACTCTTGTCACCTGCAATTACGGTTGGGGTAATAAACGATAAGCGCGGATTTTCCATACCACCAAATGGAAACGCTGGCGGCAATATCAATAAATCGTATTGCTGCCAACGGTAAGGACCATACAAAGCTTCAGTAATAGCGATCATTTTTTGGGTATCATCAAACTCAGCCACCGCACGATCCAGAATATCGGGCTCAGCCCATATTCCGGTTTGCTCAGACATTTTTTGATATTGCAAGTTTCCTGCTGCAATGGCAATTAGATAAGGGGGGATCGCTTGTGGCATCGAGAAATGAAAGCCTTCATCATTACGCGCAACTGATTCAGCGCTCATCACTACCTTCAATGGTTTAGCAACATTCACACGCGCACTATAAGTAACTCGAATTGCAGGAGAGTCTTGCAATGGGATCCAGCTACGTGCATGGATGGCTTGCGATTGGCTGTACATAAATGGAAATTTTTTAGAGCCGGTTTGCTGCTCACTAAGCCATTGCAGACCAGACGCAGTGGGCGCCGTTTGATAGGCAATTTTAACCTTACTCGCCTGCTCGGGCAATTGTATGACTAATGCTCGACCTTTTACCTCGTCAACAGGCCCCATTTCAAATGGAGCGATTAACCAAGCTTCCTGCTTTAGATATCGAACGCTTTTAATCGTCAGTTCACGTGTGTCAAGCCGCAATTCCCGCGCCGAGGCATCAAACCAATTTAATGATAGTTCCGCCTCTCCTGACAAGGTTTGCGTTTTAAAGTCAACATTAAGCATAAGATCAATGTGGTGCGTTCGTACAACATCTAAATTGGCAAACGTTAACTCATCATTAACCATCGTAGCTTTGCTGGCAACAGCCGGTGTATCGACGTTAGTTGATTGCGAACGCTGCGGAGTAACACACGCCGTCAAAACTATAGCCAGTAAACTAATGACTATCGGAAAAAAATATTTATTCATTTACTATTAAACTCTTTATTCTTAGACTAATTCATAACAGGGCGAATAATCTTGGTCGCCAATTTTCATCCGCTTCTGTTCAACAAAAGACCGTAATACGCGGTCCAACTCACTCATAATTTCAGCATCACCTTTTAATTTAAAAGGGCCGTGTAGATTAATCGCTTCTATTCCTTCAGCTTTTACATTTCCGGCCACAATACCCGAAAATGCACAGCGAAGATTCGCGGCCAACTCATGGACTGGTTGGTTTTTCGACAAATCAAGTTCCGACATCGCTTGATGACTGGCACTAAAAGGCTTTTGAAATGCTAACGGAATATGCATTTGCCAATTAAAATAAAACGCATCATTAAACTGCTTGCGATACTCTCGAACTGGCACAACTTGCTGTTTTAGAGTCGTCGCCACAGCCTCCGGATCATCAATAATAATTTGCAGTTTTTTAGCCGCACTTTCTCCCAGAGTTTTTATTATAAAATCCTTAATTGAGTGAAAGTAGTTAGCACTGCTACTCGGCCCCGTTAAGATGACGGGAAACGGCATATCGCTATTTTTTGGATGTAATAGAATTCCCAGCAAATAAAACAGCTCTTCAGCCGTTCCCACTCCGCCAGGAAAAACGATAATAGCATGCGCTAACCGGACAAAAGCTTCTAAGCGTTTTTCGATATCCGGCATAATAACCAACTTGTTCACAATTGGATTTGGAGCTTCTGCGGCAATGATACCGGGTTCACTAATTCCGATAAAGCGCGAGTCAATAATACGCTGCTTGGCATGCGCAACAGCGGCCCCTTTCATCGGGCCTTTCATAGCGCCGGGACCACATCCGGTACAGATATCAAAGTTACGTAAACCCAATTGATATCCCACGTCCTTGGTATAATCATATTCGACGCGGCTAATAGCATGACCACCCCAACAGACCACTAGATTTAACGCACTGGCAGGTCGTAAGACACCAGCATTGCGCAACACATGAAAGTTAGCACTGGTAATATCATCGCTATCGTCAAGATTAAAGCGTCCACTGTGCAAAACTTGTAGATACGAATAAATGAGATCACGCAGCGCTGAAAACAAATGCTCTTGAATACCTAAAATCATTTGGCCGTCAACAAATGCTGCACTGGGTGCATTGATTACTTGCAGTTTTACGCCACGATCGGCTTGCAATATTTCAATATCAAAATCTTTATGTGCATTTAAAATTTCATGGCTATTGTCGCTTTTACTGCCGGTATTAAGCACCGCCAAAGCACACATTCGAAAAATGTCCTTTAACGGCTTATTAGCTGGATCAGTAATTAAACTAACTTCATACTTTGACAATACATCGAGACTGCCCGCAGGGTGGACAGTCGCGGTAACTTTTGATTGAGTCATTAAACACCCGCTTATCGCATAAATAAAAAACTGCCACTGACGTCGTCAGTCTAACAATGAACGGCGCTTTTGAATAGGTAGCGATGCAATTATGTGTAAGACTTTATATTGGTTTGATTTCGACCGGACTCTTTGCTTTGGTAGAGGGCTTGATCAGCAGCTTCAATCCACTTTTCGTGACTCGGCATTGCTTCATTAAATTCGCTAATGCCTAAGCTAACCGTGAAGCGTATTTCTTGGCCTTCATAATTAATCTTGAGTTGTTCAATTTTTTTACGTAAGCGCTCGGCAAAGATCATTGCATTTTCAGCAGAGGTATTGGGCAGATATACCACAAACTCCTCGCCACCATAACGTCCAGCAATGTCTGATTTTCGAACCAGATCGCTTAACAGCGCTGCGGTTTTCCGAATAACCTCGTCTCCGGCTTGATGGCCATAGGTATCATTAATATTTTTAAAGTGGTCAATATCAAAAATCAACGCACTGGACACTGTCTTGTAACGCAAACAGCGATCAAACTCACCTTGGAAACATTCTTCCCAAAATCCACGATTAAACAAATTGGTCAGCCGATCCGTTCGACTCAAACTTTCCAGCTTTTTATTTAAGCGCGTAAGCTCTTTTTTCCCTGTTGCAATGTCGGTAACATCGTAGATCAAAAGACAAACATGATTAACCTCACCGTCCGGTGACATTAACGGAATCATCGTCGCATTCTGGTACATGGTGTCTTCAGTGCTAGTGATAGGTCGATAATTTTTAAACCGAAATAGATACGGTCGCTGCTCCCAAGTACTAAAGGCTCGACTTTTAAGTAAGAACACAGAGTCAATCTTGTGCTTAAACCAGGCTTCGGGCACTTCGGGAAAAATATCAAAGATACTTTCACCTTTCACTTCTTTATCAGAACGGCCAGAGTGGTCATTCATAAAACGATTCCACATCTGAATACAGTAAGCAGAATCGAGCACAACCAAGCCAACATCGACATTGGTCAGCATGTCCATCATCCAATGGAGCCCTTCTATCTCTCCGTTGTTAGTCGCTACATTACTCATGATGAATAAAATGATACCCTGTGGTTTAACTCCTCAATGGAGTCTTCAGAAAATAGAATCAATAATTCACAATTCACACTGTAACCTTCAATGGTGTAAAGAATCTCAATCGCGAGTGTTTCTTTCCAAGTTACATTTTCAGGTTTAATCAGTTCGCCAATGTTACAGTGTTGTCCAAGAATGATGGGATGTCCCTGACTGAACTGCATATCGAGTTGATCGGCAAACGCTTTTAGAAAGGCTCCGATAAGAATACTGGCAATATCCATTAACAGCTCAAGCTCAACGTTTCGATCGAGTACTCCATCAAAACGCATCAGTTCGGCAATATCTTTAAAACTGGAATCATTAAAAATAAGCAGAGCTTCGCCAGCGACACCATTACCAATAAAGCCCTGACAAACAGAGGAAACGGTACCATGACGCTCTATCGATTGCAGCGTCATTTGCATATCGGCTACTTCAATCGTATTGACGTTAGGGATTGGCAACACCACGAACGCATCTAATAGCTTTGCTAATAACTCTGCTGCTTGGCCCATTGCTACATTGGCAATCTCTTGGTAACTATCCCGCAACGGAATTGGTGCATCTTTAATGGATTCGATAACGCTATTGACTGGCGCTGATGCTTCAGCCGCATCCGGCAACAGTCCATTCTCATGCAGTATCATTGCCAACTGATCGGCATCCGCTGGCTTACGAATAAACGCCAACGCACCGAGCGACATGACTCGCTCGCGCGCCGCAGCTTGAATATCGCCCGAAACCACAATTACATTGGTGGCTAACTGCTCTTTAAAAATATGCTCAAGGACTTGGTAGCCGTCCATTTCAGGCATAGTTAAATCGAGGAACAAAACTTCAGCTTGCCCATTGCGCACGCACTCCAGTCCTTCCAGGCCATTTTCAGCAAAGGATAAATCAATGTCCCAATAATCGGGAAGGCTGCGCGCGATTTGTTTACGCGCTAAGGTTGAATCATCACAAACGGTGACAGGGATCGGCATAGAGCTTGATTTCTTAGTATCTTTCAAATAGTTACTAATACTTTAGGTTGTGTTCAGAGATAAATCAAAGTGGCAGAAAAATATTTTTCTAGCCCGTTAACATAAACTCTTCAAAGTAACGAGGAATATCAATTGACAAGCTCTCCGCCCGAACGGTTCGCTCGATTTCATCTTCTTCAAAGGTGCGCCCAAGGTCGACTTCACGGCTTTCAATAAAGTGCTTTTGACGCCAGTTGTAAAATACTTTAATTAACGGTCTTAGCGGATTTTGCAGATTTTTGCGGATCACCATCCCTAAGCGGCCAGACTTAAGCTCTACGAGAGTCCCCACCGGGTAAACACCGATGCATTTAATAAACTTTCCCACCAGCTCGGTATCAAAATGGCTCCCCGAGTCGTTGAGTAATATTTTAAAGGCACGCCCGGCAACTTCTCCATCTTTATAACAACGCACAGATATAATGGCATCGTAACAATCAGCAATTGCCGCCATCCGCCCGTATAAGGAAATCTCGTCACCACTCAATCCAGCTGGATATCCTTTGCCATTGAGCCGTTCATGATGCTCAGCAATTACTTGTTTGGCGATTTGTGGCAACTGAGCCTGATTCGCCACTGCGGCAATGCCGTATTCAACGTGACGCTTCATTTCTTGATACTCTTCAGGCGTCAGCTTTCCCGGCTTCTTAAGAATGCCATCTGCCACCTTAACTTTGCCAACATCATGAAGAAAGCCGCCTAAAATCAATGCCTTAATTTCTTCCATCGGCCGCTCCAAATAGCGCGCAAAAGCACCGAGTAATAGCGCGACATTAATGGAGTGTTCAAGCAAGTAATCATCTTTATTTTTCATCATCGATGCGCACAATAGAGCATCTTGATCGTCAAACAAACTTTCAACAAAGCCATCGGACAACTCAACAAACGCCGACATATCGAAAGCTCGCCCTTCACTAATATTATCCAGTGCCTGCGCTTGCAGCTGCTTCGCTTGCTGATACAACGCATGAGCGCTGGCGAGCTTGTCAGAAAAGCTCCGGGCTTTGTTCGAATTGGCCGGCGCAGCCACCTCGGAAGTTGGACTGGTTTCGGTGATCGTTTTGGCCGTATCAACTATCACACTGATGACGCCTACGGCTTTCAGCTTCTCAATCACCTCAGGCGACTTAATGATGCCCTTCTTAGCGACTTTCGCGGCTTGTGCCGAACCGCTGCGTTCAGCAACGGCTTCGACGTACATACCAACGGATAGCGACTCTATTGGGAGCTTTTTGAACATGAAAAATTCGATATCAGATACATAGTGAATACTAGTATAGCTGAGCCTCACGGGTTCGATAAAAAATCTAGCGGCGCTAGTCGAAGCTTAATTGCACGCAAAAAAAAGGCCCCCTATTGGGAGCCTTTACTATTCAACTCGCTACTACAGGAAGTTATAGACTAAATTCACGGTTGTTTTTGAGTCAGTTTTCTCGAAACCTTCTTCGACCTCCGTGGTATGCTGCACTTCATAGCCAACGCTCAGTGCCATTGACGAATTAATATTAACCGTTAATGCCGTCACCGACTTATAAACATCAAAGTCTTTACCAAACTCAGCCACTAGCTCTTGTTGAAAGTTTGCATTACTGGAAATCTTTTGCCTGTAATTACCAGCCAAACGCGCCACTTCTTCTTCTTCAGCAATAAATTGGAACTTCTCTTGATAACGACGCAAACCATAACCGATCTCGCCACCGAACTCGGTCTCTTTGTCCTTAATAAAAGAACGACCAAATCCGATTGAAAAGTTGCCAATATAATCATAGGCCGTGAAATTTTCATCCGCATAATCTAATAAAGCATAAGCATAAGATTTAGAGGAAAACTTGTAGTCTGTTTTTGAGAAGAAGTAAGTTCTATCCGCGGTCTTCTTCAACACGTCAACGCCGTTCTCCTCAACTTCTGATTCGGCTTTATAGGTCTCAAGACGAAACTCTTGCTTCCAAACTTCCGCGTCATAAACCAAATTAAGCTTACCGTTGCTAGAGCTGGTGTTGGTGTTACCGTTGCTGTTAACCACCCCTAACTCAGCTTTTCCTTTCCAGGGTGACTCCTCAGCAGCAGAACCCTCTTCTGCCAAGACTGCCATCGAACTGCCGAATAATAATGCCGTATAGACTAAATGCTTCATTAATAACCTCATTTTCATTGAAATAGCTGCAGACTAACGCCGCGCTATTCTATCATCGCTAAGGGGCGCAGAACATCCTTTCGCGGTGCTTTTACCGCGTTGAAAAGCAAAAGCGCTGAAACTGCGGCACTCGGCAATTATGGCAGACGTCGCACCGCCCCCTCATCGGCACTACTGACAAATGCAGCGTACAGACTCAGCGCAGTTGATATTTGACGTTGTCGCGGCGGCGCTTGAAAGCCCCCGCTTTGTTGCACGTCACGACGGCGCTGCTGCAGCTCCTCATCGGAAACCTGCAAGTTGATTTTCCGCGCCTTAATATCGATGGTTATAGCATCACCATCGTGCACTAAAGCGATCACCCCCTCGGCGGCGGCCTCTGGCGAAATATGACCAATCGATAACCCCGAAGTTCCGCCCGAAAATCGACCATCGGTGATTAACGCGCAATGTTTATCCAGTCCTTTCGACTTTAAGTAGCTGGTTGGGTAGAGCATCTCCTGCATCCCGGGTCCTCCACGCGGACCTTCGTAACGGATCACCACCACATCACCCGGCTTGATTGCATCGGTCAAAATAGCGTTCACGGCCGCATCTTGCGAGTCAAACACCCGTGCGGTGCCCGCAAAATGCAAACAGCTGGGATCCACACCCGCTGTTTTCACAATACAACCTCGCGGCGCCAAGTTGCCATACAGTACTGCCAGTCCACCATCTTGGCTGTAGGCACTTTGAACCGAACGAATGCATCCTTGCTCGCGATCGGAATCGACGCTATCAAAGCGGCAGTCTTGACTAAACGCTTGTTGCGTTGGGATCCCTGCAGGCCCAGCGGCATAAAATGCCTGTGCCCAAGGGTTGGATAACTGAGTCCGATTCAACTGCTCCGCTAAGCTGTCTCCGGAAACCGTCAAGCCTGCGGTCGTCAGTAGACCCGCGCTGTCCAACTGACGCATGATCGCCATTATACCTCCGGCGCGATGCACATCTTCCATATGGTAGCGCTTGCTGCTGGGCGCCACTTTACACAAATGCGGTGTTTCCCGCGAAAGATGGTCAATGTCACGCATCGAAAACGCAACCTCCCCTTCATGTGCCGCTGCTAACAAATGCAGTACCGTATTCGACGAGCCTCCCATAGCGATGTCTACACGCATCGCATTGATAAAACTGGCTTGGTTCGCGATGGCTCTGGGTAATACGCGCTCATCTTCTTGCTCATAATACTGTCGCGTAAGCGCTACAATACGTTCGCCGGCTTGTTCGAATAATGTTTTACGCAACTGATGAGTGGCTAATAATGAGCCATTGCCCGGCAACGCTAACCCGAGCGCTTCAGTCAAGCAGTTCATTGAGTTGGCGGTAAACATGCCGGAACAAGAGCCGCAAGTGGGGCAAGCACTGGATTCAATTTGTGCCAACTCATCATCGCTAATCGATGGATCTGCAGCCGCTACCATTGCGTCCACTAAATCTAATTTAATCAGTTGATCAGAGAGCTTTGTCTTACCCGCTTCCATTGGACCACCGGAAACAAAAATGGTGGGAATATTCAAGCGCATTGCAGCCATCAGCATACCCGGCGTAATTTTGTCACAGTTTGAAATACACACCATTGCATCTGCACAATGCGCATTGACCATATACTCGACTGAGTCGGCAATGATTTCGCGCGACGGTAGACTGTACAGCATGCCATCGTGCCCCATGGCAATTCCGTCATCGACCGCAATGGTGTTAAACTCCTTTGCGATGGCACCACTGGCTTCGATCGATTGCACTACTAGCTGCCCCAGGTCTTTTAAATGCACATGACCAGGTACAAACTGAGTAAAGGAATTACAAACCGCAATAATGGGTTTGCCAAAATCATTATCTTTCACACCGGTCGCGCGCCAGAGTGCTCGAGCACCCGCCATATTCCGACCATGAGTAGATCGCTTAGAGCGATAGTCAGGCATAGCGAACTCCTTTTAAGGACGATGCAGAGCGCACGGCTCTGTATGATAGATGCGATCCAACCAACCCCATCGATCAGGTGTTGAGCCATTGAACAATCCGAAAAACAATTTTTGTAGTTGCTCAGTGATCGGACCGCGACAACCTGCTCCCACTATTTGTCCATCCACGCTGCGAATTGGAACAACTTCTGCCGCTGTGCCGGTCATAAACACTTCATCAGCTAAGTACAAAGCTTCGCGTGCGATATTTCCCTCGACAACTCGATAACCTAATTCAGCTGCCAATACCATTATGGTATCGCGCGTTAGCCCCGGTAAAATTGCAGCAGTGGCTGGAGGTGTGTATAAAACGCCGTTGCGAACCACAAAAATATTTTCGCCACTGCCTTCACTGATATAGCCATTGGTATCCAAAGCAATACCTTCGGCATAGCCATGACGACGAGCTTCTTCCACGACAAGTTGCGATGATAAATAATTCCCACCAGCCTTAGCAGCCGTTGGTAAAGTATTCGGCGCCATACGATTCCAACTGGATACGGCGACATCCACCCCCTGCGCAAGACTCTCTTCGCCAAGATAGGCGCCCCATTCAAAAGCCGCTACCGCTACTTCGACCGGGTTATCCACCGGTGAAACCCCAATCGAGTTATAACCGCGAAAAGCAACCGGCCGCAAATAGCTTGCGCTTAAACGATTTTCAATGACCACATCACGGCAAGCTTGCTCTAATGTCGACGCGGCAAATGGCAGTTCCATGCGATAGATTTTAGCCGAGTCATATAAACGACGAATGTGATCTTGCAAACGAAATAACGCTAGACCATCCTCCGTTTCATAACAGCGGATCCCCTCAAAAACCGATGAACCATAATGAATCGCGTGACTCAAAACGTGGACTTTTGCGTCGAACCAATGAACCAGTTTGCCATTAAACCATATATAATCAGGCTGCTTGATGGCCATGATTTTTCTCCTTATTTTCGCGCTGTTTTGATGATGAAAAATAACTGCCCCATTGGCTAAACTCACTCCGCGCGATACAAAATTCAATGGCATCACAAAGAGCTTGTAAGCTCGCGGCAAAAATGCTTGATGAGCAACCGACGGTATACCAAACTTGATCGCCTAAACGCGTAGCAATCCAAACATGGGTAGTCGCTGCAGTTGCACTTTCCGGGTTCAAAATTCGTACTTTGTAATCCACTAACTCAACGGTTTCAATTAATGGCCAGTGTGACGTTAATGCTTGACGCAGCGCCCTATCAATCGCTTCAACAGGCCCTTGCGCTTCACACGCCACCCATGAATTGTTGGCGCCCGTTCGAACTTTTAGCGACACGTGATGCAAATTAACTTGACCTCTTCGAGCAACGGTATTTTCGATCAACTCCTCAATGACAAACGGTGGTTGATAGTCTTCACGTTGTCGTAACATCAATACCGCTAGAGAAGCGTCCGCCTCTTCATATTGAAATCCTTTAGCTTCTTGTTGTTTAACTAATGACAACGCTTGTGTTAAATCGCTATTGTCCAGCGCGAGTTGTTGTAATTTAAATTTCAGATTGGATCGCCCCGCCTGATTTGAAACCAGAATTTTCCGTTGATTCCCGACTGCGCTCGGCTGAATGTGCTCGTAACTTGCAGAAAATTTTGCAACTGCTGATGCGTGCAAGCCCGCTTTGTGTGCAAAGGCAGAACTGCCGACAAACGGCGCATAACCATTTAACGTTGAGTTCGCTCGAGTGGCGATTGCATGAGCTAGTTTCGTTAAGTGAGCGAGATTTTCTCTTGCGGCAAATCGATAAGGCGTTTTAAATCCTAAAACCCCCATTAAAGAAGTCAAATTGGTATTGCCACAACGTTCACCGTAACCGTTGATACAACCTTGAACGACCTTAGCACCTACTGCTACAGCAGCTAGCGCATTGGCCACGGCAAGCTCACAATCATTATGAGCATGGATTGCTACCGGTAAGTTAAAACTATCGACAACCCAACGGGTAATCGTTTTAATTTCTTCGGGCAATGTTCCGCCATTGGTATCGCATAAGGCTACGCCTTCAGCACCGGCAGCAACTGCCGCCTGTAAACAAGCCGCGGTAACTGACGGAGCTTCTTTGTAACCATCAAAAAAATGTTCCGCGTCAATCCACACTTGCTTACCGTGCGCGCGAAGAAATTTCACCGATTGATAAATCGCTTGGTAATTATCTTCCAAGCTGCACTCAAGTACTTGCTCAATATGGCAGCGAGATGTCTTAGCAACTAAAGTAACTCGCTCGACCGATGACTGCACTAAAGCTTGCATAAGCGGTGAAGACTCCGGTGATTGTCCTGGCTTACAAGTTGCGCCAAAAGCCACCAGTTTAGCGTGCTGCAGTGGACGAGTTGCAAAAAACGCAAAGACCTCATCATCAATTGGATTCGCTCCAGGCCAACCTAACTCGATGTAATCCAAAGCAAACTCATCCAATAAAGAAACAATCGCAATTTTGTCTTGCGCAGTAAATTGAATACCATGAGTTTGCGCACCGTCACGCAGCGTGGTGTCATAAAGTTCGACACTGCCATCAACCGTTGCTTCATCAGCTAAATTTTTAGCAAAACTAGGCGGTGTAAGCATAGCGATACCTTTTGCTTTTTGCAGACTTAACTTTAGATTCGGTTAAACTTACGCACACCACATCAAACTGTTTATTCAGTTGCTGCATTAAATTGTTTTCATCGCGGCGGCTGTCAACCACTAGGGTCATGGCATAGTGATTATCTGCGCTCAACCGTACATTGCATTGGTGAACATCAAATCCACGGTGCCGAATCAAACGTAAAGTACGCTCCAGTGCACCATGAACATGCAATAACTTGATATTAATTTTTTTCATTTTGATGCTCTCCTTTTAACATTTCGTGATTTCCGCTGCCCGGTGGAACCAGCGGCCAAACATTTTCTTGATTACTAATACAAACCTGCAGCAAGCTTGGTTCGGTTTGAGCCAGCAGCCAATCGATGCCTGCCGATTCTTGTTCAGCACTTTCAATGCGCTTAGCTGCTAAACCAAATGCATGGCCCAAGGTGACAAAATCGGGGTTATCCGACAAATCAATTTCACTAAAACGGTCTTTAAAAAACAGGTGCTGCCACTGTCTCACCATGCCTAAACTTTGATTGTCAATTAGCAAAATTTTAAGCGGCAATTGATAACGCTTAAGAGTCATTAACTCCTGAACATTCATTGCGAATGAGCCATCACCAGTCACATTAATAACGGTTGCTTCGGGGCAAGCAACCATGGCACCAATCGCCGCTGGCAGCCCAAAGCCCATGGTACCTAAGCCACCAGAACTTAAGTGATGTCGTGGTGAGGAAAACTGACAATGCTGAGCCACCCACATTTGGTGTTGTCCAACATCACAGGTAAAAATGGTGTTATCCGGACAGCGAGCGCTGATATCACGTAATAGCCGCGGCGCATAAATTCCCGCTGCTGGATTGTTATATTGCCATGCGTGTTGCTGCTTTTGTTGTCGACAGTTTTCGCGCCATGCGTCATGATGCAACGACGCTGTCTCCAATTGTTTGGAAGAATTTAAGTGCTCTAATGCCACGGCTAGATCACACTGAATGGCTAAATGCGGTTGACGCAGTTTGGCCAGTTCAGAGGCATCAACATCGATGTGAATGACTTTTGC